>JBHPDX010000071.1:0-2218 GCA_042577445.1 Candidatus Margulisiibacteriota bacterium | reverse complement strand
AGCGCGGCTATCAGCGTCATGCCGATGGCAATACCCAATCCCCTTGCGACGCCTGCCAGAAGGTTCACTCCAATAAGTTTCCATGGCCTCTGTATCAACTGGATATAATCCGCGATATTGGAGCGCTCCAGCGCTTGCGCAACCTTATCAAGTTTGCTTTCTTTCTTTTGCTTAGCTTTGGCCATTAGGTCCCTTCCTGCCAGGATGACAGGTATTTTTCCTGCTCTTTGGTTAAAGTGTCTATCTTCACTCCCATAGAGTTCAACTTTAGCATTGCGACATCATCATCTATCTCCTTTGGAACAGAATACACCTTTTTCTCCATCCTCTCGGCAGTATTTACAAGATAAAGAACAGAAAAAGCCTGATTGGCAAAGCTCATATCCATGACCATCGAAGGATGGCCTTCCGCTGCGGCAAGATTGATCAAACGGCCGTCACCGAGCACATTTATCTTCTTGCCGTCCTTTAAAGTATATTCTTCGATGAAATCCCTGATCTTCCTTTTGCTCTTTGCCATGCCCTTAAGCCCTTTAAGGTCTATTTCGACATTGAAATGGCCGGCATTCGCAACTATTGCCCCATCCTTCATCATTGGGAAATGGTTCCTTGAAATAACATTAACGTCGCCGGTCACAGTGACAAAAATATCCCCGATCTTGACAGCCGCCGCTATTGGCATAACAATATAACCGTCCATAACGGCCTCAAGAGCTTTTAGAGGGTCGGCTTCCGCAACGATAACGCTCGCACCCATCCCTTTTGCCCGCATTGCCACACCTTTTCCGCACCAGCCATATCCGCAAACAACGAATTTCGAGCCGGATATCAGCATATTCGTAGCTCTGAGTATCCCGTCAATAGTGCTCTGGCCTGTCCCATAACGGTTGTCGAACAAGTGTTTAGTGTTGGCATCATTTATCGATATAACGGGATATGCAAGAACGCCTTCTTCCGCCATGCTCCTAAGCCTTATGACGCCGGTAGTTGTCTCTTCTGTCCCTCCAATGACATCTTTTAGCTGTTTTTTCCGCTTTGTATGGAGTATAGAGACCAGATCAGCCCCGTCATCCATTGTTATAACAGGTTTATGGTCCAGCGCCGAGTTAATATGATCGTAATATGTCTTATCGTCCTCCCCCTTAATAGCGAATGTCGGGATGCCGAAGTCCTCCGAAATAGAAGCGGCCGTATCATCCTGTGTTGATAGAGGGTTTGAAGCGCAAAGGACCACATCAGCCCCGCCTTCTTTAAGCGTCCACATAAGGTTCGCCGTCTCGGTGGTAACATGGAGACAGGCAGCTACCTTAACCCCTTTTAAAGGCTTTCTCTTCTTAAAGCTGTGACGGACCGTCCGCAGAACGGGCATGTTCCTCTCAGCCCATTCGATCTTCAATTTCCCTTGCTTTGCCAGTTTCTTATCTTTTATATGTGACATACTTTCCTCCTGTTTTTCCCGGAATTATAGCATATTTCCGCCTGTTTTAGCCATACATAATATTTTGGTTGAATGTTGAGATCTAGTCGTAAATATGTCGATATTATAGAAGGAAATATAGGAGGATTATATGAGCATCGGTGCATTATCATCAATGAATAACGACCCGCGAAGTGTCGGGATGGGTAACGCCACCGTTGCATCTGCAAGCGGCGCGGAAAGCATTACTCACAATCCTGCTGCCCTGAATAAAGGAGAAAAAAAGCTTGGCACTAATGTCTATTATGCCGAATCTGAATCATGGATCGGCGCTACCAATGCTTCCTTAACTTCAGAAATATTCGGCCTACAAGCAGGCATTCAAGTAGCCTTTTTGAGCGCAGGAGAGATGGAAGAAACAGATAGCAATGGGGACACAATAGGCACTTTACAATTAAATAATTACAGCACTTCCCTTTCTTTCGCATTCGATCCTGTTAAAACACTCTCCGTTGGATTAACTGGGAGCTTGATAGTAGAAGACACAACATATTATAGGGAATTCGACCACTCATATACTCTCGGCGCTCTCTGGCAGATGACCGGCAATTTAAAAGCGGGTGTTGTGATCCAAAACTTCATCCCGCCGGCAAATGACGATCCGATATCGCCAAGGATAGGTCTTAGCTACACCCCTTTCAAGTCTGTGCTTCTTGCCTATGAAGTAGAGTTCCCCTTTTCTCTTAACGGAACCTCAGCTGTCCATAAATTTGGCACGGAACTATCAGGATTCAGCGATCA
>JBHPDX010000070.1:0-2262 GCA_042577445.1 Candidatus Margulisiibacteriota bacterium | reverse complement strand
TCCTGTATTCCATATTTCTGTCCAAACGGGGGAACCGCCGAGAGTGTATATAATGAATGTAACATCGACGGGATCCGTTATCGGATCGCCGACGTTGTCAGTCAACCTCCCTTGGAAGTTTATTGTCTGCGGCGCCGCCGCCAATACGGGCAGCACAAGCACCACCGTAAGTAGAATGGTAACGAACAATAATTTCTTTAACATAAGAATACCTCCTTATATAGAACCCTTATTAGGGGCCCTATACAGCTTATAATATAATGTAAGTATAACATCATATCTAAGCTAGCTACAAGCGAAACCCAGACCACTCAAGGGTTTCAGCCTATCTATTAATCAATTTTAACAAGGGTCATATTAGCATCTTCAATAGTAATAGAATTGCCGCCTGCCGTGACATTCCTTATCCATAATTCAACTGTATCGGTAGCCGATAAGTTTGCCAGACCGGAGATACTTACTGCCCCGACGTCACCGTTAGCGCCGAGTTTTCTGCTTGTATATAGATTGGCCAACGGCGTTGCTCCGTTGTTCTTCTGTATCTCGAACTCGATCTCTTGGATAGGTGTTCCGCTGAATGCAATGCTTGCATTGATCATATATATTCCGCTCTGTGATACTGTGATATCGTCATTAGCTGCGCTTGGAGTGGTATTGTTCGATTGTCCGGTCGATTCAAAGGACGTTACCTGATACCACATATTCTGCGTTGCCAATCCCTGTGCACCGCTATTATTACTCACATAGATCTCGCCGTAAGTGTGTGTATCACCGCCGGCCGTGATCTGCGTTGTGCCGTCCTGGAATTTAATTCCGCCATTACCGGTTGTTTCGATCGTGCCGACAACATGGAGTTTTGACTGCGGCTCCGCTGTTCCTATCCCGACTTTTCCTCCCATTATCGCCATGACATTATTAGAAGTGATCACAGGAGGAGTTGGATCGAGAACCAATCCGATGCCAAAAGAGTCCGTTCCTTCCACGCTTATGGATCTGCCCATTGCGGTTGATCTCAGTCCTCCTGCTGTTACAGCAGAACCAAGTGCTCTTGAAACAGACCCTAAAGCTTTTGCTCCTTGCCCGGCCGCAAAAGAGTATGCTCCGTCAGCAGTGCTGGAAAATCCAAATGCGGAAGAATATGTTCCTCCGGCAACGTTAGACGACCCCACCTCTAATGAGCCTGTCACCAGTAGTTTCCTAGAATTGATCCAGATCTTGCTGGATGGGTACATGTTTCCTGAGGCTATCTTTAAAGTTTCTGAATCCGAGTATATATACGGCCGGTTCGCATCATAAGTTGTCGGGGGAGTTCCGTCGGTTCCCGTACCTATTGCCCAATTTGGATTCGGAACGTCAGCATATGTCAGATACCTGAAATTATCATCTGCCGTAGAAACTAAATATAATCCTCTGCCGGGATACCCAAGGCGCAAGGTCCCGCGAACTTCTAATGTAGCACTTGGATTATTTGTTCTAATGCCGACATTGCCTGTTGTTCCGTTTATCACGAACGCATTCGGCGTCGCTTCGGCAGATACATGCAGGCCGGCTTCTATGGTAAGTGTTCCCGCCATCGTATCGCCAACTTTTAAGACTTTTGTATTATCTGTCGCAGAAATATTGGATAATCCTGAACCGTCACCGGTTATTACACCAGTTGCTATTAAGCCTCCTTCAACATGTAATTCAGCCTGAGGTTCAAAAGTGCCAATGCCGACGCCGCCTGCAGCTCTTATAAGGAATTGTTTATCTGCAGTAGAAGAAAAATATTCATCCGTTGAATCAGCCCATACAAATGTCCCATTATGACCTGCCCGTGCTTTTCTTCCTGCGGTAGCTGAATAGTCGCCTTCAGCGGAACAGTATAATCCCATTGCCATAGAGTAAATACCGCTTGCAGTTGATCCGCCACCCATTGCAACAGAATTACTACCTATAGCCACTGTGCCGCCACCCATTGCAACCGACTGTGTTCCAAGAGCCTGTGTTCCGCTCCCCATTGCAAATGAAGCGCTGCCACTTGCGAGTGAACCGCCTCCCATTGCCACGGCTGATTCACCGCTTGCGGTAACACTGCTTCCCATCGCAAAAGAGGTGGATGACTTTGCCTGCGAACCACCGCCCATTGCAAATGAATTATTACCGATAGCCACTGTACTACTGCCCATTGCAACCGCACCTTGTCCAGTTGCCTGTGTATAAGAACCCACCGCAAAAGACTGGGTACCACCGGCAGAGGAACTGTCACCCATTGCTACTGAA
>JBHPDX010000069.1:0-2393 GCA_042577445.1 Candidatus Margulisiibacteriota bacterium | reverse complement strand
ATGAAAGACGGATGCTGGAAGACCCTTGAGCCGCAGCCCGGCGAATCCGGCAGGACCGTTCTAGCGAAAATGCTTTTGACCAAGATGATATATTCAATACCGCTTTCAAAGGCAACGATAAATATCCCCGGATTTTTGGCCGGTATACTGCCGGGCATTGGGCTTGATGATCTTGCTTCCTCAATTTGTTATGCGGCCAACTTTGGGGAAGTAGAGATAGGTTCCACAGAGGACGGCAAATTAGGATCCAAGATAAATACGACGGCGATATCGATATTTCAGAGAGTGAGCATGATGTCCATGTCGCAGATGAGGATGCCGGTGTCGACATATCTTGACTATTTTGTTCTGCGCAACAGCGGACAGCTGAATGACCATGTTGCGAAGATAAGCGGCAGATTTGATATCGATAATAATAAGAAAACTTCCAAGAAGAATGTTGATGAATTCATCAGGATATGCGGCGAGTTGGAAAAGCAGGTTAATTCAAATGAATATCTGAAAGCGATCATTGCAGAAAAGATCAATACAGGACAGATCAGGGCAATAAAGCTAAAGTCTAACGGCGACGTTGATTTCGGGCTCGATGAGATCAGAAAGCTTGAATTGGACGATCAATTCGTGCTATATGATGCCGCTCATGCCGGAAAATTAATGCCGCTTTCACAGCTTATGATGGATGCATGGAATGTTCAGTCCGCCATAGAAGGCGGGGACCGCAGAGAGCTTTCATGGTCAATGGCTTTGGCTCAAGGCGCGCAGGAATACTTTGGCGGCAGCGACAAGATCTCCATAGACGTATTAGGCGATGAATTTGACCCGACATTGGGAAATATTGAAAGAGCCATCGTCGAGGATACTGTAGGAAAGTTAAAAAACGGCGATCTATTAGGATTTTTAAAGGTCCTTGTTGATATTCCGATAGGGACGCTTAAAGAGGTATTGACCGTTTTGACAGTTCCTTATCAGTTGAGATTCTTCCTTGTTCAAAATTCCGCAAGGCTTAAGGATCTGTTCCTGGCGATGGAACGCGGCGACTGGGCTACCGCCGATGACATCTTCAACGGAACAACAGGAGCAGACCAGCAGGACGGGATCGCGCCTCAATTAAGTATCCTTGCCGGATCGCTCGCCAAATTCTCACTTGATCCGACAGCCGGTGTGGATTTTCTTGCACGCAAAATAAACAGCGGCGCAAGCTTAGGCGAGATAATCGGTTCTGCGATATTTTGGACTATGTGGGAAATACAGGTAATACTAAGCGAAGTTTTCCTTATTAAGAATGCATATAGATATATAAGCGGCAAGCCGATCAAGAAAGGAAGAGCGCCGTTTGTCCTAAGAATGGCGGCCATAAAGCCGGTCAGGTGGGGCGGATCTAAATTAGATAAGGTTTATGAAAAGTTCCTTGGTGATGCGGATACAAGACGTAAAAGATGGGAAGCTCGCGAAGCATTTCTTGCGAAATTCTTCAATACAGAAGGAGATATGTTCCTGAAAAGATGGGCCAGAGGGGCTAGATCCGGTCTGAGCAAAGCCGGGCAATTCACATATAAGAATCTTATAGAACGACCTCTTAGAGGTGTGAATGGAATGCCGGTAGTCAGGACAGCTGTTGGTAAAGCCGGCAGTCTTACGAACAGATTGGTGATTAGGCCTTACAGGGCGGTCACATCGTTCATGATAATGCATAAAGTTGACCAGAAGCTGGCGGCGGTCAAGAGAAATACTTTCGGGCTTTATGGGAAAATAAAAATGCGCAATGAGGCAAGGGAAGTTATCGCAGACGAGATGGGCGTAGAAGAGAAAGAAATAAGCAATAAGACCATTAAAAAGATCAAAGGCAATGACCATAAGCACAAGGTTGAGCTTGCCACCATGAGCAAGGAAGCAGAGGTTGAGATAGAAGCCAGAAAGCCGCTGCTTTATGGCCAGGGCAAGATCAAAGTGAAGTTCATTGACGGCGACAGACGATGTGAAGCGTACAACAGCAGGATAAAAGAAGTGATATTGGGTCTTATAACGGAAAAGCACGGCGAGCCAAAAGTGGCGCTTTCGGAAAAAGGCAAGAAAGGCAAGACCGAATACCTGGTTGAACGAGTTAGGGTTGTTGAGGGCAGTGATGTCAGTATTCGCATTATAAAGAACAGCATGGGAAGAGAAGTAGCTGAGGTAAGTATGGGAAGGAACCTTTTAATTGACGGAACATATAATGCGGATGTCATTATTAAAAAAGTGCAGAATTATGCGGGGACCAAAGTCCTTCAGGCACAAAAACTTGTTGATGACTCTATAAAACCGGTTGACAGCGCGGGGCATCAGGACGTACTGGAGAAAAAGATAAAACCGCTGGTCAGAGAAGCATCCATGGCCTATGAGGCGAACTATGACAG
>JBHPDX010000068.1:0-2484 GCA_042577445.1 Candidatus Margulisiibacteriota bacterium | reverse complement strand
CAGGTCCGCATAATAACCATCCAGCTCAACCTTGACTTTCGCCAGCTGTTCGTCTGAAGCTTCTGTAGTAGGCTCTTCTTCCGTAAGCTGAACTGTAGCTATCTCGACCTCAAAAGCTTCCTCTTCGAATTCATCTTCTTCAACACGATCATCTTCAGGCTCGCTCAGAACTATACGGAATCCCAGCATAGCCTGGACGCCGTAGAAAGGTCCTCCAGTCGTCCGCCTAAGTTCGCTGTAACCGGCTTCTGCGTAGAAATTCCATGGAAGTTCCGTACCGAGAACAGCCTGGTAACCCATAAGAGGAGTATCGCCGCCTGTTATAGCCATAGGATAATTGATGCCGAGGCCCAGATAAACATCGCCCCAGAGATAAACATTCGCATCAAGGAAAGCAACTGTCATATTGCGAAGATCTATTGGGGCAGGATTAAGTCCTTGATTGTCAGCATATGCAAAACCGAGGCTGAAATACATGTGCTCTGAGAACGCTTGGGACCTTATGGTACCCATATAAGCCGGCATGCCGGCAACATTGCCTATTCCGCCGCTGAATGTCCTCCATGGACGCGTCTCAGAAAAGGCCCCCGAGGACAGAACAAGAAGAATAATTATGCTTAAAAGTGTTATTTTCCACATGACAACCCGAACTTTACCAATGAATTTAGCGAAAGTCAACTATTGCCGCTTTGATCATCTCAGAAGTATTATCGATCCCTTTATCGGCGATCTCTTTCAATATCGGCGTGAGCTGTAAGCTATATCGCTTTACGATGCTGTCCGGCTCAAGCCCCGGCCAGCCCCAACAGGAAGTATGATAAATGCCGTCCACGACATAATAAAGATCGTCAAGAGTTGTCGGCCGCATTGTCTCAACGGGAGCGTGATTTTCGGGATTTGAGACCAGATCAACTATGACCGATCCCTTTTTAAAGAGCTTCAACATGTCGCGGGTAACAAAAGGGGGCTCTTTCTTGACCTCTGCCCTATACGGCCTGTTCACCGCATCGATAAGAATATCGGTCCCGGGTATATGTTTTTCCATTTCCTGGAAGTGCCTTCTGTTCAATATCTCGACCTTGGCCCCCGCACGCGCGGCTGTCTGAAATGCCCCGACGGACATATTGCCGTAGCCCATTATCTTTACCCTGCAGGTCTTGGGATCTTTTCCCCATAGTTTGAAACCGTATTCCATGCCGATCCGGCCTGATTCATTGACGGCTTCAACCACTCTTTTGCCGAATGGATCCTTAAGGTTCTCAAGAGGAATAGCGATAATCTTCCGATCTTGAAGATTGGCCCTAAGCTGAAGGCTGCAGCGCAGGTGCATCATTGTCATGACGATCGCGCCTGGTTTTATCAGTTTAAGCTCATTCTCTTTCGGTTCTTTTATGCGGACGACAAGCTCGCAGCCGTACGCTTCTTCGCGTGAACCGATCTTCGCGCCGGCTTTTTCGTAATCCGCATCTGAAAAGCCGACGCCAATGCCGGCGCCCTTCTCAACAATGACCTCATGGGAGGAAGCCAGTACGGCGACCTCCTGCGGCCTGAGTATTATTCTTTTTTCCGACGGCCTATTCTCCGCCGGTATACCTATTTTCACTATACCCTCCGTAATTTCCCCACACCAAAAAGAGCCCAAGGGGCTAGAAGTTGAACGGGGATTTAAAAGCACACGAGGAATAACTGACCAATAATATCACAGAACTAAATCTGCTTCTAGTGGATATATGCGTCATCTTATTAAACTAGCCCTAACGGGAATTGAACTCGCTTCGCTCTATGAGGGGGATACCCCCTCATCAGTCGCTACGCTCCCTGCTCCCCCGGAAGAAAAACTCCCGTTTTTCCTCCCTCCACTCCGTGGAGCCTCCCTCTTTTTCCCGTTCAACTCCTACAATAATATGATTACATTACTTTTTCGTTTTGAGTTTTGACTTTTAAATTTGAGCGAAGCGAACTAGCCCTAACGGGATTTGAACCCGTGTTTTAGCCTTGAGAGGGCTACGTCCTAGGCCACTAGACGATAGGGCCACACTATACGAGAGAACTACTCTTCTTCCGTTTCTTCCTCTTCTTCTGCATCTTCTGCTTCGTCGCTCTTATCTTTGTCCTCAGACTTGTCTTTTTTACCGAATACCCCGTCAAACCACCTGCTGAACATTCCTTTTTTCTCGCCCTTGCCCTTTTCCGCGGCTTTCAGAACGCCTTTTGGAGGCTCGGTCTTTTTGCCTTTTTTCTTGGCCTTTTTCTCTTTCTTTTCTTTCTTTTCCTTCTCAGCCTTGGCCTTTTTGGCCTTCTCCTCCATAGTCTGCTTTTTACCTTTGCTGTCACCTTTATCCGCACGCTTGGCAAAAGCAAGATTCGTAAAAGCAAAAAGCATTATCAATAGCACTACTATCAGCTTTTTCATATATATTCACCTCCTAGAAAACCCCGCCATTTTACATAATATAGCCTTCCCTAGCAAGCCCACATTTATTG
>JBHPDX010000067.1:0-2489 GCA_042577445.1 Candidatus Margulisiibacteriota bacterium | reverse complement strand
GGTTATCGACAGCAGGCTAAGATACGGCGGACAAGGGAGATTCCTGCAGGCGCACGTATCAGAGAATTTTCCTTATATTTTAAAGACTTACTATGATCCGCAAAAAAGAAAAACGGTGCTTATTGACTGGATAGAGAACGGATACACAATAGCAAAAACGCATCTACAGGGCCTTGCGGCCCCCACTTTTGTAATAGATGCGACAGAAGGAGGCAAAAAAGAGGCCTCCTATTCGACCGAAGGAAGAAGGCAGAAAACCGATATCGCCATAATACAGACCAGGATAACGCCTTTTCTGGACCATCTTAAGACCCTCACGCGCACAAAAAGAACAAATGAAGCAAAACAGCTGATCGATAAGTTCAAGGAGTACGTTATATTAATGTATCGACGAGGCGTGGTCGACAATGACATTGGCGGCACCCTTGCAAATTATGGGGTGGAAGAAAAGACCGGGAAAGTCTATGTTTTTGATTTTGGCGACTTTTCCGTGAACTTCGCGGATGCGGAAGCATACGTGAGTTTTATTGATACTTCAATGAACAGGTTCACCGAGGACGGACTGACCTCTGAAGTAGGAAAGGAACTCGGCGAATATTACAGAAAGAATCCGTTAAAACAATCGGACTTTACAGGAAAGGACGGAGAAGATCTTTTCGGCGTAGACTTAAAAAGATTAACTCCTGAAAAACTAAAAATGACGTTCCCTCTTAAGGAGGGCGAGATACGAAAACTTTTTGCTCCTGCAACTGAGGCCAGATCAAGAGATACGGATAATAGGAATGAGGATGGAAGCAGCGGCAGGTTCAGTAAATTTTAGATCCCCTCAAAACAGTTAATATTGGCTAAAAATCCCCCCGTATGTTATATTTTCCCAGAGGTTTATATATATGTATAGGAAAGTAGTATCCGAAAACAGGAAAGCCCGCCACGAATACGCCATACTCGAGACCTATCAGGCAGGGATCGCGCTCGCCGGAACGGAAGTCAAGTCTGTCCGCAACGGGAAAGTGAACCTGAAGGACAGCTTCGGGCGGGTGGAACATGGCGAGATTTGGCTGTATAATGCACACATCAGCCCGTACGAAAAGGGATCGATATATAATCTTGACCCGAAGCGGCCGAGAAAACTGCTTTTAAAAAAGCAGGAACTTAAGAAGTTGATCGGCAAGGTCTCCGAAAAAGGTTTGACGCTTGTCCCGCTAAAGATGTATATCCGCGGGAACTGGGTAAAAGTTGATCTGGCGGTCGCAAAACCAAAAAAACAGTACGAAAAACGGGACACCATCAAGAAAAAAGAATCGGACAGGGAAATAGAACGAGGTTTGAGTCTCCGAAGGAGAAAGTAATTGGTCAAAAAGGAAGAAAAAGAAGAAAAAACATATACCGGCTCCGATCTTCTTGAAGAAACAAAGAAGATACTTGAAGATGACGACATTGCAGGAAAGCTTACCCCTGACCAGCGTGAAGCGCTTTCAAAACTCCTCGTAAAGACCGCTCTCAAAGGCGACCTTTGATCAAGATAAAAACTCAAAAGTCAAAGGTCAAAACTACATATCAAAAGTTAAAAAATATATAATAATGTCGCGAAGCGACACTACGCTTTTTCCTTTTACCCTTTGACTTTTACCTTTTCCTTTCCGTGTGCTATAATATTTTTGAGGTGAAATAATTTGATAGGGCCTATAATTCCACCAACACCACCGCAGCCGCCGCAGGGACCAAAAGGTCCCAAGAGGGTCGGCAGAGAAACCCGGCAGCCCGGCAGAAAGCCCCAGCCCGGACAGCTTCGAGAACCGGGGCTCAATGCAAGAGGAATAGCGGTAAGGCTTGCCGCACTTGCCACGGAAGCAAAAAGAAAAGAACTTTCCATGGCCCGCATAATCGAAAGAGCTATTGAAGAAACCGGGATAACGAATCCGCAGGCCGCGATGGAAGAAGTTAACAAGAAACTGCAGGTGGAGATCGAAGGGATACTTGCGCAGATAAAAGCTGACAAGGAGCTCATGGAAGAAGCGGAAGCCTGGGAAGCTCTGGGAGATCTCCTCGAAAGCAACCTCAGTGAAGAACAGATGAAGGCATTTATTTCCCTCGTAGAAGGCCAGATCAAGGAACTAAAATAACGCCGCTCAATGAAAGAAAAGCACAAAATAATATCCTCGATCGTTATTCTTTTAGTCGTTACATTCATCGCTTTCTCCCCTACCCTTAAGAACGGCTTCACCAACTGGGACGACCAGATAATGGTCACGCAGAACGAAAAGATAATGAGCCTGTCGTGGAGCAGCGTTAAGACAATGTTCACATCCGTCCACGAAAGGCTTTATCACCCGCTGGTCCTCATAAGTTACGCGCTGGAATATCATTTCTTTAAGCTGGACCCGACGGCTTTTCATGTGACGAACCTGATCTTTCACTTATTAAGCACCCTGCTTGTCTTCTGGTTCATCTTCATGCTGAGCCGGAAAATGTCTGTCGCACTTATAACA
>JBHPDX010000066.1:0-2686 GCA_042577445.1 Candidatus Margulisiibacteriota bacterium | reverse complement strand
TACCTCTTCCTCTTAGATTATCTCTATCTCCGCTGATAATGCTCCAGCCGCTTTTATCGCCTGGAGTATTTCGATCAGGTCCTTCGGCCGGGCCCCTATTGCCCTGAGAGCCCTCACAAGATCAGCAAGCGATGCTCCGCCGCTTGCCGCTGTTATCCCTTTATCCGCCCCGCTCTCTCTAACTCTCGGGGTAAATTCAGAATAAGCATCCACCTGAACCAGGCTTCCATCATCAGCTGAGCTCCTGGAATAGGTCGCCATATTTGCGATGGTAACGTTTATACCTTCATATGCTACTGCCACAGGCGCGATCCTCACATTTTCTCCTATAACAATTATGCCGTTCCTCTCATTGATCACTATCTTGGCAACAGAATCAGGTACAACGGTCACATTTTCGATCCTTGAAACAAAAGCAACCCTAGGTTCCACTGATTCACCTCGAAGAGCCGCTTCTCTCGCAGTAGGAAGAGTTGCGATTATAGTTGCCGCATCTTTTGCCTCTGCATTGACGCCGGATTTCTGAAGAGAAGAAACGACCCTTGATGCTGTAGTAAAATCAGGCTTATCCAGCACTATTGCTACAAAATCACTTGAAACTGTCACAGGAACTTCTTTTTCAACTATGCCTCCGCCGGCAATGCGCCCCACAGTTGACGGCTTTCTGACAAAAGCTGATGAATGCGTTCCCTCAACCCCTAAATGCCCCACAACAACAGATCCCTGGGCTATTGCATATATTTTTTCATCAGTACCATGCAGTGGGGTTAAAAGAAGTATTCCGCCTTTTATGCTGTTAGCATCCCCCACAGAAGAAACAGTGACATCAATCTTTTGTCCGGGCTTAAGGAAAGGGGGTAATTTTGCCGTCACAATGACAGCGGCAACATTTCTTGACTTAAAATCACCTTCCTGAGGTGCGATACCCATACGCGAAAGCATGTTTGTTAAGGCCTGTTTCGTAAATTCTGTCCTGCTTGAGTCTCCGGTGTTCTTTAGCCCCACTACCAGCCCAAATCCCATAATAGGATTATCCCTGGCTTCGAGAACGTGAGCGATATCTTTTATCCTAACCGGCGGAGAAGCGGCAAACACAGAAGACACCAGAGTGAACCCGATTAAAAATGATATAATTATTTTTTTAGCCATGATCATCCTTCCTTAAAAAAGCCAATTAAACGTTTTTGTAAGCCATCCGGGCTCTTCCGCGTCCCTTACGGGCCCCGACCCTCTAACAGATACAGAAGCATTGGCCACCTGATGAGAATAAATAGTGTTATCCAAACTTACATCCTTAGGCCTTATCATTCCGGACACGTTTATGAACTGCCTTTCATCGTTCACCTCGACCTTATGCTCGCCTTTTATCAACAAATTGCCGTTCGGCAGAACTTTCACAACGATTGCAGCAACTTTAGCCTGCACATTGCTCGTTCTAGTCGTCGCGCCAAGACCCTTGTATTTATTGCCGATGCCGCCCTGGACCTGAATGGAATTGTCTATTGTCGGCCGCAGCGCGTCGATAGTATGGTTAAGGCTGGCGCTCAGGTCGTCCCTGACATTAGTATCAGTCCCGGCTTTTTGTATAGCCGAACTCGACTCCAAAATAAACACTGTCACGATATCCCCAACCTTGAAAGATTTTGCAGTGGTATACGGCGAGGAGCTGGTCTCATTCCAAAGAGAATCAGCAAAAGCCGCGGAACAAAAACAGGAGATCATTAAAACAAGAGCGATCCAAAACTTTATTTTGATCATTTTAATCATCCTTTTTTAAGAGCATTATTGCCATCGACCAGGATAACTTTTGGTTTATATGTTTTCGTTTCCGAATCACTAAAGATCCCATAGGATATAACAATGATCTTATCCCCCGGAGCAGCAAGCCTGGCTGCCCCACCATTCAAGCAGGCCTCTCCGCTTTTTCCCTCGATCGCATATGTTTCAAATCTCAAGGCATTGCTGATATTTATTATCTGCACTTTCTCTCCGACGACAATATCCGCCGCCGCAAGAAGCTTTTTATCGATCGTTATACTTCCCTCATAATCGATGTTCGTTTCAGTGACGGTCAACCTGTGCAATTTTGATCTCATTAATATACGATCCATAAAATCCCCTTAGAGGGTCTCAACCTCTACTTCTCCAGTGCCGATAACCGTTCCGGTCAATATTTTTTTAGAAACAGTATTCTTGACCCTTACTTTTTTATCCATGCCGCCGCCCTCCAATGCCTCCCCTTCAGCATAAACTACAACATCCCCAACGACCGCTTTGATCTTTACTTTATCTTTTTTCCGTACCAGCGACCGCTGTTTTATCATCCAGTCGATAACGATATATTGCCTGGGTATATAGGTCTTGACCTCTTTACCTACAACTTCTTCCGAACTGGTAAAATAATTCTTAGTATATACCCGGGAAATGTCCCTTTGCTTCAATGCCACATCATCCGCCCCTATCTCCTCACCTTTCCGAATGGATCTGTTGGCGATCACCACATCTTTAAGTATCGCGACCGTGGTCCTTAAAAATATCTTCTCCTTTGGGGTACCGTCCACAATAACCTGCACCGGCACAATAACATTACCTAGGGGCTTGAATCCGGGATACAGCTCCGCTACTTCGAACTGCATCTTCCCTTTCCTCTGAGAAAGGTTCTGGAACGTCCTCCATGCATATTTAT
>JBHPDX010000065.1:0-3477 GCA_042577445.1 Candidatus Margulisiibacteriota bacterium | reverse complement strand
TATCCTTGAATGCCCGCGCTCCAATATAAGCTGAATAGCATCATTTATCGAACCGCTCACATCCAGACATTTCATGTCCGGCCTGGGCGTCATTACCTCTCTTACAATGGTCGTCATGAACTCAAAGATGCTGCTTATCATTTCTCTTTCTTCCGCTTCGATCGCCCCCTCTTTTTCAGAGAAGGAAAGGAACATGCGAATATCATCCTTCGATACGAAAGGTCCCTTTTCTGGCATCTCCCCGCCAAAAAGCTTTATAATAGGGAAACTTAAAAAAGTAAATAATTGGATCAATGGTTTAAGAAAGATCCCGATAATATCAATATAAGGAGCTGCAAACAAAGCGAGTTTTTCCGCCTTTTTTATCGCGATCGTCTTTGGAGATATCTCCCCGAAAATAAGGATCAAGAAGGTCATTATGCCGGTCGCTATCCCGATCGAAAGAGCCTCTCCTTCCCACCCTACACTCTGCAGATATCTTATGACCATGGATGTCACAATAGCGGAAGCGCTGATATTAACGATATTGTTGGCGATCAGGATCGTTCCAAGAAGTCTGCTGGGATTATCTTTCAATTTTGAAAGAGCTTTTGCGCCTTTTGCTTTTTTTTGAAGAAGCTGCTTGGTCTTAAACTTCCCAATAGCGGTGATCGCGGTTTCCGATAGAGAAAAGAAGGCTGAGAGAAGGATCAGAACAAAAAGAACCACAAATTCCCAAATAAAACCTTGCACCTTTTTCTCCTTATCTAATTAGCTCAGCTAGATGTGGTATAAAAACCAAACAGCCGACAATGATAGCACAGAATGCCGCAAAAAGCACGGCCCCGGCGGCAACATCTTTGGCAATGGTAGCGCCCGCCCGCCTGGTGGGCGTTACCAGATTAACTATTTCCTCGATCGATGTGTTTATCATCTCGGTCACCAGAACAAAGAGGATCGCAATGACAATTACTCCCAGCTCAAAATAGCTGAGTTTCATATATATACCTACCACGATCACAATAAAAGACGTGAACAGGTGCAGCCATAGATTCCTTTGCGTTTTGAATGCGTGTTTTATCCCCTTGCCTGCGTACTTAAAACTTTGAACAAGTCTTCTAGGCATAGCGGCTCCACACCTCCTTGAGCAATTGATCTTGTATCTTGAACATTTTTGCTTTCTCCTTCTTTAGCTTATGATCATACCCCAACAAATGCAATAGCCCGTGAATGACAAGTCCCGATACTTCCTCTGAGTAATTCACCCCATATTCCCGGGCATTCTTTTTCGCAACCTCCGGCGAGATAATGATATCCCCCAGATAACCGTCTTCCTTCATCTCAAAAGATAAGACATCCGTCCCTTTGTTTTTCCGCCTATACTTCCTGTTCAGATCTCTTATCTTCTTTTTTGGGACAAAGAATATCCCAACCACCCAGTTTTTCTTAAGCTTTTTAAGGATCCTCCCGGCTTTCCTTTTAATAACACCAGCATCGATCCTGCAGCCGCTTTGATTTACAACAATTACCTTCATTTAAGGATAAAACCGCTCTCCCCTGCTCCATTGATCTCCTTCATGTTCGCTCCCAAAGAGTTCAGCTTTTCTATCAAGTTCTCATATCCCCGCTCGATGTGCCTATCCATATCCTCTATCAATGTTTCTCCCTCCGCGACCAGCCCTGCAAGTACAAGAGCCGCACCAGCGCGCAGGTCAGACACCCTCACGGGACATCCGGAAAGCTTCTTTACGCCCTTTATTATGGCGCTCTGCTTCTCAAGCTTTATATCCGCACCCATTCTTTTAAGCTCATGAAGATGCATGAACCTGTTCTCAAAAACGGTTTCCGCTATAACACTGGTGCCTTTCGCCAGACTCATGAACGAAGTAAATTGCGGCTGCACATCTGTCGGAAAGCCTGGATAAGGTAATGTCTTTATGTCCACGGAGTTAATGCCGTCCGGGACTCTGACCTTTACATTATCTCCTTCGATCTTTATATCGACACCCGCTGCGGCAAGCTTCCTGGATATCGCCTTAATATGTTCCTCAATTATCCCTTTTACAGTAATATCACCGTGAGTTATCGCCCCTGCGATCATAAGAGTAGCCGCTTCGATCCTATCGGGTATCACCCTGTATTCCACACTGCTAAGCTCTTTAACTCCCGTGATCTTAATGGTTTCTTCTCCTATCCCCTCGATCTTTGCCCCGCATTTGTTCAAAAAATTCGCCAGATCGGCGATCTCGGGCTCTCTGGCAGCATTCTCGATTATGGTATCGCCCTCTGCAACAGTTGCCGCCATCATAATGGTCTCCGTTGCCCCAACAGAAGGAAAGTCCATATAGAAACGATTCCCTACAAGCTTATTCGCCTTAACGATCACAAACCCATGTTCCATCTCGACCTTCGCTCCCAGAGCTTCAAGACCCCTGATATGGAGGTCTACCGGCCTGGACCCTATCGCGCAACCTCCCGGAAGAGGAACCTTTGCAAGCCCCATCTTGGCTAATATCGGACCGATAACAAAAAAGGATGCCCTCATCTTGGTCACCAGTTCATAAGGCGCAACATGCCTTACCTTGTCACCGGTATAAATTTTTACGGTATCAGGTTCATGGAATTCCGCCCGAAGGCCCAAAGCTCTAAGCACCCGTATCATTGTGGTGATATCATTTAGATTAGGGATGTTCGTGATGACCGCTTCACCCCGAAGCAGTATCGTTGCGGCAAGGATGGGAAGGGCGGCGTTCTTTGACCCCGAAACAGCAACTTCCCCTCTTAATTTTTTTCCGCCTATTATGCTGGCTTTTTTCACAGACTCTTACCTCCAGGACTCATGCGACTTTCTTTAAGTTAGCTTTATCTGCCAAGAATTCCTCCGGTAACACATCGGTAAAACCAAAATAATTAAGCAAAACACCGACTATTCTCTCCGATGCCTTGCCATCGCCGTAAGGGTTTACCGCTTCTGCCATTTTCTCATATTCTTCCTTATCGTAAAGCAGTTTTTCAGTCTCTTTAACGATATTTTCTTTGTCCATGCCGACGACCTTAACGGCGCCGCATTCCACTGCTTCGGGCCGCTCTGTCACTTCTCGAAGCACCAGGACCGGCTTGCCGAGGGAAGGAGCCTCTTCCTGGATGCCGCCGGAATCCGTAAGTATCAAATAGGACCTCTTCATCAGATGGACGAACGGCTCATATTCCAGCGGTTTTATCAGCTGAATATTACTGATCCCGGAAAGGGCATTATTGATCGCACTTGAAACCGTCGGATTTTTATGCACAGGAAGAACGATACTTAACTCCTCCGGATGAGAAGTGGCGAGATGCTTCAATGCTTCGCAAATGTTCTTAAGAGGAGGTCCAAAATTCTCGCGGCGGTGAGTGGTTACCAGTATCATTTTTCCGTTTTCCTTTGCAGGATCAAGACCGGCCTTCTTAAGATCGAACGAACCCTTAGCTATCATATAAAGCGCGTCAACCACAGTATTC
>JBHPDX010000064.1:0-3721 GCA_042577445.1 Candidatus Margulisiibacteriota bacterium | reverse complement strand
ATCAGCGGCAATTGTCGTATAAGCATGCCCTATATGAGGGACATCGTTAACATAATAAAGCGGGGTCGTTAAATAGAACTTTTTAATGATATTTATCCTTTCTTAATACTGCCTGTACATAGGAAATAATATCCTGATATGAGAAACATTTTCCATTGCGCTGAAAGCCCACCTTGGGAGCGGCTTGGACAAATTAGGATCGAACATATAGAGAGGCATCGGCTCCCATTCTTTCTTTTCCTTATATCTGACCTGAACAAGAAATCTCTGCAGGAGCCTTTCCTCCCAGTCTTTTTCTTCTATATCGGCCTCACCGTACTTCGGCTGCAGGTAGTACTTAAAGAACGGGGCAACTCCTTCATACGAAGGGTCAAGCGCACTCATAGGGCCAATGACCATCCACTGCGTTAACATGCGCGCGTTCTTCATTTCCTTGCTCATGCCGTGCTTAGAGGGGGTTATCTGGAATCCGCCGATATGTCCCAGGGGAGACGTGGAAATATCGATAACGCCCGCATGCGCCGCGCGTATGCGCCCGACATCGGCAAGGCTTGTGCCTATGAACCTTCCTACACCTTCGATCGGTTGGAGCACCTGGCCAACATAACGCTCATCCCCGTCATTATATTTAATTGAGATCAATCCGCCGAACCTGTTCTCAAAAACTATCTCTTTGGGATATCTTACCGGCCTCTTCACTACGATCACGATATCGTCACCGACACGCGGGGTATAGCCTCTCTGTGTAGGATAAAGATCGCCGTAGGTATCAGCCGTCGCTACAACATTCCCTACGAACGGGGAGAAATCGCCGCCAAATATACCAGTACCCCCCTTGATATCCGTATAAATAGTAGAGGAAGGGCTTAAATAAGAATTATATTCTTTGGCCTTCTCCTTAGGTTTTTTGTATGAATTGACAGGCAGTAAGCTGAATATCACTCCTCTGTCATCGGTAAAATTATAATCGGTCTTGATATGAATGGCATTCACCGCGACCGCCGCAACGTGTCCGTCATCAACCCAGCGGCTGGCGGTATAACCTGTATTGCTCAATTTATCAGTCGGCAGAAGGACCTTCCCGATAACCTTCCAGTTGATCCCCTCATCCCTGCTGACAGCGACCTCGCCGCCCTCCTTGTTCTCTATCTTGATACGGTAGAACTCCAGAAGCGCCGGCGCGTTCTCCGGCGCAACAGATTCAGATGATCCTATCTGGTTCGTCGCAGCATAGGAACCTGCGCTAAGAAGTAATATAAATAGAACGATGAACACTTTCTTCATTTAAAAATACCTTATACCGGCAATGATAAGCCCGACCAAAGCGACGATCCAGATGTACGGGATCGTCTTTCTTAGTATCTTCTGGGTAGAAACGCCCAGATAATTCGCTATCCATATGTTATGCGTGTTCGTGGGATCGCATACCCCCTGGATCTGACCAACAGAAAGGAACGCCGCCATGATAGCGAGCACCGGAAGGGCTTTCGTTGCAAGCAGCAACCCGATAAATCCGGTCCCTAATCCCCATATGTTCAATGGCCCTCGATAAAGAGCTAATGGAGCTAAGAGACCAAAAAAGGCGACATAATAGATCGGATTATTGTGCAGCACATTTAAAAGCAGCGGCGCAACGCTCCATGCTACCTTTGGATGTGTTGTGGCTGTAAGTATCATGCCGATGCCGATAAGAAGAAGTATTGCAGGCCCTACTTTTGATACTCCCTCGATGGATGCTTTTGCCAGCATCTGCACTCTTCCTATCTTTTTCTTCCGCACCGTCAGGATCCCGAAAAGTAATCCTATGATGATCGCGGGTATTATCGGGAATTCGAAAGGCTGTGGCGGCCTGATCACTAAATTATAGATGGAAAATCCAAAGACCAGCACAATAGGTATGATAGGGGTAAAAAGACTGTACCACGGCTCGGAGACTTCTTTTTTAACCATCTTTTTCGCGTGCAGCTGATCCACACCGCCCCTGGAAAGCTCAATAATGATGAAGGCTAAAGCGCCGATGAACATGAACGGCGCAAAGTAAAGGGCATAGCTTAATACTTCGGAACTGGAAAGCCCCAGCACGGATATATAAAGCTGCCAGTTCACAAGATTAAATATGCCCCCGAGGGACATCCCTATCAAAAAGCTGCAGGCGGCAACAATACGCGGAATACCCAAAGAGAGCATTATCGGAAAAACTATAGTTGCTATCATGATGACCGCGCCAAGCCCGCCAAGGACAGAAAAAAGCGCCGCGATAACGATCGTTAAAAGCGTGAGCAGGACAAAAGGCCTGTCAGAAGCAAATTCGGAAGCGGACCTTATGATCGTCCTTGCAATTCCGGTATCCTCGATGAACTGTGCCAATATCGCTCCGAAAATAACGGTGACGATCGGAACGGCCAGCCTATATGAACCCTGAGCCACTATAGCAGTAAGCACTTCGGGGACTGAAATGCCGGCGGCCAATGCAATAGATACTGCCATCAAAGGAAGCGCTATAAGCGCAGGAAGCTTATTAAGATACATAAGAAGCGCGAAGACCAGGAATACAAGGATAATGGCGACGCCGATGATCATTTAGAAAGCTCCATAAATAAATATGACAGGATGAAGACGCCGGATCCCGTGGCACCCTTATCCATATGTCCGACAGTACGGTCAAGAAGAGCGGTGCCGGCTATGTCAATATGCACGAACGGGGTATCTTCAACGAATTCGCGCAGGAATGTAGCACCTGTGCTGGCGCTTGCTTTCCCGCCGCGGTCTGTCGAGTTCTTTATGTCGGCAATGTCGCTCTTTAAGTATTCCTTATAATCGTCATAAAGAGGCAGCTGCCAGACCTTATCTCCTGATTTCTGCGACAAAGAGATGATCTTATCAATAAGCTTCTGGTCATTGCCGATAACGCCTGCGGCTACATCGCCGAGGGCAATGATACAGCCTCCTGTCAATGTGGCGATATCGATGATCTTTGTGGCGCCGAGCTTTTTCGCATAAGTTATCGCATCGGCAAGGACAAGGCGCCCTTCCGCATCAGTAGAAATGATCTCAACGGTCTTCCCGGAAAGTGATCCGATAACGTCTCCGGGCTTACATGCTTCCGCTCCGGGCATGTTCTCTGTAACAGGAACAACAGCAACAATGTTCACTTTGAGCTTTAACTGAGCGATCACGCCCATTGCTTCAATAACAGCCGCTGCACCCGCCATGTCAGTTTTCATTTCCCAGAGCCCGCGCGACGGTTTTATCGAAATGCCTCCGCTGTCAAAAGTAACGCCTTTGCCGACAAGACCGAAAGTCTCTTTTCCGCCGCCGTTATATTTAAGGACTATCACTTGAGGTTCAACTTTGCTCCCCTGGGCAACGGCTTCTATCAGCTTCATGCCTTTCTTTGAGATCTCTTTCCTGTCCATGCTCTCGTATTCAAGTTTATTTTCTTTCGCTATCTCCTTCGCCCTTTCCGAAAGGAATGATGGGGTTATGATATTTGACGGTCCATTCACAAGATCCCTTGCCCTGTTCGCGCCTTCGGCGATGATCTGATCCCTTGAGGCCGCGGCTTTTGCCTTGTTCACTTTTTCGCAGTCATAATCAACTATAACAAGCTCATTAATGGCATCACTATTGTCTTTTTTTGATTTATATCCCGAGAATTTATAATCGGCAAGCACTGATCCCTGGACTATCGCGGAAACGGCTATATCCGGGTTGATACCGC
>JBHPDX010000063.1:0-3770 GCA_042577445.1 Candidatus Margulisiibacteriota bacterium | reverse complement strand
CGACGCTTTTGTGAAGGCCATCAGCCTTTTACCGTCATTATTATCCAATAGAGCGAGATTCAGTAAAATGATCAGCGATCTTGCCGATTTTGTTAATCCGCCGATCTTCTGGCCCGGTATTATCGCCAAAGGACTTGGAGTTGAGGTTAATACACTTCGCACTGGAAAATATTATGATAAGAGGATAATGGGTTTGGCCGCACGGAACCTGGAGCAAACCGCTTAAACCCTAACTATCACCATTCTTTCGATCCCGCTCAGGTCTTTTTTCACTTCAATATTATTCGGCTTCAGACCATTATTGATCAGATCAACTATCTGTTTTGACTGTTCACTGCCTATCTCAAGCAGCAGATAGCCCTCTTTATTTATATAATTGCCCGCTTTATCCAGTATTTTCCTGTAATAATCCAGGCCGTCTTTTCCGCCGTCCAGAGCCTGCACGGGTTCGTAATCCTTAACTTCCGTCTGCAGATCTTTAATGTCGCCGCTTTTTATATACGGAGGGTTCGAGATGATTATGTCAAATTTAATATTTTCTTTTGGGAATATATCAGTCTCGATGAATTTCACTTTGCCTTCAACTTTGTGTATTTTTGCGTTCTCGGCAGCGATCTCAAGGGCCTTCTTTGACAGATCGGTCGCGCAGACCTCGATATTATCTGTGAACCTGGCCAGGGATACCGCGATCGCTCCGGAACCGGTCCCTATGTCCAGGACGCTTAATTTCTTATCATAACTTTTTGCGATATTGACCGCTTCCTGGAGCAGTAGTTCTGTTTCCGGTCTGGGGATAAGGACATCCCGGGTTACCTTGAATTTTAGCGACATGAAAGGCTGATATCCCGTTATGTAGGCGGTCGGTTCTTTTTTTGTTCTTCTGGTAACGTAGTCCCTGAAAGTACCGCGGTCTTTTTCATTTACTTCCTGTTCGAAATTTACGTAAAGCTTTATTCTTTCAGTGTTTAATGCATGCGCCAGCAGTATTTCGGCTTCAAGGTGAGGATTTTCTATTTGATGTTTTGTGAAGTGTTCAGTCGTCCAGTCGAGCAGTCTTTTTATGGTCCATTTATTTGACATGTTTTGATTTTTCGAGCTTGGCTACGCGGTCTGCCGTTGTCAGGGCTTCTATTATCTCGTCCAATGCCCCGTCCAGTACCTGTTCCAGGTTGTGCACGGAAAAGCCTATCCTGTGGTCCGTTATCCTGCTTTGCGGGAAATTGTAGGTCCTTATTTTTTCCGATCTGTCCCCGGAGCCCACCTGGATCTTCCTCATCTCGGCCATTTCTGTGTTTTGTTTTGTCTGCATTTCAGCCAGTATTCTTGTCCTCAGCAGGCGCATGGCCTTTGCCCTGTTCTGGTGCTGCGACCTTTCATCCTGGCATGCGACCACGGTATTGGTAGGGATGTGCGTTATCCTTACCGCTGAGCTGACCTTGTTCACATTCTGTCCGCCTGCGCCTCCCGCACGGTAAGTGTCTATCCTCAGGTCTTTAGTATCGATAGTCAGGTCTATTTCTTCCGCCTCCGGCATAACAGCTACGGTAATGGCTGAAGTGTGTATCCTTCCGCCCGATTCCGTTTTAGGCACCCTCTGGACCCTGTGAGTGCCGCTTTCGAACTTGAACTTGCTGTAAGCGCCTTTTCCGTATACTCCGAAGACGACCTCTTTGTAGCCTCCGAGTCCCGTTGAATTCTCGCTTATTATTTCTATTCTATACCCGTTATTTTCGGCGTATCTGAGGTACATACGGAACAGGTTGCCCGCGAAAAGCGCTGCTTCGTCCCCGCCCGTTCCCGCTCGGATCTCTATGAAGATGCTCTTTTCGTCAGTCGGGTCTTTCGGCAGTAGAAGGAGTTCCAGTTCGCCGTTCAATCTGACCTCTTTTTCTTCGTGCTGTTTCAATTCTTCCTCGACCAGCTTTTTCAGCTCTTTGTCCTTTTCCTTGTCCATTTTCTTCAGCTCTTCCAGTTCCTTTATGGTGGTCTTGTATTCCCTGAATTTTCCAACGATCTCACCCAGGTCGGAGTGTTCTTTGGAAAGCTTTTGAAAAAGTTCCCGGTCTGCTATGACATCCTGAGAACTTAGGAACGTTTCAAGCTCGAGATATCTGTCCTCGATCGTCTGGAGTTTATTCGTCAGCATTACTTGTCACCTTCATATGCCGCTTTAAATGATTCTATGGCGACCTCTATTTGGTCGTCACTCGGCTGTCTGGTGGTTATCTTCTGGAATAATACGCCCGGAAGCACCAGGAGCCCCAATATTTTCGGCGCGTTCTTTCTTCTGGCAGCCCTTATTATTTCATATGAAACGCCTATTATGGCAGGCATCAGGGACAGCTTTAAGGCGATCCTTTGCAGAAAGGTCGGCCTCCCCAGAAAAGCAAATATGAATATGCTGACGATCAGGACGATAAAGATAAAGCTGGTGCCGCAGGACGGGTGAAGCGTCGTCTTATCTTGAACTGTGTCTATTGTGAGCTTGTCCGGGCTGAAGTCGTCGATCTGCTCATAAGTGTGTATCACTTTGTGCTCCGCGCCGTGGTATTCAAATACCCTTTTCATGTCCGGCATTATACTTACGATCAGGATATAGGCGATAAATATCCCTATCCTTACCAGCCCCTCAACGGTGTTCAGCAGGAGGATATTTCCTATGCCGGCTTTTGCTTTTGAGAATATGAATGCCGGCAATGCTATAAAAAGCCCTATCCCGATGACAAGCGCCAGGCTGACAGAGAACCATGTCTCGATCCGGCTCGGCTTTTCTTCTCCAAGAGAGATCTCCGCTGACCTCATAAGGGTGGATATCCCTATGCTCAGCATCTCGGCTAAATTGATTATTCCCCTGATCAAGGGGAGCCCGAAGAAGAAATTAGCCTTCATCCAGGGGATTCCTTCTGTTTTTTCCACAGTGATGCCGCCGTCGGGGTTTCTTACGGCTATTGCGTAAGACTTTGGCCCGCGCATCATGACGCCCTCTATTAATGCTTGTCCGCCGTAATTTTCTTTTTTCATGTTAGTACCTCTAAAAAATGCAGTTGTGTGAATATTCTCTCGAAAGAAAGTCAGTGAAAGAAGCTATATTTGGCTGGTCGGGAATAGTCTCATCTATTTCTTTTTCTTTTTGGTCTTTTTCTTGGAAGTTGTTGCCTTGGGCTTTTTTGCTGATGGTTTTGCCGTGACTTTTTCGTATTTCTTCTTGAACTTTTCTACGCGTCCTTCTCTATCCATTAATTTTTGCTTGCCCGTGAACAAAGGGTGGCAGGCAGAGCATATATCCACTCTGATATTCTCGCTTGTGGAACCGAACTCATATGTCGCGCCGCACGCGCAGCGAGCTGTGGTCTGGTTATATTTAGGATGAATTTTTTCTTTCATTTTCTGCCTCCTGCAAAACAGAGGAAACCTTATCATAAAAAGGGCATGAAATCAAGGAAAAAATGAAATCCAGGGCCGAAATTGGCGATATATAGGTGAGTAAAAAAATAAAGAGGATAATAATGAGTATTTCAAAATTAGGACAATATTTCCAGCAATTTGATCAATCAGCCAAGAATGATGGATTTATTGATTCCAAAGAAGACTGGGAAGAATACAAACAGCTTCTTAAATCTCCTCAAAAATCCAGTCTAGAGATAACCGATGACAAAAAGATAGATTTCTGGGAATACATGGAGCTCATCGCTCCCAATAAAGTGAAAAACATGGCAAGAAAGAGTGTTCAACTTTATGCGGATAAGAAGACACTTGAAAATAAGCTTAAC
>JBHPDX010000062.1:0-4012 GCA_042577445.1 Candidatus Margulisiibacteriota bacterium | reverse complement strand
ACATCACAGGTTACACCTGATGAGAACGGTGTTTTCAGTGTCCTTCTTGGCACACATCAACCCCTTAACATAGATTTCGGTAACTCATACAGAATAGGCGTGAACGTTGCCGGTGATGGGGAGATGACCCCAAGGCAGGATATGGTCACGGTCCCTTACGCTTTCTATGCGATAACGGCGGAATCTCTTGCCGGCGGTGCTCCATATGTTCTTAGAACAGGCGATACGATGTCTGGGAATTTAATAGTGGGTGATCCTCTGACAACAAATACAACAATTGAGCCTTCAAAGATAGTTTTATCCTATTTTCAGCCTGGTCCGGATACAAAAACGACATCATATATCAGACAAAACGCTAGCGGATTAATTTTTGGTGAAACTCCTATGGGGGCTACACTTGCCATGCCGATAAATCCAAATATATCACTAACGGTTTATGGCACCCTTGAAATAGGGTATGGTTCTCTTGGCGGAGTATTGTTTGCTGATGGTTCATTCCAATCTACTGCGGCAACGGCAGGCGCTCTAAGCGGCGACTTTGTCCAAAAAGCCGGCGACAAGATGGGTGGGACACTTACTATAGAAGCGGCGAACTTATATGTGCTCGGTTTTTCAGATCACGGTAGTATTGCTGCCGGGCAAAGTCCCATTGTCGACAAATATGCTTTTGCTTCAGGTTCAAATGCAAACGCGACAGGAGTGAGAGCTGTTGCAATAGGTTATTATCCTGTTGCATCGGGGGATACTTCTATGGCGATAGGTTCCAGTGTAAAAGCGGATGCACCACTTGCTGTTGTAATAGGTTACGGAGATAGTTATATGTCAGATCCTTTAACGAACAGCACGCCAAAGTCTTTCATGGTGGGTTATATGAAAGATGCCTCAGATACCGATCCGGAATTTTTTGTGGAGGAAGGGATTGTTAAGATTGTTGGCTCGGCGGAGATCGGAGGCGCCTCTAATTCAGCGACAGGAACTAATTCGATGGCAATGGGTCTGAATTCTATAGCGACTGGAGATAGATCAACAGCAATGGGATACAATTCAACAGCAAGTGGAGATAACGCTTTGGCCTCTGGTGGCTACACCCATGCTTCCGGTATTTATTCAACCGCAATGGGATACGATACGACAGCAAGTGATTGGTATGCGACAGCTATGGGTAGAGTAACGAGTGCGGAAGGAAATGCTTCAACTGCAATGGGTTGGGGTACAACGGCCAGTAATACCGGTTCAACCGCGATAGGTAATTACTCAACAGCAAGCGGCGTGAATTCGGTAGCGATCGGCCATATAAATCAAGCTACAAACTTGGGTTCGCATGTACTGGGGCGCTTTAGCAGCTCGACCGGAAATACATCGACCGCAATAGGATATGAAACGCACGCCAGCGGCGATTTTTCTTCAGCTAAGGGTGCAAATATTTCTACAGAGGCGCATTATTCATACGGTATAGGACTAAGCAGCACAGCTTATACGATCCCGAGTTCGCAGCCAAATATTATGGCAATAATGGGAGGCAAGGTTGGTATCGCAACAGTGGAACCTCGTGCGGAACTTGAAGTTGGGGGCGGTTTGATCGTTACCGGAGTTATAACCGGCGACGGTTCAGGTCTTACGAATCTTCCTTCGCCATCGACCGGTGGAGGATGGGTGGATGACGGGGTAAAAGTAAGATTAGAAACTATTACAGATAAAGTCGGGATAGGAACAGCTGAGCCGCAGGAAGCATTGGATGTTGACGGCAATATTCGCGTTACCGGAACAATAGAAGGCTCAAGCCCGGTACATATTGCAGGCGCCTTGGTTATTGAGCCGGAAGAGGATGTATCAAAAGCCTTGCAGATCACAGAATGGTCACATACCGGATTAATTAATCCTACGCAATATGGGGTATATGTGGATGCTCCAAATCCCGCTCCGAACAAGACTGTTTATGGTGCATATTTTGAATCAGGCAACTCTTACAAAGCTTCTCTTGCGAGGACTGTTAACCAGAATGGACCTCAAGGTGCAGGGATATTTGTAGACAGCGCCAGATCTAATTCTGCTTACTTGGCGGGTTATTATCCAACCGTCGGAAGCTACGCCGGATATTTTCAGGGAGACAGAGCCTTAAAAGTTGTCGGCTCGGCGGAGTTCGGTGATACTTCTAATGTGGCATCAGGCCAGAATTCTGTTGCAATGGGGCTTGATACGGAAGCAAGAGGCAGTAACTCAATTGCAATGGGAGGCTGGACAACTGCCAACGGTAATTTCTCAACTGCAACGGGGATATGGACTTCGGCGGAAGGCGATGCTTCAGTAGCAATGGGAGGCTGGACCACCGCCAGAGACAATTACTCAACCGCGCTAGGATTGTATACATTTGCGAAAGGTAACGGGGCAACAGCTCTAGGCGGTTGGACAAAAGCTTTGAACTCTAATGCAACTGCAATGGGTTATAATACTACAGCCGGAGGGGCTTATTCAACTGCAATGGGTCAATATACGTCAGCCGAAGCGCAATCTTCACTTGCCATCGGCAGATATAATGTTGGCGGAGGCGATCCTGATAACTGGGTAACCGCCGATCCGCTTTTTGAGGTCGGCAACGGAACAAGTACTGCCAACAGATCAAATGCTTTAACAGTATTGAAAAGTGGAAATGTCGGGATAGGAATTGTAACACCTGAAGCAAAGCTGCATGTTGTTGCCACGACAGGAAGCCTAATAAAGGGATGGAAAGGCGCTCTTAAGGTATTTGAGGTGGATGACTACGGATATGTTGACATAACGAATACGGCAGTTAAAGTGTCGGCCACCAATCATACGGCCTTGAACATCAATTTTAATCCCGATAATAATTTCACATCTTCATACGGCATCAAGGTAAGAAATGGAAGTAGTGCCGGGAGCGCCGGACCTTCGTATGGAATATACATTGATGATGTTGGACAGGGTGTTCCAGCAGTGGGCCTTCACTCAAAAACAACAGCCGGCTCAAGGAGATACTCAGGCATATTCGAGGGCGGAAATGTCGGTATCGGCACGCTGGAACCGCAGGCTGATCTGCATGTTGAAGGAGACCTACTTGTCACCGGCATTATTACAGGCGATGGTTCAGGGCTTTATAACCTGCCTTCGACAAGCGGCGGCGGATGGACGGATGACGGTACTGTTGTCAGATTGGTTACTATTACCGATAAAGTTGGGATAGGGACAGCGGCGCCTTCTGTAACCCTGGAAGTTGTCGGTGATGTGAAGATAGACGGCGACCTGCAGGTAACAGGCACTATCGAAGGTTCAAGTCCGGTACATGTTACGGGCGGCTTGAAAGTGATCGGCAATGCGGAGATCGGTCTTGCTAGTGTGCAGGCAGGCGCAAACTCACTGGCGGTGGGATCGAACTCCTTGGCCACCGGATCCTTTTCATTTGCTGGAGGATCCAATTCAAAGGCTAAAGGCTTAGGCTCATTCGCGACGGGCAATACCGCAACTACGGAAACTGGAGCCTTATATTCAGCGGCAATAGGATCCGTTGTGGTTGCCGGTGCAAATAGCGCGGTCGCAATGGGTTACGGTTCAAGTGCTATGGGGCTTGCTTCTATGGCTTTAGGATACAATGCAAGAGCCATGGGGCCTTATTCAGCGGCTATGGGATCAGGTACAAGCGCAACAGGACAGAATTCATTTGCTGTTGGGAATGCCTCCAGTGCTGAAGGGGTAGATTCAGTGGCAATGGGATATAAGTCAACCGCAGGCGGTAGTTCTTCGACAGCGCTGGGACGCAGTTCGAAAGCATATGGTGATTACTCATTTGCGGTTGGACTGGCTGCGAGTGCAGAAGGGACAGCATCGGCGGCAATGGGTAAATGGTCGCAGGCCGGCCATGACAATTCTTTCGTATGGGCAGACTCTGAAAATGCGGTGTTTGCTACCACTGGCACCGACCAGTTCCTCATAAGAGCAGCAGGCGGCGTTGGTATCGGGACGAATGAACCTGTCGCATCTCTTGAAGTTAACGGAATGA
>JBHPDX010000061.1:0-4079 GCA_042577445.1 Candidatus Margulisiibacteriota bacterium | reverse complement strand
TATCTCCCCTGTCCCGGAAGGATCCGGATCTTTAATGCTCACTTCGACACCTGGCAGAGGACGGCCTACTGATCCAAATTTATTTGCTTTCGGATAGCACGCGGAAATAACAGGCGAAGATTCAGTCAGTCCGTATCCCTGGTAGATCCTTATCCCCAGTGCTTCAAAATCCTTAAGCAGGTCGACATCGATCGCAGCCCCTCCCGCGACCCAAAATCTAATATGCCCGCCAAGTTTCTTATGAATGAAAAAGAAAAGATATCTGCCGATGTTGATCTTTATTAAGTTCAAAGCTCTCGATAAGTTGAAAAGTGAATTAAAAACTATTTTAACGATCGGCCCTTTTTCTTCGGCCTCTCTGACGATCCCTTCATAGAAGAGCTGGTATAATAACGGCACGCCTATCAAGATAGTAAGCTTTGTGTCTTTCATGTTCTGCACTATCTTTGTCGACTTCAGGCTTTCTGAATGGGTTACCATGGCTCCTACCAGAAAAGGCGTCAAGAAGCCCGCGCTTGCCTCAAATGTATGATGAAGAGGAAGAACGGAAACAAGCCTGTCACTGCTGCTTAACTTAAAGAGAGTATCAACTGTCGTGACATTACTGACTATGTTCTTATGAGAGAGCATGACGCCTTTCGGATCACCTGTAGTCCCCGATGTGTAGAGTATTGCGGCAAGGCTGCCTTCGGGCAGGTCTTCCAGATCATCCCATGAGGCCTCTTCTTTAAGAAGGCCGGTGAAAGCCAGACACTTTCCGTCATTAAGCAGAAGGTCCATATTGATGCATTTAATATCAAGCTTGAGGTTATCGACGAATTCCCTGAATTTTGCTGAGACTATCAGGCATTTCGCCTCGGAGTGGGCCAATACCCTTTCCAGGATCGCGGTTTCTGCAAGACTGTCTAGCGGCACAGCGACAGCGCCGTAGCTTGCAACAGCAAGATAAGAGATCGACCAATACGGCCTGTTCTCTGAAAGTATGGCGATCTTATCGGAAGGTTTGAGGCCCAGGTCCATAAAAGCCTTCATAAGCTGCTTGATCTCTGCAACTGCCTGGGGATAGCTCCATTTCTTGAAAGCGCCATCCTCCCCCCTTATCTGGAAGGCAGTGTTCGCTTTGAACTCCTGCCCGGCTTTTTTGACAATATCCCTTATTGTCACGATGTTCATGGGCCGAATTATGAATTATCATGTCTTGAAGGTCAAGAAAGTTTATTTGACTGCACTCTCCATCAAATATATAATGTTCCTTCAAAGGAGAGATCTTGTGGGAAAGATGATCAAAATAGGAATACCAAAGGGAAGCCTTGAAGGAAAGACAAAAGAACTTTTCAAAAAGGCCGGATACGTCATTAAAGGGACTGAAAGGTCCTATTTCCCTAACGTGGATGATAACGAGATCGAAGTAATGCTCGTCCGCGCGCAGGAAATATCCCGCTATGTCGAACAGGGGGTCCTTGACGTCGGCATCACGGGATCGGACTGGGTAAAAGAGAACGACTCTGACGTAGCAACTATCGCCGAACTTGTTTACGCAAAAGCCGGCCGCAAGAAGGTTAAATGGGTCCTTGCTGTCCCATCCGATTCAAAGATAAATTCCGTAAAAGACCTCGAAGGAAAGCGCATCGCCACGGAACTCGTAAAAGCATCAGAAGCATATCTGAAAAAGAATAATGTTAAAGCCAGCGTTGAGTTTTCATGGGGCGCAACGGAAGCAAAGCCGCCGGAGCTTGCAGACGCGATAATCGAAATAACAGAAACAGGCTCGTCACTGAAAGCCAATAAACTGAAGATCATTGATACCATCATGGAGTCGGTAACAGTGGTTGTCGCGAACAAGGCTTCGCTAAAGGATGCGTGGAAAAAAGAAAAGATCGATAACGTTACACTACTTTTGAAAGGAGCTCTTATGGCAGAAGAAATGGTCGGATTAAAAATGAACATTCTGAAAAATAAATTAGATGGGTTGCTCAAAATACTTCCGGCGCTGCAGAAACCGACAATATCGCCGCTATCCGACGATAAATGGGTGGATGTGGACACGATAATCGAGGAAAAAGTTGTGCGAGAGATTATTCCGAAACTGAAGAAGGCCGGCGCGTCGGGGATCGTAGAATATCCGTTAAATAAAGTTATCCCGGATTAAACAACTTCCAGCATTCGATCGATGGACTTCCTGGCCCGGATCCTGATGTCTTCCGGCACGAGAACTTGAATTTTCATTTCTTCCAGCGACCAAAGCACTTTTTCCAAAGAATTCTTCTTCATGTTAGGGCATACTGCGAGCTCTGTTGCAGGATAGAATTTCTTTCCGGGATTCTCTTTTTTAAGCCTGTAAATGATCCCTGTTTCGGTTCCGACAATAAACTCCTGGGCCTTTGATCCCTTAGCGTTCTTAATCATGCCGCTTGTGGACAGTACTTTATCGGCAAGCTCAACTGTTCCAGGGGGGCATTCCGGATGGACCATCACTTCGGCATTTGGATGTTTTTTTTTCGCAGCTTTTATATACTCGGGTAATATCTTAACATGAACGGTGCAGTAGCCATTGAACAGGTGGAGCTTTTTCCCAGTTTGTTTTCTGACATAATCCCCAAGAAATTTGTCGGGGATGAATATTATCTCCTCATTTGGCATCGAATTAACGAGTTTTACCGCATTTGCGGATGTGCAGGCATAATCGGTCTCGGCTTTTACGGCAGCTGAAGTGTTCACATATGCAACTACAGGAACACCAGGATGATCTTTTTTCAGCTTTTTGACGTCTTCCGGAGTGATCATATCTGCCATCGGGCAGCCGCTGTTAACATCTGGCATTATGACCTTTTTATCCGGACATATGATCGCGGCTGTCTCGGCCATAAAGTGAACACCGCAGAAAACTATGACGTCTGCCTTGGTTTTTGAAGCCTGAATTGAGAGTCCCAGGGAATCTCCAAGGTGATCCGCAATATCCTGGACCTCCGGAACCTGGTAATTATGGGCCAAAATGACGGCATTTCGTTCTTTCTTCAGTTTTTGTATCCTTTTTAAGATATCTGCCGACATTTATGTTTTTTCTCCTTCAATAATTCCGCCCCCGATCAAATCATCACCCTGATAAAAGACCGCTGATTGGCCGGGCGTGATCGCCACCTGCGGCTCATTGAAAACGAGCTTTACCTTATCATTCAAGGGATACAGCATGGCATCAGCGCCATCAGAATTATATCGTATTTTTGCCTGCACTTTCATGGGAGACCCGATCTTATCCACCGAAACGAGGTTAATTTCGCCTGCAATTAAATCATCACCCAAAGCGTCACCCTTGCTTCCGACCACTAAAGTATTGGTTTTTTGGTCAATTTTCACGACATAAGTAGGTTCCGGACGGGCAAGACCAAGGCCCCTTCTCTGCCCGATAGTGAAGAATTGGATACCTCCGTGCATACCGATGATGTTTCCGTGGACATCAACGATAGGACCGGGCTTAACTGTTTCAGGAGAGACTTTTTTAAAGAATTCGGCATAGTTATTGTCGGGAATAAAGCATATTTCCTGGCTTTCTTCCTTGTCGGCATTGGCAAACCCGAGCTCCCTGGCTATCTTTCTGACCTCCGATTTAGTAATATCGCCCAAAGGCAGAAGTGTTTTTGATAAAGCATCCTGGCTTAAAGGATACAAGGCGTAGGACTGGTCCTTATTCAGATCATTTGCCTTTTTGAGAATATATCTGCTGCCCCGCTTCTCGATCTTCGCATAATGCCCCGTTGAAATATAATCGACTTCAAGTTCCTTAACTTTATTAAGGAGTGCTTCGAATTTCACATACTGATTGCATCGAATGCATGGATTCGGAGTTCTGCCGTGATCATATTCCGAGATGAAGTTATCAATGACTTTTTTCTGGAAGATCTCCTTGAAGTTCAGAACATAATAAGGGATATCAAGAAGATTTGCTACCCGCCTTGCATCATCAACAGCAGTTAGAGAGCAGCAGCCGCCCTCCTGACCTTTTTCATGCGGCCAGATCTGCATAGTGATGCCAACGACATCGTACCCCTGCTTTTTTAAAAGCGCCGCCGCAACAGAGCTGT
>JBHPDX010000060.1:0-4155 GCA_042577445.1 Candidatus Margulisiibacteriota bacterium | reverse complement strand
TATCTTGTCGAGGGTGACCTTGCCGTAGACATCCGGCTCTCTTTTGCCAAGAAGGTTCAAATTCGGGCCGTGAATAACCAAAATTTTCTTTGCCATAGTGCTGATTATTATATCACGGGATTATATTGAGGCAATCGAGAATTTATCCAAATATTGAAATTGCACGCCAAAAACATCGATAATAATATAGTAGGGCAAAAGACCGTATTAACAATAAATATTTAACTTAGGAGAAAATGAAATGAGTGTGAGTTTAGATAGTAAATTTAGTCCGACCATGGAGCCGCCGTTCCCGCTAATGACGGGGCCGCCAATGCCTGCCAAGGACAGAAGGCCTGTAAATACGTCTTCTGAACAGAAAAAGTCCAAAAATAAAATAGGATTTAGCTGCGTCCGAGGTGCTTTAGGATATGGGCCAAGCGGGCCGATTATTCCTCCAAATAGAGGGCAAGAAGCACAGATTGCAGGAATTGGAAGCTTCTATATAAATGACTATAAGGAGATATTCCCTGTGTCATCGAATATATCCGAAACACGGGCCAAACAGCTTAAGCTTGGAAGTGGTAAGATAAGTTCTTCCGGCGGCGCAGTGGTATCAATAGGAATGAACGACTATTTGACCGGTTTTGGATCGATCAGTTTCAACACTTCAGAGATTTATACAGATTATGGGAGAAATTCCGCTGGATACGAAAAAGTCGCATATTCCGATAGAGGGAAGTCATTTTTCTTTGGCGGCTCATTGAGGCTTCCGCCTAGAAATTCTTTTATAAGTTACGTTCAAACGAGCAACATTCTGCCTTATCGCTATTCAAAGGAATACGAAAACATCTATCAGCCCTATAAATTGGAGATAGAAGACGGTGAATCAAGAAGCACCGTCCATTCAGCAATAGCGAATTATGGATTCGAAGAAAATGTTGATTTTTGTCTTGTTGGCAAATATATCCAAGGTGACAGCAGAATATCAAAATCTATCGGGTTTTATATGAACATTCATGGCCCTGTAATAATTAGAGGCAAACAATTTGATCTAAGTTTCGTCTCAGGTGCGTCACGGCGCGGCATAACCCTTGCTCTTGACACCGGATGGCTAAACCTTAGTTATATCGGGAACTCAGATCATTCATATTATAGAGTGGGAATGCAATTAGGCATTGAACACCGTCCGGCATACGCCAAAAATATGGATTCTCCGCCGGATGTACCAGATACTGACGAAGCCACTATTTAAGAGATCTATTATATTTTGACCCAATAAAGCACTTACTACTACATCTTCTACTATCTATATGATATAATCACTTCTTGTTTTCATTATGAGAAATATATTTTCAGCTATTTTTGGCGCGATCAGAGAGATATTCAGGATCATAGGGGCCCTTCTGCCGAGGGAAAGAGGGAACCGCCTGATCCTTTATTTCATTATCTTTCTGGCAATTTTCGCCGGCCTTGGCCTTCAGATACTCACACAGCTGCCAAACGTAGAAGCAATAAGCATTTACTCCCCTTCCCAAACGACCGAAATATATGCGGCTGACGGATCGCTCCTTACCAAGCTTCACAGAGAAGAGAACAGATACATCGTTCCTTTGGAAAAGATCTCGCCGATCCTTCAAAAAGCATTGATCGCCGTTGAGGATGAGAGATTTTATCAGCATAGAGGAATAGACATTATCGGTATATTAAGAGCGGCATATACAAACATCTCAAAGAGAAGGGTAGAAGAAGGCGGGAGTACAATCACCCAGCAGCTTGCAAGAAATTTATTCTTGAGTAGAAAAAGGACCATCACCAGAAAGATCGCGGAGATGATACTGGCGATGCAGATCGAAAGAAAATATACCAAGAATGAGATACTTGAACTGTATCTTAACCAGGTTTACTGGGGACACAATACTTACGGCATCGAATCGGCATCTCAAACTTATTTCAATAAACACGCAAAAGACATGAACCTGGCCGAAAGCACTTTGCTTGCGGGAATAATCGAAGGGCCGGAGCTTTTCTCGCCATTAAGGAACATGGAAGGGGCAAAAAAAAGACAGGCCCATGTCATTTCAAAAATGGTCGAGCTCGGCATGATAGAAGCATCCACGGCCAATGCAGCTCTGCAGGAGGAAATAAAACTTTCCGAGCAAAAGCCGAACAGATATAGATTTGCTCACCCTTACTTCACATCTTATGTGATACACCAATTAATAGAAAGATACGGAGAATATACCGTTTACAACGGCGGTCTCAGAGTATATACCACGGTAGATCCAAGGATGCAGAAGATCGCAAGAAATGTGATAAGTAAATTCCATAAAGAAGAAGGGGAAACCTACAACTTCTCGCAGGCCGCACTTGCCTCCGTTGATCCCCGGACAGGATACATAAAAGCGCTGGCAGGAGGAGTAAGTTTTGAGGCTTCCGAATTCAACCGCGCATGGCAGGCACAACGCCAGCCCGGCTCATCATTTAAAGCGTTTACCTATACTACCGCAATGGAACTTGGCATTTCTCCCGGATTTGTACTTGAAGATTCTCCCGCAACCTACGAAGTTCCTGCAACCGAGTGGAACCCGGAGGGTATATGGGAGCCGCAGAATTTCGACGAAAAATTCCGCGGAAAAGTGACAGTAAGGATGGCCCTTGAAAAATCACTCAACATCCCTTCTGTCAGGCTGCTCGAAAAAGTCGGCGTAGGCAATGTTATTAATGTCGCAAAGAGAATGGGCATCAAAAGCCCAATGAAGAGATCTTTAGGGCTAACTCTCGGCGTTTCCGAAGTATCCCTGCTGGAAATGGCTTCCGCTTTTTCGGTTTTCGCTAACGGAGGGATAAGGGTCGAGCCGACGGCCATAACAAGGATCGAGGGCCGCAACGGACAGCTGATCTATAAACATGTCATAAGCGAAAAGCGGGTTCTGGACAAGAACATAGCAGCTGTTATGGTAGATATAATGGGTGGAGTTCTTCTTCGCGGCACGGGAGTTCGAGGCAAGATAGACCGGCCGGCCGGCGCAAAAACAGGCACCACAGAGGAATTCAAAGATGCATGGTTCATTGGTTATGTCCCGCAGCTTTGCACCGGTGTATGGGTCGGGAATGACAATAACGAGCCAATGGAAGGCGTAACGGAAGTGGCTGTCTGCCCCAGGATGTGGAAAGCATTCATGAACATCGTTCTAATGGACAAGCCGATAATCGATTTTCCGAAACCCGAAGGGCTGGTGGAAGAAACAATATGCCTGGAATCAAGCAGGATCCCGAACGAATACTGCCCCGGAGACCGGATCGTTAAGGAAAAATTCTGGTGGGACGACAGGCCGACAGACATCTGCACATATCATCCCACGACAGAAGCCCCGCCCGAATATATAACAAGGGATTAACCAATGATAAAATTCGGCACTGACGGCTGGCGCGCAAAGATCTCGGATGAGTTCACATTTGAAAATGTAAGACTTGTCACCCAGGGTTATGTCAATTATCTCAAAAAGAAAGGCTCGGCAAATAAAGGGCTTGTTATCGGTTATGATAACCGGTTCCAGTCCGAGAATTTCGCTTACGAAGCAGCCAAAGTAGCCGCATCGAACGGAATAAAAGTCTACCTCACTGAAAAGTCCGTCCCCTCTCAGGTCACTTCTTTGTCAGTAAAGAAAAAAAATGCCGCGGGTGGGGTCATGATAACGGCAAGCCACAACCCTGCGGAATGGAACGGCTTCAAGATCAAGGCCCCCTATGGAGGATCAGCGCCGCAAGAAATAACAAAAGCGGTGGAAAAAGAAGTGCAGGACCTGATCTCAAAAAAAGACACTCCGAAAACAGGTACCGGCTACGAAAAACTTATCACCAAGTTTAACCCTAAAAAAGATTATTTCGATCACATCGCAAAACTTGTTGATTTTAGCCTTATAAAAAAGGCGAACATCAATATAGCTGTTGACCCCATGCATGGAAGCGCTATCGGCTACCTAAAAGATATCCTGTCGGATAACGGGATCAAATCGGAGGAGATCAATAACAACCGCGACCCGTTGTTCGGAGGCATAAACCCGGAACCCCTGCCTATCAACCTTGAAGAACTATCATCTTACACGAGCGAATTAAGCCTGAAAAACTCTAATCCTACGGTAGGGATAGCGCTTCCATGCATGGGGTCAACAG
>JBHPDX010000059.1:0-4334 GCA_042577445.1 Candidatus Margulisiibacteriota bacterium | reverse complement strand
GACCCCCCCGAACTACTGCGAGTGTTTAAAGATCTCCAACATGGGAAAACAATTTTAGCTTCAAATGAAGATATTCGAGGTGTTATTGTTAAAACCGCGCTAACACAAATAAATGAATGGGATGCAGAAAGCTGTGAAACAGCCATATTTGCCCTTCAGAAAGCATTTGGCACAATAAAAAATGAGGAAATTAGGCAAAGAATTGTCGATGCGATGATGCTTACGATCATAGGAGATTTTAGGAATTCTCGAGAATCAATCGCCCCTGTAGCCCTCAAAGCGCTTGGAGAAATTTACGGAGCAGTAAGATCCAGCGATACACATATGCGGCAAAGGATCCTTGATGTCATCATATCCGAAGCGGAATATAAATATGGTAATTCGAACAGTGCTGCATTTGAGGTTTTAGGAGATATTTACTGTAAGCACGGCCCAGAAGAGAAGTATCTTAAAGGGCGGATTGTCGAGATAATCTTTGAAAATGTTAATAATTCAGATGTTTCACGGGGTGTTTATGGAGCACTTCTTAGTATCCACAATTATATTGGTGATAAAGATAAAGATCTAAAGCTGAGAATAGTTTACCGAGCTCTCGCTGATCTAGATAGTGCAATTGAGATACGTAAGTTGTGCCTTAAGATTCTTAGGGAAGCGTATAAAAATTCTAATGATGAACAGCTTAAGGAAAAGATTGTCACGAGTATTATGTCTTGGATAAAGATATCGGAGGGCCTTGGTGACACGCTCACATCTTTAGGTGATATTTACTTGTTTATGAGGCAGGCGGAAAGGGGAGTGAGGTCGGATATTATTGATGTTTTATGCGATAACACCGATGAGATCGCTTCTGTTAAAGTGCTAATTAAGATTTATCGGAAACTGACGTCTTCGGAGAAAGAGCTGAAATTAAAAATAGTTAAAGGTCTCTGGAAAGGAATGGCATTATGGGGTGAGAGTAGGAAACTATGTGAACAGGCCTTATTTGATGTCTATAGGGAGATGAAGGGTGAGAGCATATATATGCAGGATAAATTAATTGATCTTGCATGGGAAAATATCAATTTAGACGGGTTCATGAAGGCTTCCGATCTGCTTATTCTTATTTATACTTCTTTATCAGGGCGGGATCGAAAATCCAGTTATATGGAGATACTTTTTGCCAAAATGGATGAAACAGAAGGTGGGGTCGTGGCAATAAACGCGGCAGGCAGAATATTTAATTCACTTAGCCCAGAGGATAAAGGAGTGAAACGGCATATCGTCAGCAAGCTTTGTTCGAAAGCTATTAGAAAGTATGGCGGTGATGCCGTCGCCTGTGGAGTACTGGAGGGTATTTATGAAAGATCGGCTCATTCCGATGCGGAACTGGGGTCAATGATCGTTGATGCGTCTTTTGATGTATTGGAGAAAGGGAGCGATTGGGAGGTTCGACTGTATTCATTCAGCATCATTTCGAAAGCATATAAGTATGCTGATGATGCAACAAAAGAAAAGATATTAAAATTATCCATTTCTGAGATGGAGGGAATGGGTGGGCGTTATGCTGAGCGAATGCTAGGTTTCTTAAGTGGGATCTTTAACGCGTCAGAACCAAACAAAAGGGAAGTCGGGATAAAGATGATCCCCTTGGCATTAGCAATTGAGTACAATCACGCCAATACATATTACAGTGCTTACAATAATGCCATTCGGCTTCTTGGAGATGTCTATTTTGTATTAGGTCTTGGAGACAAGGCCATGAAGGATAAGATAATGAAGAAGCTTAGATCAAACTTCTACAGTGGTTCTTCTAATGAGCGCGAAGTGATCCTTAAAATGCTCCCAGATATCTATAGTGTTTCTGAGAGAAGTGTACAAGATCGGATCTGCGAAACAGTTTATAAGGTTGCAGAAGATGAAACGATGGGTTCCACCTCCTCAGCAGTCAACGTGCTCGTTGAGCTGTTTAAAAGAATGAATCGTGAAGACCAGGAGACAATAGAAAAGACAATTGGAATTCTATTGACTAGAGCAGCGAATGATAAACCTTGGGTGCGGGCTGCGGCTGTTAAGGGGCTTTTCGATATGTACCGGCATGCGACTGATGTATACAAAGAAAAGATCGTTGAGGCAATAAGCGGCGGCCTTAGCAATGAATTCAGTAAATATTTTGACGAGGACCGTAAAACGCGTATGGGTATTGCTGAGGAGATGTTCTGGCAGTTGGCGTCCGAGGGCAACGATCTAAAGTATAAGGTATTAGATGCAATTATCAGTGTATTTTCGGAAAATAATAAGGAGATCTTAGATGTTTTACTAGAGATCTATCGTAGATTGAGATTGGAAGACAAGGAATTGAAAGCGAAGATAATTACCGCTATTCATAAACAAGCGAAAAATGTTGAGGGTGTATTTGATGCACTTATCGAGATTAATAGCGAATTCAAACCAGAGGAAGATGATCTAAAACGTATGATGATCGGGTTAAGCGTTGATATTGTGAACGACCTTAGCAAACGAGGCATTCGTAACAGCTTCATGGAAGAGGTTAATTCGGCGCATATAGATTTTCTGGTTAAGATCTTCTTAACACTAAAGTCTGAAGATAAGAAGGTTAAGAAAAATATAGTTGATGCGGTATATTCTGCAATGAAAGAGAGTCCCCAAGCGGCCTTTAAGGGGATCGTGCAAATATTTTCTTCCTTGCGGCCTGATGACCGTGAATTGAGGGACTACATTTTTACTCGCGTACTATCAGATATCGGAAGTGTCTATGATACATATCAACTGACAGCGTGGGGAATATATGGGGCATTGGAACCGGAGGAGAAAGATAGGAAAATGGATATAATGAATTTAATGTGGGCAAAGAAAGGCGGTGAAAGAGAAATTAATGATATTGTCACCGACATATATTTTAGGGAACTTCGGCTTTTAGATAAGGGGATCACGGCCGATATTTCATTAAGCATAATTGCGATGGTCTCTAATGATAAGCTTAAATATGGAATAAGACAAAATGCTATATCAGTACTAAGTCGAATTTACGGATTCATGGGCGAAGAGCATAAAACGAAGGCATTAGTTGCTGTATGGTCAGGTTTCAATAATTGGAAAGTGGAGGAATCTACCATTGAAGCGATCCATAATATATATAGCGATACTTTACAATCAAACGACCAAAAACTTAAATCAATAGCGATTGATATCGTGTTCAAGAAGAGCGTAGATAAAAATGAAAAAGTTTCCCGGGCTGCCTTCAGTCTGCTCGCAGAGGTATATAAAAATGCAAAGAATAAAAAATTAAAAAAGAAAATTTTGTCAGTGGTTGAAGTAAATGTTGGCAATGAAGATGCGCATATCCGATCTAATGTTGTTGATTTTTATAGCCATCTCGATTCTTTCTATGAAGATAAAGAAATAAGACAAAAAGTAAATCGTTTTCTTAAGGATCCTGATGAGGAAATACGGAAAAAAGTGGTGAATATGTATGATGGCCTGGATGCGTTACGTATGCTTCAGGCATTCCCTGTGGCTGGTGAAGATGAAATAAAGTCTGATTTTTATCAATTGTTGGGCAGTATAAGAATCAATAGCTATGAAGAAGAGAAGCAAATGTTAAGCCTGACATTCACGGGACGTGAGATATTCGATAAATATAAGGAAACAAAATCTGCAGCCCTACTTCTTCTTTGTTTATCAAAAGATAAGCTTAAGGAATTAGAAGGCGATCTGGATTTGATAGTGAACTCAGCTATTAATATGCTTCAATCGGAGAAGGCATATAGAGTTAGGGTGGCTGTTGGGTATAATCTTGTTCATTCTCTGCAATGGGTGGAGGAGCCTGTAAAGAGCAGTATCTGCAGGGAACTGTTCGATTACATAAAAAAGAATACAGATAATGAGATCAGCATGTTCCTGCAGTCGCTTCTTAGGATAAGGTCTGAATATCTGCCCGAAAAGTATGAAGAATCACTGAAGGAGATAATTGAGTCGGTATTACCTAAGGTTCCTCCTTACGGGCAATTGTTCCGTCCCGGTAAAACTACAATAAAAATTATGGCTTGTATCCCCCTTAACGATGTGTTCAATGATTGGGACAGTAATGAAGTCGGAATATTTAAAGCATTCAAGCTTCATGGAAAAGGCGGGAAAGGCGGGTTGATATATAAGAAAAAAGCCGTTATTGCCGGTCAAACAACGGAGATAGTATTAGAGGTGTATAAAAGAAAGACTTGGGATGAATATTGGGGGGTCATTGAAGATGGTATAGCTGATAAAAATGTAGATATGATCATTTTTTCTGATCATGCGAAGTCAGGGATCCCGAAAATGTTGTCACAGGGCAGCGGTTA
>JBHPDX010000058.1:0-5127 GCA_042577445.1 Candidatus Margulisiibacteriota bacterium | reverse complement strand
CGGAACGCGGAACATTATCACTCTTTCAGGCTCGGTATGTATAAAAAGCTGCGCAACGAGTTCACCGGCATTCTTACCGGTAAAGCTCTCGGATGGGGAGGCAGCTTGATAAGACCTGAAGCTACAGGATACGGCTGCGTCTACTTTGCGGAAGAAATGCTAAAGACCCAGAAAAAGTCCTTCAAAGGCAAGACTGTCCTCGTTTCCGGAGCCGGGAACGTCGCGCAGTACACTGTCGAGAAGGTCAACCAGCTTGGCGGAAAGTGCGTAACACTTTCTGATTCAGGCGGAACGATCCATGATCCTCAAGGGATCGATGACAAGAAACTGGAATTCGTGCTGGAACTGAAGAATGTTAAGCGCGGGCGTATCAAGGAATATGCCGACAAATTCGGCTGCAAGTACATAGAAGGAAAGAAGCCGTGGGGCATTGAAGGCGATATCGCGCTTCCGTCAGCGACCCAGAACGAGATAGACGGCAAGGATGCGGAAGCCTTAGTTAAGAACGGGGTTATCTGCGTGGCAGAAGGGGCCAACATGCCTTCAACACCCGAAGCGATCGAAGTTTACCTTAAGTCCAAGATCCTTTACGGACCGGGTAAAGCTGCGAACGCGGGCGGTGTCGCGACATCAGGCATCGAAATGTCCCAGAACAGCATGAGGCTGTCATGGACAAAGGAAGAGGTCGACAAGAAACTTCAGGGCATCATGAAGAGCATCCATGAGACATGCGTGAAGTACGGAAAAGATAAGGACTTCATCAACTATGTTGACGGAGCCAATATCGGCGGTTTCGTAAAAGTTGCCGACGCGATGATAGATCAGGGGATAGTCTAAGTAATCTTTAAGCGTCATTCTGAGCCCGAAGGGCGAAGAATCTATTAACAATAGTTTATAGACCCTTCGTGGAATTTATCCTGAGGGGAAAAAATGCAGACCCTTCACTTCGTTCAGGGTGACACAAGCCGAAGGACTCAGGGTGACACAGGAAAGTTTTCTAGCGGGGAATCAGCGTTGTTGTTGATTCCCCGTTTTCTTTGTATCCAGTTGCCGCTTCCAACTTTCTGAATATCATGTAAAATAATCAAAGAATGAAAAGATCGATAATATATTTCATCTTGATATTTCTAGCCATCCTTTCTTTTCAGGCTTGGGCGCAGCAGCAGGCTCAAATGCCCGGCCGTCCGCAGCAGCCCGATTACGCAAAAGCAAAAGTCCTTCAGGTGGAGACCTTTGAGTATGCTGAGCCGGAAGCGGAGCAAAGGTTCGAGCAGTCCACGCAGATGGTGACATTAAAGATACTTTCCGGAAAGCACAAAGGGGAAACGGTCAGTGTTAACCATATGGCCAGCGGGATGATGGGCACCGATATGGTGCTCAAAAAAGGAGACAAAGTTCTTGTCTATGTGGATGAGGAGCCGTCGGAAGCCGAAAGCATGGCGGGAGAAACGACTTTTCATATTGCCGATTATGTGCGCACCGTGCCGATGTTCTGGTTAACATTCCTTTACTGCCTGCTTCTGGTCGTTATAGGCGGGATGAAAGGCCTTAAATCACTGATCAGCCTGATAATAACTATCGCAATGCTCTTTTTTGTTATGTTCCCCCTTGTGCTCATGGGATACAGCCCGCTTTTTGTTTCTATCCTGATAGTCGGCGTGGTATCTTTCATTGTCTTCAGGATTATCGGAGGAAATACAATAAAGAGCAAGAGCGCTGCGATCGGCACGTTCGTTGGCGTTGCGATAGCGGGGCTCCTTGCGATGATGGTAGGCAAGATAGTTCATCTTACAGGCCTCAGCAGTCAGGAAGCGAAGATACTACTTTATGCGATGGAAATGAAACTCAATTTTCAAGGGCTTCTTTTTGGCAGCATCCTCATCGGCGCGCTCGGCGCGATAATGGATATCGGGATGTCGATCGCTTCCGCTGTGGATGAGGTCAAAAAGCACAAAAAGAACGCGAATTTCAAAGACCTCTTCGATGCAGGGATGAACGTCGGCCGCGATGTCATGGGAACGATGTCGAATACGCTAATACTTGCTTATACCGGTTCCGCGCTTCCGCTTCTGCTGCTTTTGATCGCGAATCATGTCCCGATGTCCAAGATAATCAATCTGGAACTGATAGCTTCGGAAATTGTACGTGCTCTTGCGGGAAGTACGGGATTAGTTCTATGTATCCCAATTACTGCGGCAGTAGCGGCGTACATGTATACTAAAGATCAAAAAGCAGATTAAAAGATCGTCCTGATTTTGTAGAGTTTGTAATCTTCGCCGAACTGAAGTTCCAGCTCAGTTTCCTCCCAATACTTCCAGATGATCATCTGAGATATCCATATTATCGCTGACAGGAGCGTTAACAGGCTGCCTGTCGCAAGAGGATAACCTAAATAGATCAAAGTCATACCGATATACATTGGGTGCCTGAATTTTGAGTATACGCCGGTCGTCACGAGCTTCCCGCCTCCGGCCTTTCTTGCTTTCATTGCCGACAATACTGTGATCAGGCCAAGTGTACCGATAATGATCCCGATCACTATCATGTATAGGGGCACATCGAATCTGACCGGGTCGGTGAAGAGCATTATTATCCAGGCAAGGTAGCCGAAATGGACGATAGTGTGAAAATACTTGTCTACGAATTTCGGGACCTCTCTGTCCCTGAATTCCAGTGCATGTGTTATTGTATGGATCGTATAGCTGAGAAAAGATAGTATAAAAGCGATCGCAAAGATAATTGTCATTATCATCTTTATTCCCTCCTAATGGCAGCTGTGGTCTGTGCATGCCTTCTCCACAGTGATCTCTTCAAGGCCGCCATTTTTATATTTTTCTATTATGTCCTCAACTGTTATAGCGGCTGCTCTGTAAGCTTTGATCCCGCCTTCGTTGAGCTTCATTATGGCCCTTGCTCCCATTCCTCCGCAGACGACGGCATCAATTTCAAGGCCTTCAAGCGCAGTCAATGGCTGGCACATCCCGTGTACATGATGTTTGTTGCGGTTGTTTATGATATTAAAATTCTCTACGTCAGTATCATATACCAAGAAGTAGGGCGCGCTCCCGAAATGCGGGAAGACCTTTTCTTTTAGTCCTTTGTCCGTTCCGGTAGGTATGCATATTTTCATTAGGCTGTCCTCCTGCACTGGCCCCAGCGGTTCCCTCCGCCAAAGCCGCGTCCTTGTCCGCCCCGGCCTCTTGCCTGCCCGCCGGCAGGCGCGGCAAAGCCTCTATCTTGAGCGGCCCGGTGGATATTCTTGCTTTTACACTTCGGGCATTCGTTCGGCCTCCCGCTGCCGTAGGGCAGGGTCCATTCGTTCTTGCACTCATGACATGTAAATTGCTTTTCCATCATCTTAATAACACCTCCTTCTATATTTAATGCTTTTGAATTAACAAGGCAGTCAGCTATCTTTTTATGCGCGGAACTAAGTATGTTGCCGAATGTCTGCCTTGAAACGTTCATTTTCTTTGCGGCGTCTTCCTGATATTTTCCATCCAGATCGGCAAGCCTTACGGCTTCAAGCTCATCCATGGTCAGTGTTACTTCTTCGAGAAGATCGATCGGTATTCCGCGAGGTTTAAAGTAATCGGATCCCGGTCTGCAGCGAACTCTTCTGCATTTAAAAGGTCTTGGCATGGCTTCCTCCAGTAATTAGCATATGCCAATAATACAGCATAAGGATTATCTTGTCAAGAGGGTATGGTTATTTGATCTGTTCCCCGTTTTCTTTGGTTAGGTTGGTTGAGATGGTTGGGATGGTTCAGGTGGTCAATCGCGAACAGCGCCATTACTTCTCCTTAAACGACCAATCTTATCCCTAAAGTGTGCAATTCCCTTTCCGGGTTCAAATAGCGGTCAATCTCCTTTGCTTCTTCATCAAGAGGGATCTCTTCGGTCTTTAGCAGTTTAAAGCTATCAGTTCCCTTAAGGTGGATCGGCACTTGATGATTTGCCGCTCTTAAATGAAGTTCGCCCGGCATATTCCCGTCTTTTGAGGCAAGATCTCTCCATAATGCAACCTCATCTATGTAGGCATTTTTTGTATCCGGCATGTTCAAGTGCGTTCTGTGCACCGCTCCGTTAAGCCATGAAAGCACGGTCTTTCGTACGTCTTGTATGAACTTATGGGAATAAGGCAGATATATGAAAGTAAGCTCTTTATTTTCGTAGCGCTTGGAAAGCTCTTCGGATCCGAACATTTGATCCGCGGCTTCATCTATTCCAATAACCCATCTCTGTGTTTGTTCCGCAAGCGCGATGGGGAATGCGGCATTCCCGCAGGGCAGGACCATATCGCATTTTCCGCCGCTTTTTATGTGTGATTTGAGAGCCGTCATCCGGCCCTCGTTGATATTCAATAACCAAGCGGCATTTCTGTTGCCGAAACCTTTTGCCCCCGTTCCATTTATAGGTGCCATTTAGGTACACTCCTTCCCGCTATTTATCGTGCAAAATCGGGGAAAATTTCATGAAAATGGGGTAATAAAAGAAGCCCTGAAGCAACAGTTAGTCACTTCAGGGCTGAATTAACAAGACTCAAGTCTAGACTCCGCTTTGCGCGGCTATGAAAGCGCCGGCGATAAGGCCTACGATCACGCCTACTATTATCATAAGGATGATGCTGAGCACCAGCCATACTAACCATACCAACAGTGACTTTTTCAAGTCGAGGGTATAGAGTTTTTGTATCAGGTATACTGCCAATGCCACATTAACTGCCAGGAACTGTACAAGCCCCATTACTCCCGCAGCGCTTGCCAGAACGGTGTTCGTTAGAGCGTCAAAAACGAAGCTCGATACACCAAGAATGGCAGCTATCTTCAGCGGAGTTTTGAAAGAAACATCCGCCAGTTTGAATATTTTCGCGGAAAGCATAAGGATCAACGCACTGAGAGGAATAGATATCACAAGACCGATAAAACTTACCAATAACCAATTATCCATTATGTCACCCCCTTTGTTTCAGGTGGCCATACCTTATCATTCCACTATCTTATTGTAAACCGGTATATCTTGCGATATCATATCTTTGTATTTTTAATAGAGGAGGGATATTTATGAAAAAATTCTTCAATTACTTCTGGCAGTGCATAATGGATAATTGGTTATTGGTAAGTTTTA
>JBHPDX010000057.1:0-5774 GCA_042577445.1 Candidatus Margulisiibacteriota bacterium | reverse complement strand
GCGGTGTGAGGGTGGGTTTTAAAATGCTTACTTTAAGCGGTGAAGAGGGTGTTCTTTCTCACGTTGAGTTCAGATCTCAATATCAGGTCGGCAAGTATAAAGTGGACGCGGACGCCCTGGAGGATATCGCTGCGAATTCACTTATCAGGGCGACAACGCAAGCTGACCTGATAATTATTGATGAAATTGGGAAAATGGAGCTTTTCTCTGAACTTATGAGGCTCTCTATTGTTGAGGCCCTTGCGTCCGGCAAGAAAGTCCTGGCAACGGTCGATGAAATTGATGATGAATTCGTTGGGAAGATCAAAAAGCGGGAGGATGTCGAAATAATTAAGGTTACCCCTCAGAACAGAGACAGCTTAGTTGATGAGATAATCGGAAAGCTTACAAGTTGATCGATCTCAGCGCGTTGGATCTTGCTTCATCAAAAACACTCTTCAGCGGGACATTTTTCTGCTTAGCCAGTTTTTTACAGGCCTCGTACTCCGGTGCGATATTTTTTATCTTTCCGTTAGCTTTGCCGACTTTCACGTAAATACTGCCATATTTGGTCTTCACTTTGATATTATGTCTTTCAAGTTTCTCTCTTCTTACGAGATATGTTCTTACTCCAAGAGTGGAAGTTTCGCTGAAAATGATATTAAGGAGTTTTTCCTTGTCTTCGAGCTTTGAAAGGACCGACAGAATGATGCCAGGCCTTTTTTTCTTCATTTGGATCGATCCAATATACGCATCCAGCGCTCCAGCCTTCATCAATTTACCGATAATATAGTCGTATAGTTCCGGATTCAGGTTGTCTATATTGGTCTCGATCGAATATATAAGGTCTTTTTCATATGCGGCTTCCGATTCGCCGATGAAAAGCCTTGCTACATTCGCGATCTTGAAATCATGAAATCCTGCTCCGAGCCCCATTGTTTCCATCTCTAGCTTTGGCAGCGCGTCAAATTGCTTGGTTATCTCCCTTATGATCGCCGCGCCGGTGGGGGTGACGAGCTCTCCTTTAATATCTGTTTTGTAAGTCGGCACGCCTTTTAGCAGTATTGTCGTTGCAGGCGATGGATTTGGCAGGTATCCGTGCCTGTGTTTTATCCTTCCTTTACCGAAAGGAAGAGCGGAACAGTAAACGTCTTTGATATTGAAATATTCGAGGCCTATTACTGCTCCTACTATGTCAATTATAGCGTCCGTGCCGGATACATCGTGTAAGTGCACCTTGTTTAACGTTTCCCCATGAGCTTTAGCTTCAGCCTCTGCAAGTTTCTTGAATATGGCAAGGCTTTTGTCTTTAATGGCTTTACTAAGCCCGCTTGTTCTAATGATCCTTAATATATCATTGAAAGATCGGGCTTTTGTTTGTTTTGAGGCCTGCACATTAAAATAAGTGCCCTTAAATACCAGTTTTTTTACTTCTTTTATGGATAGCTGGTAGCCATCAATTTTAATTTTCTTCAATTCCTTCTTAAGGTGGCTTAAAGGCATTCCTGCGTGGATCAATGCTCCAAGTATCATGTTCCCAGAAATGCCGGAAGGACAGTCAAAATATGCGATTTTCATAGCAAATGATTTTAACATAATTATCCTGAAAACTGAAATTTTTAATGTGTTATGCCGATATATAAACGTAATCTTAAGTTATTTTAGGAGGAATAGATGATAAGGGCTACGGGAAATTCGAATGTAATAGGTTTTATGCCTGTTGGTGGAACAGGCTTTATGCAGGGCGAAATAACTGCAAATGTGAACAGGGATCGCGTTCATAAATCTATGGTCCCTATCGGAAGCAAAAGGACCATGCATTTTGCTATACAGACAATGCATAGAGCCAAAGTCCGTTCCATATGGGTAAATTACCAGGAAGCAAACCCGGAGATAGCCAGCCATCTCACCGAAATATCTCCATTTTACGGTGACTGTACGCTTCTACCTCATCCAGAAAAGAAGCCCTTAGGGACGGCGGGCTCACTTGCCGATATAGCGAACAGAGCCAAATTGAAGGCTGATGATGTTGTTGTGGTCATTTCCGGCGATATTGTGACGGATTTTGACATGGAGTCCATGATCAATGCCCATGCTGCCAGTGGTGCGGATGTTACGATCGCGGTAAAACAGATCGGCGAGAAACATCGACGAATGCTCGGGGGGTGCGATACGGTATCTCTTGTGGGGATGCCTACAAAATTTCAGTCCGAAGCCTTAAGGGCATATCTTGATAAAGAGGTGGTTGCAAAGGGCCGAATCGCAGAAATAGACATATATAATAGGAGGCTGCCTTGGGATAGAGCAGTCAGCAACCTTGCTGACGCTTCTATATATATCCTTTCGGGTAGGTTTATCAAGGAGCAAATTATTCCGAATATCACGGAAAGACCGGCTCCTATAGATGAAGCTAAAGCTGCAAACGACATCGAAACATTGAAGGCAGCATTACTGGTTGCAAAAAATAGATCGCTGAACATACAGGACATGTTGAGAAAAGCCGTAGAAGGGGTATCGGCGCAAAGTGAGCAGGAGTATGCCGGTTGTTTATATAATATTGAGCATGCATTCTATAGGGCCTCAAGAAGCAAGGGATTCAAGATGATGGCCTATCTTATGCCGGATAACTGCTATTGGCGTGATGTGGGGACAAAATATGATGTTTGGCGGGTTAACATGGATATGTTGACCTCTAGGTACCTGCACCTTTTGGACCTGGAAAACGGCGTAAAAAACGGCTTATGGGAGAAAACAGAGTGGGGATGGAAGGGGACGGACAATGTTCACATAGACCCTAAAGCGGAGCTGAAGTTTCCCGTTATAGTAGGCAATAACTGTTCTGTTGAAGCGGACGCTAAACTGCATATGGTTGTATTAGGCGCGAACACGATCGTGCGTCAGGATACGGTGCTTGAATACGGGGTCACTTTTCCGCATCCAGATGATGTTCCGGGCAATGTACTTGGTGGCGGTGTTTTACTGAAGAATTTCTTATTTTTGGGTGGAGAGCTCCTTTTAAATGAGCACTTCGAAGGAGCCACCTTTTATGTCCCGGAAGGAAATATCATAATTAATCCATTGTACATACCCGAAGAAGAGCTTAAGAGGAAACACGGATAGTAATTTTTCTATTTTCTGTTAATGATCGATGCCATGCAGCCTGCGCCGAAACCATTGTCGATATTTACCACCGCTACTCCCGGAGCACATGAGTTCAACATAGCCAGAAGCGCGGCCATTCCTTTAAATGCGGCGCCATAACCTATTGAAGTTGGTACTGCTATTACCGGTTTATCGGTCAATCCGCCGACAACAGATGCCAAGGCACCTTCCATGCCTGCAATTACGATTATGACATCCGCTCCGCTCATCTTTTTTATACTTCCCGTAAGTCTGTGAAGCCCGGCAACGCCGACGTCATATAACCTTTCAACATTATTCCCCAGGAATTCCGCGGTCACGGCAGCTTCTTCTGCAACAGGTATGTCCGCTGTCCCTCCGGTTATGACGAGGATGCTGCCTTTTTTCTTTGTTCCATCTCCGATCGTTATTATTCTTGCCTGCTCATGATACTTAGCTTTCTTGAGGGTCGACCTTATAGCGTTGAAAGCCTTTTTATCTGCCCTTGTTGCCATCACGTTCCGGTGGTTCTTGGACAGCCTCTTGGCTATCTCCTTTATCTGAGGGATCGTCTTTCCCTGGCAGAAAATGACTTCCGGAAAGCCTTTTCTGATCGCGCGGTGGTTATCAAGTTTTGCGAAGCCTATATCCTCAAAAGGCAGGTGCTTTAGCTTCAAGTAAGCTTCTTCAGTGGTTATCTTTTTGTTTTTGACGTCTTTGAGGAGCCTTTTTACTGCTTGGGTGTCCATTTTTTCAGTTCTTCCATCCTTTTTTTGATCTTCGACTCAAATCCTCTATCCGTTGGTTCGTAATATGTTTTCTTCTTCGGGATATGATCCTGTTCTACGTAACCGCCCTCATAGTCATGCGCGTATTTGTAGCCGATACCGTGTCCCAATTTCCCGGCTCCTGAATATCCTGTCCCCTTGAGTGCGTCAGGTATATCCATTGTTTCTTCGGATTTCAGGTCTGACAATGCTCTTTCCACGCCCATATATGCTGCGTTACTTTTTGGGGCTGTGGCGATATAGGTCACTGCCTGCGCAAGCGGGATCCTTGCTTCAGGCATCCCTATGAATTCCGCCACTTGAAGCGCTGAATTTGCGACAACTAATGCTAAAGGATCGGCGTTCCCAACGTCTTCCGCTGCGCATATCACGATCCGGCGGGCAATGAACCTTGGATCTTCTCCCGCATAGACCATTTTTGCCAGGTAATAAAGCGCGGCATCCGGGTCAGAGCCTCGCATGCTCTTTATGAAAGCGGAAGCAGTATCGTAGTGGCCGTCGCCTTTTTTATCATAAACAACAGCTTTTTTCTGAATAGATTCTTCGGCAACTTTAAGATCGAATTTGATCTTTCCCTTCTTTTGCGGAGTGGTAAGCACTCCGATCTCCAGGGCGATCAGGGCTTTTCTGGCGTCACCATCAGCTGATCTTATCAGGTGATCAAGCGCTTCATTTTTCAGCTCTACCTTGAAACTGCCGAGGCCTCTTTCTTTGTCATCAAGGGCTCTAGTGATGATGGTTTTCATGTCTTTAGAAGTTAATTTTTTGAGTTCGAATATCTGGGACCGCGATACCAGCGCCGATACTACATAAAAGAAAGGGTTCTCGACCGTTGCACCGATCAATATGACCGAACCATCTTCCACGTGGGGCAGCAGTACATCCTGCTGAAGCTTGTTGAACCTGTGGATCTCATCCAGGAACAGTATTGTCTTTCTCCCAGTAACATTACGTGTTTCTTTTGCTTCCTTTATGGCTCTTTTGAGGTCTTCCACTTTTGCGACAGCCGCGTTTAGCGACTTAAAGTCTGATTTGGTCGTGTTGGAAACTACCTTTGCCAGAGCGGTTTTTCCTGTGCCCGGAGGGCCGTATAAAATAAGAGAAGAAACCCTATCAGCCTCTACTGCTCTTCGCAGCAGTTTCCCTTTTCCTAGTATGTGTTCCTGACCTACGAATTCCTCTGTGGTCCTGGGGGACATCCTGTAGGGGAGGGGTGAGTTCTTGAAATTTTCTTCCTCAAAAGTGAATAATTGCATGATTCGGTGATTATATCATTAATAAAAAGGAGGTGAAAGTGATAACGAACACCTCTGAAGATCGATCTGAATTTTGGAGCTTACCTTGCGATTACTTCTTTGACATCATCTGGATCAGTGTCGGTATCCCGATGGTATCCAGAGCAACCAAGTAGCACAAGAAAATCCAGTCCATTTTGGTATCGATCAGTCCCGCGAACCTTAGTACGATAAATAGAATCGTGGCCATTAAATTACCTCCTTCCTTTTAATCTTGATCTTGTTGGATCCCTACTTTTTCCCCGTCGACCACCACCACCAGACCATTGCGGATATGATTATGATCAGTATTATCCAGTTCCATATGGACATCATGCTTTTTCTCCTTAATATTAACGATTAGAGGTATTATATTACCGCGGGCTTAAATGGTCAATGCTGCGGGGGCTTTAAGTCTTCAAAGCTTTATTTATCGCTTCTCCGAAAGCCTTAGCTGATCCCGGCCCGTCTGCGGTCACGATCTTTCCGTCGGCTTCTACGCCTTTGCCGGTGTATATGGCCCCGCCTGCTTTGACGGTATCGGCTACTCCCGGAAAACTTGTCGCTTTCTTGCCTTTTAGGGCTCCCGCGTTAGCGATGGTGGAAACGGCGG
>JBHPDX010000056.1:0-5968 GCA_042577445.1 Candidatus Margulisiibacteriota bacterium | reverse complement strand
CATGGTATTTTCTATATATCTCCAGGGATCCTTTCTGCACTGCGCTTTTTCAGGAAGTTCGATATCTATCGCCATCCCAAGAACAGTATCGACGAATTGTGACATCTTGATGTTCGTTCCATACTTCTTCTTGAGGGCATGTACAAGCCTCAGGTCTATCTTGTCCGAGAATAGGTACTGAATGATCTCGAGCCTTCTCCTCTGTATCCTTAATATTTTATCCTTAAGATCTACATATTCTCTGTAGTCAGAAGGATTCTGCTTTTTGAATTTAGCTAGGCCGGTCTTATTGACTTTTTCCTGGAGGTCTTCCAATAAAACCTTCCATTCCTTCTCTTCTATTGAAAGCTTTTCATATTCGCCCACCATATCTTTTCCGGCAAACATTGTCGGGTTGCCTGCGTCAAAGAATATCCCTTTCAGTATCATGATCTGAGGAGACACATCAGCACCATTAACTTTAACTTTCTGGCTAGATCCTCTCATCCATCCGCTTCTGAACGGAAGGACATCCCATCCTCTTGTCTTCTTTGACGGCGAGATCGTATATAATGTAAAAGGGAAAATTATCTCTCTGATGACCTTGAGCGCTTCATTGTATTCTTTTACATATTTATTATCCGCATCCTCCACATCCTCAAGGTTCCCTGTACCGTTCACCTGTCCAATTGCGCCAAGAGCTTTCGGATCTTCCAGATAAGACGCAACCCTCTTAAGCAATGCCACTTTATCCCCGTCTACCCCTGACTGAACCCTATCCATACTGCCAAGGATCAGTGCCCTTTTGACGGCTTCAAGGTTGTTCTCCCGGCTTAACTCCCTATACCAGAACGCTTTCGGGTATACATAAGAAACCGCCTCGATCGCGGAATCTATCTTTTCGGTCAAGCCATTATTTCCATTTTTCTCCTTAAGTTTTAAAAGCGCCTTTCCTATCTCGGCTACATAGCCGTATTCTGCAAGGCTCAACATTTCCTGCCCCGTAGCTCCGCCTTCCACAACTATCTCAAGTACGATCTCTGCTACCGGATCAATATCCAGTTTCTTCCTGAGGGACCACAATGAAAGAAGCCCATCAGTATTCTTGTTAAGATTTAACCGGTATTTATCTCCGCCGAACACGCGGGCAATTATGCGTATGTCATTTGGGGTCAAGCCGTTAACACTCGGGTCCGAGACATTCAAGCCCATAGCTCTTAATGCCGTTTTAAGAGCAACAATTGGATAATCCGCCGGCATAGTGGACAACCTGAGTTCGTCTTCCTCGGCAGCCTCCGTTTTTATCTCATTGAACCGCTGCGACTCCACCATCATGTTTTGTGCCCGCTGGTAAGGCATGGCATACTGATAAGCGTATACAAGTTCCAGAACTATTCGCCTCACCCCGCCGATCGAGAGGTCGCCTCCCACGTAGAGTTCGGAATTGATCTTTTCTTTAGCTAATTTGGGGATTATCGATTGGAGATTTTTATTTGAATCATCCTGGGCCATGAGCACTGCCATCTCAACCGCTTCCCGCATGCCCTGCTCGCTTATGCCTATCAGATTCTTGCCGTCCATGAACATACAGGCAAGTATAAGGGCGGCCCGCCTTCTTTCTTCCATGTTAAGAGAACTAAGGCCGGATATCACCTGCCCCTTTATGCGTGAATATTCGGCTTTTTCAAGATCTTCCTGCAGCGTGTCGGCAAGGATCTTTTCCGGAACAGTCCTTTCAAGAAGCTTATTAATTCCTTTTACATCATTTGATATTCGGTCATAGTCAGCTTTTTTAAGCTTGCCATTTTTGAATAGGGCCCCTATTTCTCTTGAAGGATCCGCCCAAAAATCCTCGATCGCTCTTTTTTCTTTGGCATATAAGCGCACAAGATTATTGGTTATACTGCCGCCCGCTATACCGTCACTTTTAAGGGCGCCATGGATCGCGTTCTCCTCGCTTAAAGCCTTATCTTTTTTTGCCAGCTTTTTGGCATCGATCACCCCGCCTTGGGCCTCAAGCCAGTCATAAAATGCGGGCTCGGTGTTCTCGGATAGAACACTGTTCTGAAGCAACTCACTTCTTATCCCTGCAAGGTCCCTGCTGGTAAAATCGCAGGTCATAGATTTCTCTTTCACGCCGCCCCCGAGGTCGATGGTTCTTTCTTTTACTACTACGGCTTTTCTGCTCGCTATATTAATGGTCCGAACAGCACGTTTTCCGCTATATATCAGTTCAAGTTTGCGGGATATAATATCCGCAGCGTCGTCCCTTTCCTTAGCGAACGCTGCGCTCAAGTAAATAGCATATACATCAAAGCTGTCCTTGGCAGGTTCAGTGCCTGCAAGATCCTTCTGGGTCTTTTGAAATTCCTTTAACGCCTGAATGAGGTTGTCTTTTGTCAGCGTGCCGCCAACTATTTTAGCAAGATGGGAAAGACAGATACCGGAGGGTTTATTGTGTTCAACTATTACATATATATCCTTACCGTGGGTGTTTTGATAGACTTCAAAAGGATATTTTCCCGGTTTCAGCAGGACAACATTGTCAGGCGACAATGCCTTGTCTGAAATAGGAATAATTCTTTCTTTTATCCCTTCTACGCTCATTCAATCCCCCTCATTAACTGCGCTCTTTTACTCAGCTTTTGCTTTTAGTGCTTTCAAGACCTCTTTGTAAGTCTTTCCGTTAACTGCTTCATGCACACCGGTCACTTTAGTGCCTCGATCCTTCTTGGGCACTTCTTTTTCGAATTTATCAGCGATCTTCTTGATCCTAGATTTAATCGTACCGCTTGTAATATTTTCGATCCGTATATATGATGCTGCTTCCTTTGCCCATTTTTTCGGCGATGAAACCGGTTTCTCTCCACCTTTTGATTCCGTAGTGCCGGCTTTCTCACTCTTCTCCTCCGCCTTCTCCCCCATCAAATACTCTGCGATATTATCGGCATTCAATGCTCCTTCAAATACCGGCAGAGCCTTATCGGTGCCAAGAAGTTCTTTCTGTGTCGCTTCAGGAAGTCTTGATATCAAAGCGAGAGAAGAAAGGAATAGACAGAAATCATCAACATACTTCTGCCCTTTAGCAGGATCAAGTTTAGTCTCCCAGTAAATATCAGTGCTATCTTTTACTTCTGATATTCCCCTGTTCTTTTTGAACTTAAGATCTATAACAGCTTTCAGTTCATCCACAACCTTGAATTCCCCTCTCTTTGTGCTGGCTTCTATTTTCTTTCCAAGCAATGAGCCCTTTGCGAGAGATACAGCTACTTCCATCACCTTCTCAAGATCCTGGTTGGAAAAAGTTGTGTTCGGATCGTTGTAGATAGCGATCGCCTTATCGATAGCTGCCTTAGCATCCGCGAGGGAGCCCTTCAGGTCGCTCGCTTTCAGGATAGATGCGTACTTCTTGATGACTGTGTTAAATTTCTCAATTTCAGCTTTTGTGATTATCCCGTTGCCCTTTTCCGAGGTGAAGAACATTTCGTTGTCGATCATGTTGAAGAGCTTTTCGGATACATCTTTCTTAAGATCCTTAATCTCCTCCCCTTTGATCTCACCATCATTATTTTTGTCATACTTTTTTAGGAAATCCACCTTATGTCCGTTTATGTTCTCTATACTCATTTTCTTTCCTCCTTGTTTAAATAAAAAAGGCAGCCTGTTTTGGACTGCCTCATCGTTCACTCATTTTAAGCTAGTTTAAACAGGCAAACATCGCTTAAAAATATTCAGTTTTTGAAACTTCAATGCTTAAACATCGATCCGTTCAAGCTCCTACACTATATATATCGTTCCATAAAGCTAAAAACTTGCATGGGATCATAAGAATTATCCCAGGCATTTTAGCCTATATTTTCACTCAATATTTCGCTTTATCACGCCAAATACCGCATTAAATAGAATTTATGCTCCTGTAAAGGACATAAACAATATTGAACGCAACAACCAAATAAAGCAATAAAAAACTGCCCGGCATTTACTCCTCCCCATTGTATAGATACACAATACCTTAAATATCCTATCGGGATAAAACGGATGGAACTTGCATGGGAAATGTTGGGAGGGTTGAGATGGTTTGGAGGGTTACTTCTCGATCATTGTGCCGATACCACTATCGGTAAAAAGCTCAAGTAAGAGCGCGTGCGGTATCCGTCCGTCAATTATATGGACCTTATCAACTCCGGACCGCATAGCTGACAATCCGTAGTTGACCTTTGGTATCATTCCTCCGGAAACAACTTTACGCTTAATAAGAGAGGCTATTTTCTTGGCGTCGATCGCCGTTATCAACTGGCTTTTTTTATCCAGAACTCCGCGGACATCCGTCATGAATATGAGTTTTTTGGCTTTAAGGATCGAGGCGATCTCCGCTGCGGCGCCATCCGCATTTATGTTGTAGCGCTTCTTATTTGCCCCTACGCCGATCGACGATATTATAGGGACCTTCCAATCCTTTAACGCTTTGAATATTTTGCTCTTTTTTATATTATCCACTTCACCGACAAATCCCAGGTCAACACCTTTAAGCTCCAATTTTGCGGCTTTAATGAACTTACTCTTGCTTGTCAGGCCGATGGCTTTGCCGCCGTGATATTTCACCTGTTTCACGATATCCTTGTTGACCTTAGCAAGCACTTTAGCAACTACGTTTATGGCCTCGGCGCTTGTCTGGCGGAACCCCTTGATGAATTTGGTCTTGATCTTTTTCTTCTCAAGCTTTTTCGTGATCATCTTGCCTCCGCCGTGAATGATCACAGGGTACATGCCGACAAAGTTAAGGAGGACTATATCCTGCATGACTTTGTCCTTTATGTCCTCGTCGACCATAGCGGAACCGCCATACTTGATCACGATTATCTTCTTGCGGAACTTCCGAAGATATGGAAGCACCTCTACTACAGTGCTCGCTCGTCTAATTAAATGCATATACATATATATATGTAAGGCTCCTAAGTACTGTACTTTGCGTTGATCTTCACGTAATCATAGGTAAGGTCACAACCCCACGCGGTAGCCATGCCTTTACCCAGCCCAAGTTCGACAGTAATACAAATTTCTTTCTTTTTCATATAAATATTCACTGCTTTTGAATTGAACGGGATGGCCGCACCCTGCTGAACGACTTGGTTCTCCCCGATAAAAAGATTGACCGCGTTCGGATCAACTTCCGCCTTTGAATACCCGACAGCCGCCATGATGCGCCCAAAGTTAGGATCCTGGCCGAAAATTGCGGACTTTACCAGATCCGATCCTGCAACAGAACGGGCAACTTCCCGCGCGTCATTATCATTTTTTGCCTCCGCAACACGTATTTCAAGAAGTTTTGTCGCGCCTTCGCCGTCGCGGGCTATCTCTTTCGCGAGATACTGGCATACATATTCCAAAGCGCGGTAAAACTTATCTTCTTCCTTCTTGCTCAGTTTTCCGCAGCCGGACATTCCGTTGGCAAGAGCAAAAACGCAGTCATTCGTGCTTGTATCCTTATCAACCGTTACCATATTGAACGATACATCGGTTGCCCGTTTTAACAGTTTATTCAAGGTAGCGCTGGATACTTCCGCGTCAGTGGTTATAAAACAGAACATCGTCGCGTGAAGGTCCATGTTGGGATGTATCATCCCTGATCCCTTCGCTATTCCGCCGATCTTTACCTCTTTGCGGTTAAGCGTTAACTGAACGGCGATCTCTTTTTTTACCAGATCGGTCGTAAGTATCGCCTCCGCGGCATTGCTTCCTCCGGTTTTCGACAATTTCTTCACAAGGTTGCGCATATTTCTCGTTATGAGCTTCAGTGGAAGGGCTTTGCCTATAGGACCCGTGGAAGCTACAAGGATGTTGTCATAGGGCACGCGGAGCGCGGAAGCGGCCGAACAGGTCATCTGCTTCGCGTCCTCGATCCCCTGCTCCCCTGTGCAGGCATTCGCGTTGCCGGAATTCGCGATGATAGCTTTTGCTTTGCCGTATTGAATATTATTCTGGCTTACAA
>JBHPDX010000055.1:0-6247 GCA_042577445.1 Candidatus Margulisiibacteriota bacterium | reverse complement strand
GCTGCTTCAGCAATTTCATTATTTCTTCTGACGATTTTGAATCAAGGTTCCCTGTGGGCTCATCAGCGAGTATGACAAGCGGCTTGTTCGCAAGGGCCCTTCCCAAGGCCGCTCTCTGCTGCTGCCCGCCTGAAAGCTGGTTAGGCTTATGATCCAGCCTGTCGGCCAGCCCTATTTTCTTAAGTATTTCCAGTGCATCCTTCCATTTTTCGCCGTCAGTCTCAGGGGAATATATGAACGGCAATATTGTGTTCTCTTTAACAGTGAGCTTAGGCAGCAGATTGAATGTTTGAAAAACAAAACCAAAGAAGCGGTTGCGAAGCTTTGCATAATCTTTTTCTTCCATGGCAGAGATATTCTTGTTCAACAGCCAGTATTCGCCCTTATCAGTTTTATCTAGAAGCCCTAGTATAGCAAGAAGGGTTGATTTACCTGAGCCTGACGGTCCCATTATTGCTACGAATTCCCCCGGGTTAATGGACAAGGAGACCCCTCTTAAGGCACGAACGGGTATGTTGCCGCCAATATGGTAAGTTTTCTCTATATTTTTTAGATCAATAAGGGCCATTAGTTCCGCTTTTGAAAAGGATTCATCGGTCTTCGCTGACGGGAGAATTTAGACTCGAGTTCTTCGATCATCTTAGCGTTCGGTATGGCGATCATATCGCCTTCTGACAAGCCGTCCAGCACTTCAATATGCGAGGTATTTTCGAGCCCAACCTTGACCTGTGCGGGACCCGCCTTTCCTTTATCAAATCGAAAAACATATGAATTATTACCTATTGTCTTTACAGCCCTAAGAGGAACTATCAGAGCATCTTTTCTCGCACTAAGGATAAAGCTTACATTGGAACTCATGCCTGAACGAAAGTAGGATGGCACACTTAAAGGCACAACGTTGACTTCATATATAGTAACGTTATTCACTGTTACTGACTCGTACGCAATATGCTCCACTTTACCGCTGATCACTTTCCCGGGGTACGCATCAAGCTCTATGTTCACCGCCTGCCCGACTTTTATGCTGCCGATATCCGTCTCATCAACTTGCGCCTTTACGATCAATTTATCCGCCATTACAAGCACGGGATCGTTCGTCGTTACCGACTGCCCCGCCTCAACGCTCCTCTGTATAATGAAACCGTTAAGCGGCGCAACTACAGGTGCAGGCTTATAGACATCTTCCCATTTCTTGTATTCCGCGTCGCCCTTTGAACGAGCCGCGTCAAGAAGGGCCGCCCTGTCTGAAGAACTCATCATCGCGAGCACCTGCCCTTTTATGACACGCTGGCCTTCCTCAACTTTCACTTCGTCTATCCTGCCGGCCACAGGAGGTTTGATCTCAAGCCTGTTCCGCGGCATGACGATACCGGTCGTTGATATCTGAGCTTTGATATCCCCCCGTTTTACCTCAACGGTCTGCAAAGCTCCTTTTCCGCCTCCGGCGCAAGATACCCTCACCAAAATGATAAATAACAAGAAAGCGATTACCAGGAACAGCGGGAAGTATTTTTTATAATCGTTCATTTTATCCAACCTCCATAAGTTTTATGCCATAACGCCTCGGCAAAATAAGCCGACTTCCGCGAAGAAAGAAGGCTTTGCCTTGCCTGAATGTATGTATTCTCTATCCTGTTCCATTCATCATAGTTAACAAGACCGTTAAGATATTTAGCCTGATTGATCTCTGCTCTTTCCTTACTCGCAGCCAAAGATACCTTCGCATATTCCAGTGATTCCAGCGCTTCCGTATAGCCTTCATGCGCATCCTCAAGGCTGTACCGGAGCTCTTTTTTGGACCATTCAAAGTCCTCTTTTGCCTGATCAAGCTGCGCACCCGCTATAGCCCTGTCGGCGATATTGCTGCCGCCGGGAAAGAACGGGTACGAGAGGTTCAGGCTCCACGACCTGTTCTCGGAATCAGGAGGCCAGTCCGGCCCCGTCATCCTGCTGCTGCCGCTCAAGGAAATTGAAGGCAAAAATCCCGATATACTCGATCTTTGCGCTATTTCAGCTGATTCGATCTGCTTTATCAGCTTAACATATGAAGGGGTATCCTTCATTAATTCATTATAATCAACTGTTGACGGAGCCTTGATCTCCTGCGCCCCTTCAACAGCAGATATATCCTTCTTAAGGATCTGTGAGAGCTTTAATTTTGCCAGCTTTAGGTCCCGCTTGGCGGAAGAGAGATCGTTCTTTGCTTTTAACTCTTCTGCCTGAGTTGTCATGAAATTGCCCCTATCCTCTTTTCCGCTTTCATACCTCAACTGCATCAATCGGGCATTCTCCTGCCTTTTGATCAATATTTCTTCCATTATCGTTACGCTCTCCTGAGCTATTAAGAGATCAATGAACGCATACCGCAGGTCATAATACACTGAGGCTTTTGTCGTCTGCAGGTCAGCTTTCTCGTATTCAAGGTCCGCGTAAGCCGCTTGGATGTCATATATGCCGTCCATGCCCTTGAACAAATACTGTGTAATGCTTAATCCGGAAGAATATGTCTTGGCCGTGGCGGCTACTGTCGCCGTTAAAGATTCGGTCATGCCGACGCTTGCTGAAAGCTGCGGCAGAAAAGTCGAGATCGATCTCCTGTAGCTCCACTCGGAGGCCTCAAGCGCTTTTTTAGCGCTTATCAGCTCGTTATTGTTCTTGTCCGCGATCGAAACGGCCTCGTCCCATGTTAGAGCGCATGCGCTAAAAGAAGCACACAGAATAATTGCCAAAAAGATGGAAAAATACCTCATTTAGCCCCCTCAAATCATTTAATTATAATATATTGTCATGATTAACGCCAGTAAGCATGTTTACACCCATTCTATTTCATTCGCGTGTATAGTCGAACCTTGCTCCAAATACGTGAGCGTGGTCCCATTCGGAAGAATACGTCTGGCGCCGCTCAGATTCATACATATAGAACATATCAAGGTCGATCCCGTTGATCGGGCGGATAACGCCGATCCTTGCCCAGTTCTGGAATATTTCCCCATATTTAAGGCTGTAAAATACCTCGTCCCCCACATAAAGCACCCCATAATCCTGCTGCCATGAGATTCTCGGCCTTACACGATAAACCGCATGCACCTTGCTTAAGTCCTGTATATCAAGGTCCCTGAATTCTATCTCATTTCTGGCAGCGACCTGAACAAGCTGGAACGCCTTCTTCCCGACCCAGCCGATCACCCCGCCACCCTCATCCCCTACAACTTCTCCTGATATGCTTTCTATCCCATTGCCAAAGAGATTGAACCCGAACATGATCTTTGGCGTAATATTGAATTCGACCCGATTTTCCGGTATCCACCTGTCGGAATCATCCATTTCGCTGACATATTTATAAAATAATCCGAAATCAAGCCACGGCTGCGGATGGAATAAAAATCCTGTCCTTACGTGATAATAGTAAAAACGTGTTATTTGTCTGTCAAAGCGCGCTTCCGGCCAGAAGGAATAATCAGACTCCATGAATCCTTTCTGTTTGTAGCTGAAAGAGCAAAAATATTTAGTGTCTATCGTATCCGCCCAAGAAGACGGACCAAATAGAAATATAAGTAAAATTATCAATATGATCGATGATCTAAGCATGCTTATAACCGCGCGAAGTTCTTCTCGAGGTAATTCTTCACGTAATCCGCGACAGCATCTTCAAGAGGAGTTCTCTTGTAAGACACCGAGGATTTTTTTAGTTTATCGAGATCCGCCTGCGTAAAATACTGGTATTTCTCCCTGATCTGCTCAGGCATATCAACATACTCGATATTCGGCTTCATGTTCAACGCGGCAAAAATTGCACCTGCCAGGTCGTTCCACGTCCTTGCTTTGCCAGTACCCACGTTATAAATACCTTTGATCTCTGGTCTTTGATAGAACTCCCACATAAGGTCTATTGCGTCTTTTACATAGACAAAGTCGCGCTTTTGCTCCCCGTCCGCATATTCAGGCTTATATGACTTAAAAAGACCGATCTTGCCGTCTTTTTTGATCTGCTCGTACGCCTTTAGCACCAGGCTGCGCATAGGCCCTTTATGGTATTCGTTAGGTCCAAAAACGTTAAAATATTTCCAGCCGACAACCTTATCGGACAACTTATTTTCGATAACCCATGCATCGAAAAGCTGCTTTGATAGGCCGTACAGGTTCATGGGTTTAAGTTTAAGAGAAACAGCATCCTCATCGGAATAACCTAGACTGCCGTCACCGTAAGTCGCCGCTGAGCTTGCATAATAGAATTGGATATCATCCTTCAACGCCCATTCGGCAAGGATCCTGGAGTACTCATAATTGTTTTCCATCAGATAATCCTTATTGGTTTCCATGGTGGAAGAACAGGCTCCGATATGGAAAATGGCTTTTACGTTCTTAGGAAGCTTCCCGTTCTTCACGTCGCGGATGAATTCCGATTTTTCCGCATAATCGATGAAATTCTTGCCGTCAAGGTTCTTCTTTTTTATATCAGAGGTAAGATGATCAACCACTAGGATATTATTCTCCTTCTGTTGATTAAGCTTCCGCAGGAAGCAGCTTCCGATAAAGCCTGCTCCGCCGGTTAAAATTATCAGATCATCTTTAGCCATATTTATTGCCTCTGGAAATAAGGAAATCTCATCACTAGCGGTATCAAGATATAAACCCAGGAACTTAATCCCGGCGACACAAGGGCGGTCAAAGCTGCAGCAAGCGCAATCAATGGAACTATCATGCTTCGGCGCGTTGTCATGGTAATATGAGTTTGAGATAGCTCGGGATCAACAAGACGGTGTTTTCTTGTAGAATACCACCAGCCCAGATGGGCAAACAAGCCTACAGCGAACATGTTCAGATCAAAGAATACCTCCGCCATCCAGTCGTTGCCGGCTTCACCGACCAGGGAGGTTGAGAACGGTATCAATGCCACAAACATCAGCATAAATATGTTCATCCAAAGAAGCTTCCAGTCCACCTTTTTTATATGATGGAACTGCTGCTGATGGATGATCCAAAATACGGCCAATAATATAAAGCTTAATGCGTAATTATAGAATTTATCTGACTGCGAAAGCAGGAATTCATGGAGTTTAGAGGTTGATATTCCTCTTACAATGCCGTCCAGGTCAAGTGTTAAGACCAGAAGCGTCATGGCAATAGCGAATATGCCATCCGTAAGCGCTTCTATTCGCTTAGTTGTCATTCCTTCTCCAGAAGCTGTTGTCATTTCCTTCTCCTTTAAATTTACCTTCTTCGCTTCAACCTTTTCTCAATATCCTCAACAATGTAATCCTGAATATGATAACTATGATCGTTCATGAATATTTTCATCCGCTTTTTATCGGCTTTTGTAAGCAGCTCCAGAAGTTTCTTGAAACTGTCCAGAATATCAACGACCCGCTCCCCGCAAAGCCTCTTGGCCATATCAAACGCCTCATCAATATCCTGCTTGGACCTTACAAGCTCTATCATGACACAGGCGGCGGCCACTCTCCTCCACCTATTAGTAGAATCAGCCCAGTGATAGATATATTTCAGGTCGTGCTCATGGCTTCTGAGTATCGGCCCCAGCAATTTGGAACACAGAAGCTGCGTATTATCATCTGTATTCATATAATCTACCCAGCGCTCCAGCGTCCAGAAAGCGCGCATATCGATCTGCCGTATGAACTTTGCCATTATCTCGATCCCTACCGCCGGCTCCTCATATGTGCGGGCTTTCACCAACTCGTCGGCAAGAAGATAGGCTCCATCTATATCTTTATTGCGAATGTAGAATTTTGCGAACACTGAAGCGGTCTTTTTTATGTCCGAAGGACTTACTCCGTATGCCTTTATACGGCCGCGATGCGCCTTCTTTAATTCGGCGGCTCTCCGCTTGCTCCCAAGAGCCTTCAGCCTCTTCCTTATCTTCGCAAATTCATTGACCTTGTGCATATATCATTTCCCCTCCCACAGCTGCAAATGCATAATTTACCCGTATTTTACCTTTAAAGATAAGATAAAAACACCAAAAATAAAAGCAATGCTGTTAGCGATGATTATGGGGGTCTCGCCAAGCATTATCCCGTATACCAGCCATAATAATACACCGGACGAAAAGATGAGATACATCATAAGAGAAAGATCCTTTGTCTCCTTGCTCTTATAAGCCTTAATTATTTGCGGCAGGAAAGAGATCGTCGTAAGAAAAGCCGCTGAAATCCCCACAAAAAATACAGTATTCACCTGCATCTACCTTTCAATTTTTCCCTATTTTAACTGAAATCCTGCGGGTTAT
>JBHPDX010000054.1:0-6271 GCA_042577445.1 Candidatus Margulisiibacteriota bacterium | reverse complement strand
ATATCAGGGTCATAGCTCATCCGGGGAATCCTATGTATCTTATAAATAGAATGCCAGACAACAAATATAACTAATAGCACCAAAAATAATACCCCTATATCCATATTTTACCGCCTGACAACTTTCTTCAAAAAAGCACCTGTATATGACCTGTCATTTTTTGAAACATTTTCCGGGGTGCCTTCTGCAATAATATGGCCGCCTTCATCTCCGCCTTCAGGACCAAGATCAAGGATATGATCGGCACATTTAATTACATCCAAATTATGCTCAATGACTATAATGGTATTGCCTGTGTCGACCAGCCTCTGCAGAACGCTGATGAATTTCTTTATATCATCAAAATGAAGCCCCGTAGTTGGCTCATCAAATAAGTATAACGTCCTTCCGGTAGACCGCAGAGACAGCTCTGTTGCCAGTTTTACACGCTGCGCTTCCCCGCCGGAGAGAGTTGTAGAGGACTGCCCCAGGTGAATATACCCCAAGCCGACATCATAAAGTGTTTGAAGTTTTCGTTTTACAGGAGGGATGTTCTCAAAAAGGGACAATGCCTCCTCAACGGTCATGTCGAGCACTTCTGATATATTCTTGCCTTTATAATGGACTTCCAATGTCTCACGATTATACCGCTTGCCATTACATTCATCACAGGGGACATAAACATCCGGCAAAAAGTGCATTTCGATCTTTACCACACCGTCCCCATGGCAGGCTTCACAGCGCCCGCCCTTAACATTAAATGAGAACCTTCCCGGCTTATACCCCCGGATCAAAGCTTCCTGAGTATGAGAAAAAAGATCCCGAATATAATCAAATACTCCGGTATATGTTGCGGGATTGGAGCGCGGCGTCCGCCCGATAGGAGATTGATCTATAATTATCACTTTATCAATGTTCTCTATGCCGGTGATGCTGTCATGTTCGCCGGCTTTTTCAATGGAACGGTAGAATTTTTTTGCGAGGGACCTATACAGAATATCATTGATAAGGGAGCTCTTGCCGGAGCCTGACACCCCGGTAACACAAATAAATTTTCCAAGAGGCAGTTTAACATCTATGCATTTCAGGTTGTTCTGCTTTGCTTTTTTGATCGTCAAGAACTTGCTATTTCCCGGCCGCCTCTTCTTTGGGATATTTATCTTCGATTCTTTGGACAAATATTTTCCCGTAATAGACCTTTCCTTCTTAATAATGTCATCCACGGTCCCTTTTGCGATAATATGACCGCCGGCAACGCCTGCCCCGGGTCCGATATCGACAAGAGAATCCGCGGCACGCATTGTCGCTTCATCGTGCTCCACCACTATTACGGTGTTCCCTAAGTCCCTTAATCTCCTTAAGGTCTCAATAAGCCTTTTATTGTCCCGCTGATGAAGCCCGATCGACGGCTCATCAAGGATATATAGAACTCCTACAAGGCCGGAACCTATCTGAGTAGCCAAGCGGGTCCTCTGCGCCTCTCCGCCTGAAAGAGTGGAAGATTCCCTGCTGATAGTAATGTAGTTCAGCCCCACATCGATCAGGAACTGGAGACGAGACTTCAACTCCTTAATGATCTGCTTTGAGATAAGCTGCTCTTTTTCCGTAAGCTTAAGGCCATCCAAAAACTTGAAAAGCTCTGAAACTGCCAGATTTGAAACTTCAGCGATCGATCTGTCATTTATCTTTACAGCCAGGGATTCAGGTTTAAGCCGCGCCCCTTTACATGCCGGACAAGGGACCGAACTCATGTAGCGGTAAAGTGCATATCTGACATGTTCAGAATTAGTCTCATAATATCTTCGCTTAAGCCAGGGAAGCACTCCCTCAAACTTGCCTTCATGTTCATAATATCCCCGGTCCATGAAATACTCATACTTTATCATTTCGTCCCCGGCACCATAGAGTATTACCTTCAATTGTTTCTTTGTGAGCTTTTTAATGGGAGTGTTTATATCAAAACCATACTTCTCCCCGACGGCTTCCACTTTCTGCATATAATATGTACTTGCAGAACTCCAGGGCGTTATCGCTCCCTCCGCCAGGCTAAGGCTATTGTCGGAAATGATAAGATCTGGATCGAACTCGAGCTTGTCACCCAGCCCTTTACATTCCGGACAAGCACCGTACGGGCCGTTAAAAGAAAATATCCTGGGGGTTATTTCATCAAGGCTCATACCGCAAGAAGAACAGGCGAACTGCTCACTGAAAATTATGTCGCTACTCTTTTTGCCTTTTTCCGAAAGCCTGCCTACAAGGGCATTTCCGGAGCCGAACCTTAAGGCCGTTTCAACCGATTCAACTATGCGCTTTAAATGATCTTTGCTTGCGGGCAGCCTGTCAACGACATATTCAATGGAATGTTTCTTTTTTTTATCCAGCTTAACGGCATTTTCAGACAGGTCTTGGATCTTTCCGTCAACCCGGACCTTGGCAAAACCTTGTTTTCTGGCATCTTCAAAGATCGCGCGAAATTCACCTTTTCTCCCTCTCACCACCGGGGATAATATCTGAACTTTCTCCCCCTTGAACTTTTTTACGATCTGGTCAGCGATCTGCTGAGGGGTCTGCTTCTCTATGGTCCTTCCGCACTTTGGACAATGAGGGATCCCAATAGAAGAATAAAGCAATCTCATATAATCGTATATCTCTGTCACTGTACCGACCGTTGACCGGGGATTCCTTGATGGAGCTTTCTGGTCTATGGATATAGCAGGAGAAAGCCCCCCGATATAATCAACATCGGGCTTTTGCATCTGCTCCAGGAACTGCCGGGCATAAGCGGAAAGTGACTCCACATATCTGCGCTGTCCTTCAGCATACAATGTGTCAAACGCGAGCGAAGATTTCCCTGAACCGGAAATACCAGTAAAAACAATGAATTTATTACGGGGAAGTTCAAGATTTACATTTTTGAGGTTGTGCTCTCGGGCACCCTTGATGATTATTTTTTCATTATTTGGCATCAATACCTGTTTAGTGCGGCTGTTAAGCGGCTTGCTTTCTGCATAAAGCGCATTATCTTTTAAATTCTTTGATCCACAAATATACCCATACAAAAAAGCTCACGGGCAATAAAAAGATCGCGAAAATAATATCTCTATAGCTGAAACCCAGCGATCCGATCAGAAAACTTATGACATCCTGGAACGGCATCCTGGACAACCAGCGAAAGCCGGCCGGGAACCAGAAGAAAATAAGAACAGCAAAGAAAACTAACGGGATCGCATTAAGAACTGACAGAAGGACCTTTGCCGATTCCCATGTTACACCCTGCATTTCATCCATTTCATTTATATCAGCCTGCATGGTATAAGCGACGTTCCCTCTCGTACCCTCTTTTTCCTTAAGGTATTCCATTAAAGCTTCATCCCTGTTCTCTGCAAGGTTATGCTCCCGCAGATACATCTTGGCAAACACTCCGTTCGAAAAGACCAATAATGCCAAGAGAAATATCTTCGCCCCGCTCAATATCCAAAGGGTCTGCATATCCAAAAGATAGATAGCGCCGTAAAAGGCTAAATTCACGGCTAAAATAATGGCCAAATACTGGATCTTCAGCCGTGACCATAAATTCAAAGCCTCCCCCAAATAATTCAAGTAGATCCTGTCCTTTTCCATTGTCTCAACCTCTTTTATTTTTGTGTCCGCCATAAATATCTCCCCTTTCTTATTTTTTGATCAAATATTTTTCGATCAGATCCATGGAAGTGTTTATTATATCATCCTTTTCCAGTCCTGCATTGACCGCCATCTCGGTCACCACATTAAGATCTCCGACCATGGTAGAAATATGAGAATCCGAACCAATAGCAACCTTCCACCCGATATTCTTGATCTCTTTTGCGATATCAAAACACCTATCATAACTCCCTTTCCTGCTAATCGTCAATGAGCTGTTGTTCAGTTCGAACAGCACTCCCTTTTTCTTTATGATAGGCGCGATCTTTTTGTAATTTATAGGATACATAGGATTCCCCGGATGAGCTATGACCCTGATATAAGGATTTTCAAGAGCCTTTAAAAGAACTTCGGTATTCTTCTCTTCTCCCTGGCTTTCGTAGCCGCACCTGGGATGCATTGCCGCTATCGCAAAATCAAGCGTCTCAAGCGCTTCGTCAGGGATATCAAGTCTGCCGTTTTCATCTATTATATTCACTTCCGCGCCTTTAAGTATCCTTATGCCGTTCACACTGTCCGGGATCATCCTTAAATTAGAGAAATAATATACCGGAGCTCCACCCGGCATGGCCGGCCCGTGATCGGTTATGGCGATACATTTAAGACCTTTCTTTTTTGCCGCAACCACATATTCTTCAATGGTAGAATAAGCGTGACCGCTGGCAACGGTATGAATATGCAGGTCGGCTACCATCTTTATCTTGGTCATATGATCAATCACTTGCTTCCTGGTTCATTATCTCGTCCGGAATATCAAAGTTCGCATGAACGTTCTGAACATCGTCGCTTTCTTCCAGCGCGCCGATCAACTTTAATATCTTATGGGCATCTTCAGCTTCCATATGGACCGTGTTCTGCGGTACCATAGAAACCTCGGAAGAAGCTACTTCAAATTCAGCTTTTAAACTGTCCCTCACTCCCTCCATTTTTTCAGGAAGGGTCTCAACCACTACCATGCTTTCCTCGGTCTTAATGTCCTCCGCACCCGCTTCGATCGCGCTGGACATAAGCTTCTCCTCGTCAACCTTACCCTTTTCAAAGCTTATAAGTCCCTTCTTTTTGAACATCCAGGAAACACACCCGGTCTCTCCTAGATTGCCGCCGTGCTTTGAAAAGGCATTGCGTATCTCGCTTACGGTCCTTTGTTTGTTATCCGTTATCGCCTCGACCATCATAGCCACGCCGTTGGGACCATATCCCTCATAGACAACTTCGTCCAAGATCGTTCCTTCGCCACCGCCGCTGGCCTTTTTGATCGCCCTTTCAATATTATCATTGGGCATATTGATCTCTTTGGCTTTATCAATAGCCATCCTGAGCCTTGGGTTCCCTGAAGGATCTCCGCCTCCGCCTGACTTCACGGCAGCAGCTATCTCTCTAACTACCTTCGTGAACGCCTTGCCTCTGGCGGCATCGGTTTTGCCTTTTTTACGCTTAATTGTGGACCATTTGGAATGACCGGACAAGATTAATCCCCCTTTATGTGCGAAACGTTGCAGTTTATCACGGAACGACGGGGTTTGGCAATGGGGTAAATCCGTTTACCATGCTATATTCCTATGATATAATCACCGAAAGTTTATGTGGAAGAAGCTCTGGGCAAAAATTAGCTTTTGGTTCTTCAGCGGGTTGATCACCTTACTGCCGCTCTTCGTAACTATTTGGCTCCTTTATTTCTTTTATAACTTTCTGGACGGCCTTCTGGGCAATGTCATAAAGCTGATATGGGGCTATGAGATCCCGGGAATGGGACTGGCGGCAATAGTCCTTCTGATCTTCATAACAGGAATGTTCACCCAAGGCTCAGGATGGCTATTGATAAAGCCAAAGAGATCAATATGCATTTAAAATAGGCGAGTTTTTGCTGCACAGGCTCCCCATCGTAAGGAATATCTATTCGTCGGCAAAGCAGATCAACGAAGTCCTGTTCATGCAAAGGTCTATCAAAGAAAAAGGATATAACCGCGCGGCTCTGGTGGAATACCCGAGAAAAGGGATATGGTCCGTGGGGTTCGTAACATCCGAGGCCGCAAAAGAGATCAAGAAAAAGACAAAGAGCAAACTGATCAACATATTTATTGCCAACACCCCTACCCCTGTAACCGGCTTTTTGATAATGGTTCCGATAAAAGACGTAAAGCTTCTTGATATGCGGGTGGATCAAGCGTTTAAATATGTGGTTTCTGGAGGGGTATTAAAACCAAAAGATGCTAAAGCGTCTAAGTAAATATTTCTTTAACGGCTTCGCAATATTACTACCAATAATAGTCACTATCTGGATCCTTTACGCAGTTTTTAACTTTCTTGACGGTATTGTCGGGGGCTTTGTAAAAGATTTTACAGGATATGAGATCAGGGGACTCGGCGTCATATCGGTAGTGGCATTATCGTTCATTGTCGGATGGCTGACGTCTTATCTTCTAGGAAAAGAACTTGTCCATCTGACCGAAACGATCCTTTACCGCCTTCCCGTCGTGAACACGGTCTACTCATCGGTCAAAAAGATGAACGAGGTCTTATTTCTGCAGAGAAAAACAAAGATCAGGAGAAGGGTCTGTGCGGTAGAATATCCAAGAAAAGGGATATGGTCCCAACGGCGTGGCTATGATGG
>JBHPDX010000053.1:0-6584 GCA_042577445.1 Candidatus Margulisiibacteriota bacterium | reverse complement strand
AATAGCGGATTGGCCGGTTTTTCTATCATAGATAAGAGTTTTTCCGAGCTGGGATATTGGAGTAAGTTGAGAGAATATTTCCGTGACGAAAAGTTCGCTGCATATGGCGCGTTGATGGGAACTGATGTTGAAAGGAATATGAGCATGATGCATAGGAAGATATTCTTTAATCATGGATTTGCTTCGACCGAAAACCTTAATCTTGTAGATTTTACTGAGGTAGAAGTTTAATCTTCAGAAGCCTTGAACTTCACCAAAGTACCTTTTTCGCCTGTTTTTTCGTCAGTTGAGGGGCAGACTTCGCAGACGGTACATTCTTCAGGAAATTTCGTATAAGGATTAACTATTTTTATCGGATCGCCGACCTTGTGCGCAATATCTTCCGGCGCCGCACACACGAACATCTCGCCTTCGATTATCTTCTGCTCGTCTTTTACTTTTACCCTATATTTTGCTTTTGCCATTATTTTGAGAACTCCGCTGCCAGTATCCAGTAAGGGTCCACTTTCGGATGCTCTAATATCCTTTCTTTCCCGTCTTTTACGATAGCCAGTCCCTTTTCTTTTGGAAGGACATCCCCGACAACAGCACTTAAAATTCCCTTGCTTGTGAAAGCGTCGACTAAACCTTTAGCCTCATCTTTATCGACAATAGCTATCAATGTGCCTTCGCTAATAGCACAGAAAGGATCGAATTTGAACGTTTCGGCCGTCTTTTTTATGACCGGCTGGATCGGGATCGAGTGTTCATCCACCCTTATCCCGTAATTTCCCGCTCTTGCCATCTCATATAAGCCTCCCCAGATGCCGCACTCGGTCGCGTCGTGCATTACGTGAACGCCCGGGAATTCCCTGGCTATCGCACAATCGTCCATGACCGACATTTGATCGAACATGTCCGCTGCCTCTTTCTGGAATTTTTCTCCTCCCGCTTCAACGAACTTGTGAGGGAAAAGGACCGCTAGAAGGCCTGCCGTTTCGATCGCAGGACCTTTGGTTATTACTATCTTGTCGCCTGCTTTGACTTTGTGCGGGCCCCTTAAGTTTTTTTCATCTCCGATAGCTATTGCTGTCGCTCCGCCCACCATTGGATAGTTGCAGCCTGTGTATCTTGCCGTGTGGCCGGTTATGATGCTGATATCATATTTTTCAGCTTCTTTGTGAACAGCTTTCCACATCTCCTCCAGTTCAGATTCCTTCATTTCGGGAGGTAGATTCAGGTCAATGGTCAGGTATTTCGGTTTCAACCCTGAAACGGCTACATCGCAGAGTATTATATGAAAGCCGAACCAGGCGGCTTTTTCAAATCCGAAAGAGGGGACGATAAAGAACGGGTCTGTGGACATAGCAAGACATTTTTTACCGACCTTTAATACCCCGTAGTCCACACCATGCCTCGGGCCGATAATGATGTCTTTGTCCTCGGTTCCTAACTGGGGATAGATAACGCGGTCGAAAAATTCAGGATGGATCTTTCCAAGTTCAGGCAGTTTTTCTTTATTCATTTTTTTCTCCTTCCGCAGGTATTACCCTGGTCAAGTTTTGGGTCCTCTGAGCCTCAGAGTTCTCAGCCCCGGAATATTTGGAGCTCCCCTTTGGTCAACGGAAGGATTCTATCAGCGAAGGTGGGGCCCGTCAAGAAAGTTTATGCATCAGGCATTTGAGAAAGGTGGATTATAACATCTGTTCCCCAGTTCTTGCGGTCAAGACCCATGAACATAATACGGGAATCGCCCATGTGGTATTCTTCCCTCGCAATGTTTTCCACTACTTCCATTCCCGGAAATGTCCTTTCCCTAAAGTTGTAAAGGTTCCTGCCGCCCGCATAGGCGATTGTCAGCGTTTCATTGTCCAACATGGATGGGACATGGCCCGGAAGTATATGATGAGTTCCCATAATTGCTGCCAGCCTGCGGGAGAGCACCCGCCTTATCATGCTCGCCATGTGCTCTTCATATGCCTGCTCATATTCTTCCTTCTTCAGTTTATTCCTTATTTTGTCAGGCAGTGTTAATCCTACGGGCTTGAACTTAAAGATCCTGCAGGCATTCAAAAGGCTGGCATATTTATTGAACATCTGCTCCCTGACCGATTTATCGTTCTTGGAGAGTCTTTTCTGCAAGGTCTTAAAGATCCCTGACCTCTTGCCTTCGGCGAAGGCGTCCAGCTGCGGTTGGTTCTCCGATGAAAATACCTCAAAACCGAGAGCATTGAAGCCAAAGCGCTTTAATACTTTTAAGGCGGCTTGGACTTCCTCTCCTGCTTTTCTTGAAGTGTGAGGTTCGCCAAAGAGTATTACATCAGGCCCGTAGGTCGTAACGAGCTTTCTATAATCGACGGGTCTCATGTTAGGGAAGACCTCTGTGATCGCTTCCTGCTTCAATTTTATACACTGTGAAAGCCGAAGGTTCTGCGCCTTTTGCTCCGCAGGGGTGAGGATGCGGAATGAAGGTTTAGTCCCCGATATTATATTTTTTAAACCAGCAAGGAATCTTGTCATATTACTGCCTCATAGGGTTATCGCAACATTTTTGACTAAATTTCGAGTTATTTCGCTTTAATATGCGCCCAAATTATGTTAAAATTTACCCCTTGTGAAGGGGAAAAATAATGGTTCAGAACGCTATTGACCACCTGAAGGATGTTGAGGGCAGGGCTGCCCAGATAGTTGCTTCCGCAAAGCAAAAAGCTGCTGATATTGTTGCAACTGCCGGGAAGGACGCTTCCAAACTTAGGGAGACAGCGGAAAAGCGGCTGGAGGAAGATAAAAAGAGCATATTTGATGCCGCACTCAAAGAACAGAAAAAGGCCGTCATGGAGATGGAAGCTGCTGCGGAAAAAGAAGCGGCATTGATCGAAAAGAGCGCGAATAAGTCCGTATCGGATGCGAAAAAGCTGGTCATAGAAAGGGTCAAGTCTTAACATGGCGATCGTTCCTATGCAGAAAATAAGAGTGGTAGCGCACAGAGCTTATCGTGCGGATACGATCGACTTTCTTCAAAAAGCCGGCATCATGGAGATAAGAGAGCTTGATAAGCTCACAAAAGAGCAGGTCAAGACAACAGAACCTTCTTCTGAAAAAGAGATCGAAGAACTTACCAGGGAACTGAAAGAAGCTATTGCATTTCTGGAGTCCTTTAAAAGCGAAAAGAAAGGCTTTTTTGCCGGGTTGGCAGGAGAAAAAAGAACCCTTACAGAAGAGCAGGCCGGCGACATACTGAATAAAATAGATTACCGGGACATTTTACGGAAAACCCAGGACACAGCTAAGAGATTGAACGACCTGAGGTCCAGAAAACAGCATCTGCTGGGTGAGTGCAAGAATTTAGGTTTTTTTTCCTACCTGAACATAAAACTTTGTGATTCCTGCGGGACCGACCATACGGATGTGATGATAGGCTCGTTCTCGGCCCGCGATTACCGGACCTTTTCCTCCGAGATAAACTCCTCCACTTCACTTGTGGAAGTAAGAGAAGTAAAAAAAGAGAAAGCAAAGGTGCATGTCCTGCTGGTATACCTTAGAGAGCAAAGTGATCTTATTAACAGCATCCTCCAAAAGCATAATTTCAGCCGCTTTACTTTTGGCACTGCCCCCAGGACGCCTATGGAGGAGATAGCCGAGAAACAGGAAGAGATAAAGAAGATAGACCGGATAGAGGAGCACTTTATTTCCGGGGTGGGGGTTCTTGTAAAAGAGATACCCTCATTGCAGGTGGTATATGATCTATTGGTGCAGCACATGAGACAGCAGGAAATAACCCGGAAATTCGGGGAAACGCATGCTGCTTTCGTGATAGAAGGATGGATAACTGCAGCGGGATACGGACCTCTTAAGGATAAGCTGGAAAAAGAAGTGACTGCCGCGGAGGTAAGCAAGATCGAACCTATGGAAGGCGAGCTGTCTCCTGTCGCGATCAGAAACCCAAAACTTTTTAAGCCGTTCGAAGCCGTAACAAAACTGTATGGTCTGCCGATCTACAGTGAAATAGATCCGACGCTGGCACTTTCGGCGTTCTTCATTATCTTTTTCGCTTTATGTCTTACTGATGCAGGGTACGGTATTCTTCTGGCGGTGATCGCGTGGTGGATGCTTAAAAAACTTAATTTGGGCGAAGGCGGCAGAAGGTTGATACGCCTCCTCTTTTTGGGCGGTATCGTGACTTTCTTTGTCGGCGCCATGGCAGGCGGATGGTTCGGAGTAGAGGTGGATAAAATGCCCGCAGTACTGGGCCCGCTTAAATTCGTCTTTTTAAAAGTAAGGATGTTCGATCCGATGAAGAACCTGATAGGCATGCTGATATTTTCTCTGGCTCTCGGGGTCGTTCAAGTGCTTTTCGGCATACTGATCAGTTTCTATGAAAAACTGAGGGCAAGGGAATATGTTGCAGCCGTCCTTGATGAACTGCTGTGGTTCTACTTTATCATAACCCTTATATTTACGGGGCTTGCGAGGACAATGCCGGCTCTTTCGCAGTTCGTTAGCGTCTCAAATAATATGTCCCTTGCAGGTGTTGTGCTTTTGGTCTTGACCCAGGGGAGGCACCAAAAGAATATCTTCATGAAACTGGGCTCAGGCCTTATAAGCCTTTACAGGACGACCGGTTATCTCGGCAATATCCTTTCTTATTCACGTCTTTTAGCTTTAGGCCTTACAACTGCCGGCATTGCCATGGCGGTAAATACCATTTCCGGAATGGCATACAATATCCCGGTGATCGGCATCGTTGTTTGTGTTTTTGTCCTTATTCTCGGGCACACCATGAACCTTGTGATAAGCGCTCTGGGAGCGTTCATACACTCGGCGAGGCTTCAATACGTTGAATTTTATCAGCAATTCTTTAAGGGGGGTGGGAAAGCTTTTCAACCGTTCCAGGTCGAAGCGGAGTATATTAATCTTAAGTAAGGAGGAAATTTTATGTCATTTGTAAGAACGTTTCGCCCTGATAGGGCTTGTCTGAAGCATTTTGATGGAGTTATCTTTGCCGCCGTCGCTTATTACGGCGATCTCATCCTCGATCGTATATTCGCCGCTCTCTATCTTTCTGATCTTTCCCTTAAGCCCGACAGGGACCATTATCTTGTGAGTTACAACATGCGTTTCTTCAACAGTTCCCAGGATATCGCCTGGGACAACATCATCTCCGGCCTTTTTCTCTGCGTTGAATTCCCACTTCTTTTCACGGGAAAGAGGAGGAACAGATATGCCTCTTGGGATAAAATCCCCTGTTTTTTCCTTTATAACATCAAGAGGCCGCTGGATACCGTCAAAAATAGAACCGATTATCCCCGGGCCGAGTTCAACGCTCAAAGGCGCGTTGGTCGAGACCACGGGCTCATCCGGACCAAGCCCCCCGGTATCCTCATATACCTGGATGGAAGCAAGGTCGCCTTTCAATTCGATTATCTCTCCGATAAGGCCCTTTTCACTGACCCGCACCACGTCATACATCCTGGCATTAGGTATGCCTTTTGCCACTACCAGAGGCCCCGAAACTTTAACTATTTTTCCTTCAACCATGATCTCTCTCCTAGAGTATATCCTGACCGGCAGCTTTTCTCACCAATGCGCTTATGCGGTCCACTCCGTGGCCAAGACGCTCTCCCGTGCCCGGCAAAATGACCAGGCTCGGGGACACCTGACTGCTGATACGATCAACGATATCCTGCATTGAAGCGGCAAACCGCTCCATCAAGAATATTATCGCATATTCTTTGGTTCTGCTGACCTTTTCAAGTATTTCCGTCGCGTCTTCCGGCCTTTCGACATGAAAGACCTCGACTCCCAGCGCTTTAAAACCGCCGAAAAGGTTCTTTGGTCCTATAGCCGCCATTTTAGACATATACTTCCGGTATCCTTTCCTTAATGAAATCCGCCGGCATTTCCGCCAGCTTGCCTTCCATTATGGTCCTCAGCGCCGCCGCCTCATTCCGCCTGGCTATCACATAACCGATCAACGGTTCAAAGCCAAAGACAGAGTGCTTCATCTTTTTCGCGAACATTAAAACATGGTCGGCCGATAATTTTTCAAGCTTCCAGAAAGAACCGCTGGCCACACGTTCAGTAAGCCCTTCCCTTACAACTCTCCCGTAAGGAGTGTCCTTAAAAGCGCTTATCGTTTCTTCATCGGAAACCTGAGCAAGGCCGGAATAAAAACTCTTCGCCTTGCTTCCTCCCTGCACCAAGACTTCTGCCGGAAGCCCGTCTTCCTTCTTAGCGGCCCTAAGCCGAATGAACGTCTTTATATTATAGAGGTCTACTTCCGTCCGCAACAGATCTTTCAGGAATCTATTCTCGGCTGACCCAGCTATCTTCTTCAAGAATTCAATATACACTTTATCAAGAACAATATCGATCGTTTTAGGGTCTTTTGATAGCTCAAACTTACTTTTAGCCGATAAGACCCCTTGAACAAGCCAGTCAGGGATACTCGTTTTTTCATCATTTAAAATGTATTTTTTTAACCTTTCCTGATCAACGGTGCCTATATCTGACAGCTCTTTTGGCTCAACGCTCAAATATCTGGATTTTAGAAGTATTTTCGCGTTATAAAGATCATGCCGGCTCCAGAGAAAGCTCATAATATC
>JBHPDX010000052.1:0-6818 GCA_042577445.1 Candidatus Margulisiibacteriota bacterium | reverse complement strand
ATAATAAACAAGGTGCCATGCCTGTCCCGTCCTCCTAAAAAGGCCTGGTAGCGCGGCTAAATTAAGCATCGTTGCAGCAACTATCAGAGTTTTTGAAGCAAGATAGCTGGAACCGAACACGAAGGCATGTGCGATACCCATTTTTATCCCAAGCACGTACATTAGGTTAAAAAGATAAAAAAGCACAGTGAAGGCTATGGGTGCAGTTAATATTATAAAAAGCGATACTATCCAGGGGGCGAGTATAGTGAATATATCTTTGTACACTTCCGAAAGGGTTGGGGCTTTTTCTTCAAAAATGATCTCCAGGGTCTCTTCGAAGTATTTTAACAGTGAGGGCCTTTTCTTTACCGTATGGAATGTCTCTTCGTGAGTTATTGAAAATAGCTTATCTTCTGCCACGATCAGCTGCTCCTGTTATAAGATGAATGCCACTTTGAGGTCCTGCAGGAATTGCGAGTATTTGTTCGCTTTTAATATGCGAAGGGCATCCGCATTTGTTATCACAACATCGGCCTTGTACGGGTGAGAGCCCCTGTTAATGGCCCTTACGATCACGGGATTATTCCCAATAAATCCAGACCTTATTGCTTCGCCTATGCTGTCATAGTATTGTACTATCCCTTTTCGTATGGCATAGTCGGGATCGATATTTATGGTCCCGTATATCTCTTCTCCGTCTTCATCGAATATCTTGGGGGCTATTCCGGGCTCAACTTCAAGACCCCGGGCGTCAACGATCAGGCTGGTGTAGACTTCAGGTATCCCGAGGACGCCGCTTGCGAGCGTTATCAGTAAGATGCCGACTAACACTAGGGTTATTGGAGTCTTCATTGCAATCTCCCCCTGCGATACTGTATCGAGCCGGGCTGTATTATACCATAATTAAATGTTCTGCTATAATATGTATCGTACTATTTGAAATAAAACTTGTATAATTTTCAATATTATTTTAGATCAAAAGAGGAGGCGTTATGCTCGACTGGCTGGGAAATTTTGTAACAAAAAGATATAAGCTGATAATAGTGCTGTCCATAGTGCTCACTATCTTAAGTATTATTGGAATAACAAAACTTAAGATGCAAACGGAAATGATGGACATGCTCCCTCAGGATGAACCGGAAGTCACCGTATATGATCATGCAGTAAAGAACTTTGTCGGAATGGACAGTATTGTTGTCGTGATCGAAGGCGGGAACCAGGATGAGATCATCAGGTTCATAGAGGACCACGCGAAAAAAGCCGGCAAGGCTCATGGCATTGAAAGGGTGATATACAGGAGTGAGATCGAGTATCTTGAAAAGAACGGCCTTTTGCTGGTGGAGGCCGAAGACCTGGGCAGCATCAAGGGCATGCTAACGGCGAGCAGCCTGAAGGATTTTATAAAAGGGCTTAATAATAATTTTGAGAAAGAATATACAGGATCCGGGGATTCGGAAAAGTTAAGCAAAGATAAAACGGAAGTGCTTCAAACCCTCTCGACGATAAACGCCTTCGTAGGCCTGTTGGGCAGTAAAAAGGCCGCTCCCAAAAAGATAATAGAGAATTCTAATGAATTTGTCCGCGGCCCGGAATATATGATATCCCACGACGGTACTATGGGATTATTCCTCCTTAGAACTTCCCTTGATCTTGCGGATATGGACGGGATCCTTAGGATGGTGGATGAACTTGAAGGAATATTGAAGGAGAAAGAGAAAGATTACGGGGTTAAGACAACGTTAACCGGAATGCATATCATACAGAAAGATGAATTGAGGACGATGGAAAGGGATATGCCGCTTACAGGTGCGGTTTCTTTGATCTTGGTCCTTGCGATATTCCTCTTTGGATTCGGGATGCTTCGTTATACGGGTCTTGCGGCGATACCGCTCATTGTCGGGATAATCTGGGCGCTTGGGATCGCATATCTCATATATGGTAACCTGAATCTTTTTACGGCTATGATGGGAGCCATACTTATAGGCTTAGGTGTTGACTATGCCATTCACGTCATGTCCATTTACACGGAGATGAGGAATAAGGGCGAAGATATCACCGCGTCCGTAAAGCTCATTTTCCAGAAGACCGGAAGAGGTGTCATTACGGGTGCCATGACGACTGCGATAGGCTTCCTGATGTTCGCAGTGAGCAGCTTTAAGGCCTTCAGGGAATTCGGCATAACGCTGGGATTCGGGATATTAATGACCATGATCGCTTCTATAGTGCTCCTGCCGGCGCTGCTTATGATATTCGGAAAGGCAAAGGTCGGGACAAAGGACAGGATAGGCGGGGCGATAGCGCGCGTTGAGCATATTGTAGTGGAACATGCCTGGACGACCATAATAGTGATAACTGTGGTCTTTGTTGTGTCGCTTTTCGGCATACCCAACGTAAAGATGTCAAAGAACATGCTTGAGGTTGAGGCGAAGGGGCTGGAGAGCATTGAAGTTAACAAAAGGCTGATCGATAAATTCGATTTTACGTCCGATTCTTCGATCGTAATAAGCAAGACGCTTCAGGATGCGATAGACCTGAAAAAGGCGACCGATGATCTTTCCACGATAGGGATTGTCGACACTATAGCTCAGTACGTGCCTGATCGAAATGATCAGAGGGAAAGCATGAGAAAGATACAAGAGATCAAAGGGGCGTTATCGGGAAGTGTTGACAAGAGTATTCATGAAAAAGAACTGAAATATGAAATGGAACGGCTGGAAGACAATCTTATAGAAATAAGTGACCTCGCATATATTGGAGGAGAAAAGCAGCTGGTCAAGAAGATCGATGGCATTGTAAATTCAAAGATGATCCCGAATACCGCCGGTAATATCGAAAAGAACAGGAACAACATCTTATATGTTCAGGGCATTTTTATCGGCAATATTCAGGATAAGATGAGGAATGTTAACAGCTCAACAATGATAGGACTTAATGATGTTCCAAAGAATATCAGCGATAATTATATCGGCAAGGATGGGACTTTCATGAACGTTGTTTATCCCAAAGGCGATATTTGGCAGATGGACTACTTTAACCTGCATCTCGCTCAGTTAAGGAGCCTTGACTGGCCATCAACAGGGACGGTCCCTGTTTTTGAGAAACTGGTGACGATCGCAGGTATTGAAGGAAGGAATGTTCTTATTTATACCGTGATAGTCATATTCATCGTGCTGTTGATAGATTTCCGAAGCTTTAAATACGCTTTTCTGGCAATGCTTCCTATGGGAATGACGCTCGCTCTCTGTCTGGGAATAATGGGATGGCTCAGGATAAATTTCAATTTCGTCAACATAATGGCTCTGCCGCTGATAATAGGTATCGGCGTGGACGACGGCGTTCATATAATACACAGGTATCTTATAGAAAAGCGAGTTGAGCCGGCGGTGAGGAGCACGGGCAGGGCGATAACGCTTACCACACTTACAACATGTGCGGCATTCGGCTCTTTTTTGCTTGCAAGCTACAGAGGTTTCATATCATTTGCCTTTCTGCTTGTAATGGGCATTGCTCTTGCATATATCGTGACGCTGTTTTTGGTGCCAAGCTTGATAAACGTAATGAACCATGGAAATAATAATAACAAGGGTAAATAGGGGGTTGGCATGAAAAGAACGATATTGATCCTATTTTGTGTTTTGTTGATGGCGGTCCCGGTGCTGGCTAAGGAAAAAGGTAAAACTGAAGATCTAAACGTCCATGATATCCTGGTGAAAATGGAGAACGCCGGCGATTATGAGACATCGACCGGCACGGCTGTCATGAAAATAGTGGATCGCGAAGGCAATGAAACGAAGATGGAACTGGAAATGTACGAGAAAAGAGGTTCGACCGAGGCTGATGACGATAAATCTTTAATGCGATTCACTTACCCTGCAAGGCTGAAGGGGACAGCGATCTTAATGGTAGGGGATAATATATGGTACTACAACAATCGGACGAACCGCGTCAGACTTCTTTCTCAGTCGGCAAAAAAGGGCAGTATGATGGGATCGAGCTTCAGCTATGAGGACATGTCCGCGCAGTATGCGGAAGATTACACAGGCGAGATCATTAAGGACGAAAGGGATCATTATATTTTAAAGTTATTTCCAAAAGATGAAGATGTTTCATATAAATATCTGATCGTAAAAGTAAGGAAAGATGATTATATCCCCGTCAATATCGGATACTACAACGATGATGAGCTTAAATATAAGGAGATGAAATCTGAAAATATCAAGAAGATCGATGGCAGGACCGTTCCATTGACTGTATCAATGAATGATATAGAAGAGAGCAAGATAACCTATTTTGATATTGATGAAAAGGCCATCAAATATGATGTTGATGTCGATGACAAGATGTTCTCGGAAAGGCATCTGAAAAAATGAAAAGGTTCTTACCGTTAATATTAGTTATCTTCTTGAGCTCGACCTCCTTTGCTTTAGATGCTGATGTGACGACAAGCACGATATTTGACGCGGGGATGTATGACACGGTCGATATGACATCGCAGGTGAAAGGGGATCTTTGGCTTAAGCTTTCAGGAGAAGAACACTGGAGCGCTGACTTTGATTATCAATTCGGCAGGGATGTTTCAAAAATAAATGTTGCTCAATTAAAATTATTTATTCCTGAAACAGATATAGTCTTGGGGCGGCAGCAGATAGGGTGGGGAGTAGGCTACGCTTTTAATCCGATCGACATCATTAATCCCAAACCGGTAGGTTCTTCGTTCGACCCGACTTTCGTGAGAGATGGCCGCGACGCGGTCACAATAACAAAATATTTCGGCGAGTTGAATAAGCTTGAGCTGGTATATGCGGGCCAGCTTACGGAAACTAAAATGGATTCAACTACGCCTGTTGATGTTAACTTTCAGGAAGATGTAGGCTTGAAGTTCAAGAGCAATATAGATGATTTTGACGTAGCAGCTATATATGTTGACAAGGGGCTTAGGACATATAACGGCAGCCCCGAGGCTAAAGACGGGGTTCTTGGCTTTGAAGTATCAGGCACGCTGCCTGTTATCGAATGGGGTTTCTGGACCGAGACAGCGCATTATCTTGAAACGAATAAGTATGAATATGTGATCGGGACAGACTATTATTTCGGGGATTATCATGCAACATTTGAATACTATAAGAACGGGTTCGGCAGTGTTTACACTTCGTCGTATGATCCCGCTTTAATGCTGCAGGGCCGCCTTATGGGGCAGGACTATATCTCTTCTTCGGGGTCCTATGTATTCGATGAAAAATTAACGGTTACTAAGTTCAGTTTCTGGAATTTGAACGATGGAGGTATGATGAGCGGAGCCGTTGTGGACTACTTTTTAAATGATAATGTTGAGCTGATCTTAATGCCGATCTTTCTTACTGGATCGGATTACAGCGAATTCGGCCAGCAGGCCTCGTTAATAGGAAGTTATGCTGTGCAGGCCATGGTGAAGTGCGTTTATTAGACTGCCGGGCAGTGAAGGATATTTGTCCAGTACCATTCTACTGCTGTTAATTGTTCAGCAGATAACTGTGGAACCGAAAGAAAGACTCTGCGATACAGACCTTCTCCTGCATTTTGCATCTCCTGAGAAAAATGTGTCATGCTTATGGCCATATCATATCCATATCTTGTTGTTCCGAGTATATCTACTCGTTTTCCTGTAAATGAATTTCCTCTTGTCAATATTAGGAAAAGTAGGGTTTTTCCTAGGTCTTTCCCTAGAACAGGGGATTGCGGCAGGCTTGGATAGAGTGTAAAGATCATCAAGCCGCTGCTTCCAGTATTTTCATAAAGGTCAATCCTTCCGGGCCTGAGATAACTAGCTCTTTTATAATTCACGAAAAAATCGTGATAAGTATGCCCTGATCGTTCTTCAAGATTTGTTGTGATCTGTACAGAAAGGCCTTCTACGCCAGCAAGGCCCCTTAAGTTTAAATAGGGGTATTCGGCGGCGGGTAAGGCCTTTTCGGCCATATCCAAGGAATAATTTTTTGGGATCGCAGTCCTGGGATTGAATCCAGGCTGGAATCGCGGGTAAGCTAGCAAAGAGCTCTGTCCAATTGATATACCCATGGGCAACACTCCTTTTCCTTGTCATATATCGTGGGATTTTTGTATGGATTTCACTCTTGTGGGAATATAAGTTCGGAGTAATTCTAGTGGGCTTATGAATTCGGAGGGAGAGGGATTCGAACCCCCGGTACCCGTAAGGGCACAGTAGTTTTCAAGACTACCGCCTTAAACCACTCGGCCATCCCTCCAAAAGAAACGGAGGAGGAGAGATTCGAACTCTCGCGCCGGATTGCTCCGACCTAACAGTTTAGCAAACTGCCCCCTTAACCACTTGGGTACTCCTCCGAGCGAACTACATTATATCAGAACTTATTATTTTGTTGCAAAAGATTCAGGGCAAATTAAGATTGCTTCATTCCCATTAGCTGCGCTGCTATCGCTGCTACGTAAACCGCGCAAGCCCCGATGAAGATAAATACAAAACGGCTTAAAAATGAGAGCGGTCCCAGCAAAAAGGATATCAGGTCCAAGTTGAATAAACCTAATGCTCCGAGGTTTATTCCCCCAACTATTACCGCAAGAAGCGCTATCCAATTGATTGTTGTCTGTTTCATTTGATTCACCCCCCTTTATGTTACGATTACTGACGCTTTTTGGTCAAAAGGATTCGTCCTCATTGCCAGCGAGAACAGGTGCGGGTAATTATCCTTTAAATGCTTCATATAATCCAGCCACTGGTGAACAAGGAGAATATACACTCTTTCAATGTCGCCTTCTATATGCGTGTAATCGGATTCCGGCAGTTCTTTTACGTCATGCCTGTGGGCCATTTCTTCTGTCAT
>JBHPDX010000051.1:0-7193 GCA_042577445.1 Candidatus Margulisiibacteriota bacterium | reverse complement strand
CCGGTAAGATGTATGGACTTTTTGTTCACTCCTTCAGATATCAGGTTCTGCAGCGAGCCGATTGTCGGGGCAAAATGAATATCTGTGATCGCCCCCGTGAGCTTTCTGTTCAGCTCTTCCGGGAAGGGCCTATATTTATCGTGCGTCCTAAGGCCGGCTTCCACATGGGCAAGAGGGATCTTATGATAATACGAGGAAAGTGACGCAGAAAAAGCCGTGGAAGTGTCTCCCTGAACGATTATCATGTCAGGTCTTTCCTTAGGGATCAGCTTTTCAAGCCCCAAAAGCGTTTTTGACACAACTTGAGATATGGATTGCCCTTCTTCCATGATCTTCAGGTCGTACTTCGGCTTGATATTAAAAGGTTTGAGCACCTGATCAAGCATTTCCCTGTGCTGGCCGGTGGCTATCAGGACAGGAGCGAATTTATCCGTATGTTTTTCCATTTCTCTGATCACCGGAGCCAGCTTTATCGCTTCCGGACGGGTGCCAAAGACAAATAATATCTTTTTTTTGCTCGTCATTTTTCCCTTCTTGAGGACCCTTGGGTCGAACGCCTTAGAATATCCTTCGCAAGGTCCATGCCCAATATCGCCCCTACCACAATGATCGACAAAAATATAATGATCTGATAATTATTGAACGCGGTGGCGATAAGCGCCGCGGAACCAAGCAGCGCGCAAGCTATATAAATGACAGCCACTGCCTCTCTCTGGGAAAATCCCGCCTTAAGCAGTCTGTGATGAAAGTGCCGTTTATCCGCCTTAAATATCCCCTTCTTTTCCCTCATGCGCCGTATTATCACCGTGGCTGTATCATAGATCGGGATCCCCAATACGAATATCGGCACGATAAAAGCTATGACTATCGTGCTTTTGAGCACTCCAACGACCGAAAGCGACGCCAGCAAAAAACCGAGGAAAAGACTCCCGGAATCGCCCAGGAAGATCGAGGCAGGATGGAAATTGTAGCGCAGGAACCCCACCGAAATACCCGCGATGATCAAAGAAAGTATCGCCGCAGGCAGCTGACCGGTCCTGATAGCCACAAAGAACAGGGTAAGCGCCGCTATTGCCGCCACTCCCGAAGCAAGACCATCCAGACCGTCGATCAAATTAAGAGCATTTGTTATCCCCACCATCCAGACCAGCGTGAACGGAACAGCCCAAACCCCTAAATAAAGCAGGGTATTGAAAGGCGTGGCAATAAAAAATATCTGAACGCCAAAAAAGATGGCCACAAGCGAAGCGATGATCTGGCCGGTGAACTTAAAAGCTACGTTGACACCGTAAATATCATCAATGACCCCTACCAGAAATACAATGCTGCTGCCGATAAGAAGTCCTACAAGAGAAAGCATCTCCCTTTGGGATATCCTAATGCCGAAAGACCGGAGCAGCCATGAAACTAGAATAAGGGACAGTATAAACCCTATATATAAGGACAGCCCCCCAAGTCGAGGCGTCGGTTTACGGTGAACTTTTCTTTTGTTCGGTCTATCGAAGGCTTTGAGCCGGATGGCAAGTTTTTTGATTTGCGGAGTTAAAATTACGGTGAATATAAGCGCACTAAAAAATACTACAACATAAAACAACATCTAATCTCTTTCCTCATAAAAACTTCTCGAATTTTACCATAAAATTTACCAACAATACAGCAAATTTATGCGCATCAAAAGCAAAAGCTGGGACTTAATTCGTAGTTACACTAACAGAAGCCGTTCCGGTTACCTCATTAGAAGTCGCTGTAACAAAACCGCTGCCAGCGGCACTCGGATAGAAAAAGCCTGAATCAGTTTCGATCGTCCCCATAGCACCAACTACCGCCCACGAAGGAGTAATGCTCACTGCCCCTCCATATAGATTATAACCATAAGCAATAAATGCCTGCGGCTCGCTCGTGGACATGGTAACCGGAGAGGGAGTAACTGTTATCGAATAAAGCCCTCCAGTCGAAATAGTAACAAGCGCTGAAGCGGTCATATCATCAGCAGATACGATCGCGGATGTAGTCCCTATCGTGCTGGCGGTAAAAAGCCCGCCGCTGGTAATACTTCCCACAGTTGGATTGCTCACCGACCATGCAGGCGTAAATGAGACAGGATACCCCTGCGAATCAGTTCCCGAAGCCGTGAACTGCTGTGTTGCTCCTACCACTAAATTTGATGACGTCGGGGCAATTGAAATTGAGGAGATCGTATCAGGCACATCTCCGCATCCGCTAAAAAGCGGGAATAGTATTAAAATGAAGAGCCATGCGTATTTTTTCATCATTATACCTCTGCGCATATAAAATCTTATCACAGGGAGTCATCTTTTGGAAGTAAAATCAGCGCTTATTCGGAAGTTATGAGCGATTCCAAAACACCTTTGATAAAGCTGAATTCCTCATTGGTCACATCAGCCATGGAAAAGGAAAAATCAAAGATCTTATCGCGGATGAGATGTGCAATTAGCTTGTCATTCTTGTACTTTTCCAATAATTCAAATGCCTGTTTGGGAGCGGTCTTCACAAGCCCGGAAACAGTGCCGAAGATCCTCCAGGATTCAAGGCGCTCAAGAACTTCCCTCCGCAATTTATCGTCCTTGATGTCAATAGTAGCAAAAAATATCTTTTTCGCGATCTCAGAGTCAGTATCAACCGCATAGGCCTCCAATAGTTTTTTTATGCGCTTCTCCGTGACATACTGGCGGCACTCAGCGACCACCTTATTTGATATGTCATTTTTTAAGTAGTCCCCATGTTCTCCCACGCGGCGAAAAACAAGCGCTTCATCAAGCTGATAGACAGGGTGATCGTCTGATATGCGCAGCCACAGGTCCCAATCTTCTTCACATTTCAGGTTTTCATCGAAAAAGCCCGCTTTTACGATACAATCCTTGTGATGCATCACAGTGGAGCAAATGAACTGGTTCTTGTTCTGGAATGGAAAAATATCAAAGCTGTCAAGATACCCCTTTGCGTAGTCCAGTATGCGGAATTTGTTCTTTTCGACCTTGAACCTGAACCAGCCGCCGTAAACAAGGCACTTTTCGCCGATCCTGTAAACAACGCTCAAACATCTTTCGATCCGGTCGGTCATAGCTATATCGTCGCTGTCGAGATACGCGATCCACTGCCCGTCTGCCGCCTTTAATCCCTTATTCCTTGCCGCGGCAACACCCAGATGCTTCTGAACAAGATACTTGATACGGTCATCCCTGTTCATGAATGTCCTGACAATATCCTCTGAGCTATCAGTGGAGCCGTCATTAATGATCACCAGCTCAAGGTTCTTGTGGCTTTGCGTGAGGATGCTTCGAATAGAAGCAGCAAGATGCTTTTCGGCATTATACACCGGCATAATAACGCTGACTTTTGAGTTCATTTTTACGGTCACGAAATTCCCCCTGTTTTAAGGCTTTCAGTATATAAAAAACCGCTAGATATTGCAATAAAAGAATGTCCCTCAGAACCCAAAATTTTATGAAATTTACCCCGAAATATGCGGATATATAACCGAACATAGTATCAAGGAGATCATTCATGATAAGAGCATTATGTATACCAAGCAGGTTGTCTCTTCTGACGCAAAGAGCAGGCGCAACTTTTAAAGGCCTTGAAAACAAATTATTGCGCAGTCATAGACGCCCTATTAGCGTAAAAACTGGATTTCAGACAGAGATAGAAAAAAGAGTAAAGCACATAGGCGCAACAGACGCAATGGTAATAGCAGCTAGAGCCGGGATTGACCTGACCATGACTAAAGCGGAACTTGCTATGGCACGAAGCAGCCATGCATCATCTCAAGCAACACTAGATGCAGTAAGAAAGGAATCTGATGGCACAGGTATAATAAGTGAGAGATATATTAATTCAAAAAAAGAACATTTAAGGACGGAGACAAAATTAAGGGCCCTTGAAGAACAAATCAGGCTTGCCGAAGTAAAATTCGACCTTAGCACGTTGATGGAATTCTTGACGCCTAGATATTTAGTTTATAGAGAAGAGGACAGGAATATTGAACTGAGTCGCGCCGGCCATGAAATAAAGGGAGATGATATAAATAACGCTCTTAGGAAGATTGAGGTAATCCTACTTCTAGGAAGCAATGATCCAAAGCCTGCTGAACAGGCAGCCGAATTATACAAGCAGATAGTAAAATATAATCCGAACATAAAGATAGTTGCCAGCGGAAAAGGCGGGCATCCAACAGTTCCAGGTGAAGCACCTTTGATCTCGGAGGCGGAACAATACGCAAAAATATTAAGAAGCTTGGATGTTCCGGAAGATGCCATAATCATAGAATCCGAAAGCACCAATTCCGGAGAAAACATAATATTCAGCAGACGCAAATTACAGAAGCAGAACATTAGCGCAAAAAGAGTGGCAATCGTACAAACTCCGGCAGCACAATTAAGGTCAAACCTTGTATTTGAAAAAAAGTGGTCGGATGACTGGGAATACTATATAAGCTATCCGCCATTGAGCGACATTGAAGGGACATCTCAAAATGATATGGCATTTAAACTGGCTTATGCATTATGGGAAATAGCTAAGACAATAGATTATTCATATAATCCGAAATATGATTTTCAAACACAGAGAAAAACACCAGCCGAAGTTGTCGGAATTATAATTAAGCATTACAACCGCTACAAAGACAAGAAAATCGATCTATCTGTTGAGAACTTCTTCGCACATACAGAGGCACTTAGGAAATTCTTTGGCGAGGAATTTAAGAGGATTTCCGAACAATACTTTTCACACGCATCAGCCGCGTAGCAACAGCGCGCTCGTTCTCGCCAAGCTTCATCGCAATATATTTAATGGTCTCTTTTAAATTGGGGATAAGAACGTGTTCAAGTGTATTAACACGCCTTCTGGTGCGCTCTATCTCATACGCCATAAGCTCTATCTGCTTTTCCATCCCTGCCAGATCTATCAGCTTAGGAAGAAGGCCCTGCAGTATCTCCACTGTCCTATCCAACTGTCCGGAAGTCGCAAGATAGCCGTAACTCTGCGCGTCCTCTTTTACATCGAACTTGAACACAGGCACTTTTACCCCCATCTTATTCTTAAGGGACACATCTGGTTCCACCTTAAACTTAGGGAACATAAGGGCTTCATAGAGCGAAATACGGGACATCAACATGGATGCTTCAATAAAACTTATATAATATTGGCCGATCTTTTCCTCTATCTCAATGCGGAGCTTTTTGCTGGCTCTGACGACCTTAAAGAATTCCTGCATCAGGCCGTCCTGCTTGTCTTTTAGAAGCTTGTGACCGCGGGAAGCAAGGGCAAGCTTTCGCTTGAGCTTTGAATATTCCATCCTGTTGGGATTAACACGGATCCTCATTTACTTCCCCATGTATTTCTTGATATATTCTTCGCGGATACGCTTAAGTTCCGATACAGGCAGCATCTTCATCAGGTCCCAGCCTATATCCAATGTTTCTACAATGGAACGGTCATCATTTTCACCCTGCCGGACAAATTTATTCTCAAAGGCATCCGCAAAGTGAGAGAATTTAATGTCTGCTTCGGATAATGCGCTTTCTCCAAGCACGACCGCAAGTTCTTTCGCCTGTTTACCGCTGGCATAAGCAGAGAACAGCTGGTTCGAAACATCCGGATGATCATCCCTGGTCTTCCCTTTGCCGATACCTTTATCCCTCAGCCTTGAAAGCGAAGGCAGAACATTTATCGGAGGATATATGCCTTTTTGATGAAAAGTGCGGTCAAGTATGATCTGCCCTTCAGTGATATATCCTGTCAGGTCAGGTATAGGATGTGTAATATCATCTTCCGGCATCGTAAGTATCGGCATTTGAGTGATAGATCCTTTTCGGCCCTTGATCCGCCCTGCTCTTTCATAAATAGTCGCAAGGTCAGTGTAAAGATAACCTGGATAACCTCTTCTTCCGGGAACTTCTTTTCTTGACGCGGAAACTTCACGCAAGCTCTCACAATAGTTCGTGATGTCCGACAGGATGACCAGGACATGCATGCCGAGGTCAAATGCCAGATATTCCGCCGCCGTTAAAGCAAGACGGGGGGTCGCGATACGCTCGATAGCGGGGTTGTCGGCAAGGTTAACGAACAGGACCGCTCTCTCGATCGCCCCGGTACGCCTAAAATCCCTGATAAAGAAACTGGCTTCATCATGCGTTATACCCATGGCGGCAAAAACGACCGCAAACCTCTGGTCCTCCCCCAAAACTTTTGACTGCCTTGCGATCTGAGCGGCAATACGCGCATGAGGAAGCCCTGAACCCGAGAAGATCGGAAGTTTCTGCCCCCGCACAAGAGAATTTAATCCGTCGATCGCTGAAATCCCGGTCTGAATAAAATCATTTGGATAGGCCCTGGCATACGGATTGATAGCCGCTCCGTTTATATCCAGCTTCTTTTCGGCAATGATCTCTGGTCCTCCGTCAATAGGCTTTCCCGCGCCGTTGAATACGCGGCCCAGCATATCCTTTGAAACAGGAAGCTCCATTCCGCCTCCCAGGAATTTTACGCCGGTGTCGCCGATATTGAGCCCTTCGGTGCCTTCAAATACCTGGACAAGAGCCATATCCCGGTTCACTTCAAGGACCTTGCCGGTGCGGACGTCTCCCTTGCTGGTCCTGATCTCCACAAGCTCCTCGAACTTAACATCCTCCACTCCGTTTACAAGAATAAGAGGGCCTACAACTTCGGTTATACTCCTGTATTCTCTACGCATTGGCCTCTCCCTCCAGCTGGTTCATTTGATGCTCCAGATGCTCCAGCATGGAATCTATTTTGTCCAGCTGGTCTTCGGGAACATATTTTGCCTTTGCGATGTTCGACCGGACGGTCAGGTTGAATATTTCATTGAAATCCGCGCCTCTATCTATGGCTTTCTCCGCCAGATCATGGAATGCAATGACAAGCTTTAAGAGCTTGTACTGTTTTTTGAGAGAGGTATAAGAATCCCTTTCATCAAAAGCCACCTGATGCAGAAAATCTTCGCGGATCGACTTGGCCGCCTCAAGTATCAGGCGTTCTTTGGGGGACAGGACATCAATTCCCACTATCCTGACGATCTCTTCAAGCTCGGCCTCGCGCTGCAGGATATAAAGCGCCTTGTTCCTTAACTGCGGCCAGTCCGGAGCGACTTCTTTCTTATAATAATCATTCAGTGTATTCGAATAAAGCGAATAGCTCTGCAGCCAGTTGATCGC
>JBHPDX010000050.1:0-7270 GCA_042577445.1 Candidatus Margulisiibacteriota bacterium | reverse complement strand
CTGCCGGAGCGCACGGAGAGCTCACTTCTCTTTTTATGATCAAGGCTTATCATAGGGATCAAGGGCAAGATAGTAAAAGGAATAAAGTGATCGTTCCTGATTCTTCCCACGGCACCAATCCCGCTTCTGTTAATATGATGGGATGGAAGGCCGTCCAGGTCAAGACCAATGATCGGGGAGGGATCGATCTTGATGAGCTGAAAAAAGTCGTCGGAGATGATACAGCGGCTTTAATGCTTACCAATCCAAATACGTTAGGTTTATTCGATGAAAATATCTGCAAAGTTGCCGAGATCGTACATGATGCGGGCGGGCTCCTTTATTATGACGGGGCTAATGCTAATGCGACCTTAGGAATTGTTAGACCTGCCGATATGGGATTTGATGTTGCTCACTTTAATCTGCATAAAACTTTTGCGACGCCTCATGGTGGAGGAGGGCCCGGCTCCGGACCTGTCGGCGTTAATAAGAAATTAGAACCTTTCCTTCCGGTTACACGAATAGTCAAAACCGGCAAGGAATTCAAATTTAAGGATAATTTCCCTAAGTCTATTGGAAGAGTCCACTCCTTCCACGGGAATGTAAACGTTATTGTTAAGGCTTATGCTTATTTACTGGCTATCGGAAGGAAAGGCGCAAAAGCAGTTGCAGAGAACGCGGTGCTAAATGCCAACTATGTTATGAATAAGCTGAAAAAGTATTATTATCTTCCTTATGATCGCGACTGCCAGCATGAATTCGTCATTTCCGCTAAATGGCAGAAGGAAAAATACGGTGTAAGAGCCCTGGATATCGCAAAAAGATTGATCGATTATGGTTTTCATCCGCCGACGGTTTACTTTCCGCTCATTGTTTCTGAGGCTTTGATGATAGAGCCTACAGAAACCGAGTCAAAAGAAACTCTGGATAAGTTTTGCGACGCCATGATAGCTATCGCAAAGGAATGCGAAACTGATCCTGATCTCGTCAAGAACGCTCCTTCAACGACCCCTGTGCTTCGGCTTGATGAGACAAAAGCTGCAAGGGAGCTGCGCCTTACATGGAAGATGTAGTCTGGCACGTACTTAATGCTTCGAAAGCCTCCGGCAGGGAGAATATGGAGGCTGATACCAATCTTTTTAATGTTGCTGAAGCAGGCCATCTTAAAAATCCCACAATAAGGATATACGGCTGGAAAGATCACTGCATTTCTCTCGGCCATTCTCAGGATGCTAACGAAGAACTGCATGTCTCTGATTGTGTTCGCCATGGGGTAGAGGTTGTTAAGCGCCCGACAGGCGGAGGCATCGTCCTGCATAATCCCCATGAGATAACGTATAGCATTGTCAGTGAAAAAAACTGGATCCCGTTCAAAGACCTGATAAATTCTTTTGTATATATCTCGGAAGCTATTGTCGAGGGGTTGAAGCACATGGGGGTCGATGCTGAGTTGTCTGATAAACGCCAGAAAGGTTTTGCCAGATACTGCAATCTATTCCCTGCGAGCCACGAAATAGTGTATGGCGGCAAGAAGCTTGTGGGAAGCGCCCAGAAGAGGGGGAAGAAAGCCCTTCTTCAGCAGGGGTCTATTATCGTCCATAAGGGTAATATGAGCCATGAAAGGCTTATAAAGAGGTATTCCGGTGATTATGAGGCTAAGTCTACAAGTGTATCTGAGGTTATTAACAGGATCCCCACATATAAAGAGCTTCAAAACTCACTTATGGAGGGGTTCAAGCGCAAATTTCGGGTGGTGACGATTTAAGGTGACGATTAATTATTCACTATAATCTGCGTACGGTAATCGGAACCAGGCTAAAAAACCATCACATCTAATCATCACCTAAGAGAAAATATGTTATAATCTGCCCGATCTGTGCCTGTAGCTCAATTGGATAGAGTGTTGCTCTCCGAAGGCAAAGGTTGTGGGTTCAAGTCCCACCAGGCACGCTTAAAAATATGGCAAACTGGCAGTCAGTATTAGAAAAAATAGACGAATGGCGGTTCAAACTGCCTAAAACCTTCAAAGAAGGCATGCGGGTTGACGGCCTCATCTACTGTGATGAGCAGTTGATCGACCATATAGTTACGGAAAATGCCCATCTTCAGGTCGCAAATGTTGCCTGTCTCCCCGGAATTGTCGGTAACTCTCTTGCAATGCCTGATATTCATCTCGGTTACGGTTTTGCTATCGGCGGTGTTGCCGCTTTTGATCCTGATCAAGGGGGCATAATTTCGCCCGGTGGAGTAGGGTATGACATAAATTGCGGTGTCAGGGCTCTTCGGACAGATCTTTCTTATGATGATATTAAGGATAAGGTAGACCAGATCACCACAAAAATAGCTTCTGAAGTCCCGTCCGGTGTCGGAAAAGAAGGGCCGATCTCACTTTCAGCGAAGCAATTAGATCAAGTGCTTACGATCGGCTCTAAATGGGCTGTGAAAAACGGCTATGGTGAAGAAGATGATGTCCTTCATACCGAATCTAATGGTGCGCTTGACTGGGCTGATCCGTCAAAAGTAAGTTCCCATGCAAAAGAGAGAGGCGCGAACCAGCTTGGGACCCTTGGCTCGGGCAATCATTTCCTCGAGATCCAGCGCGTTGAAGAGATCTATGATGAAAAGGCAGCTGCAGTTTTTGGTCTTTTTAAGGATCAGATAACTATCATGGTCCATAGCGGCTCCCGCGGTCTTGGCCATCAGGTCTGTTCTGATCATATAAAGGTCATGTTCAAGGCTCTGCAAAAATATAATATTCAAGTTCCCGACAGGCAGCTCTGCTGCACACCGATAAACTCCCCTGAAGGATTGGATTATTATGCCGCAATGGCATGCGCCGCCAACTATGCCTGGTGTAACCGCCAGTTATTGATGCACTGGACAAGGGAATCTTTCTCGAAAGTGCTCGGTTCCTCATATTCAAAACTTGGCATCAAGCTGATCTACGATGTCGCGCATAACATTGCTAAAAAAGAAAAGCATATGGTAGGCGGCAAAGAAAAAGAACTTTGCGTCCATAGAAAGGGCGCGACGCGCGCTTTTCCTGCTGGGCATCCTGAAATTCCAAAAGAGTATAAAGGTGTTGGCCAGCCGGTCATTATCCCCGGTGATATGGGCAGATATTCTTATATGTTAGTTGGAACTGAACAGGCCATGAAAGAAACATGGGGATCGGTTTGCCACGGCGCCGGCAGGATGATGAGCAGGACTGCCGCAAGCAAGAAATTCTCTATGGAAGGACTTCTAAAAGAATTGGGATCGAAAGGTATCGTCGCAAAAGCTGCAAGCAAGCGCGGATTAGTTGAAGAAGCCCCGGGAGCTTATAAAGATGTCAGGGAAGTCGTTAACATTGTCGATCAAGCCGGTCTAGCAAAGAAAGTCGCAAAGATGAGGCCGTTGGGGGTTGTGAAGGGATAGCTAGGCTTTAGGCGGATCATATTTATAGACACTTGTAATTTTTCCGGTCACATTCTTTGTATCTTCAGTTTCTTCCTTCTGAAAATCAAGATCTAAGAAAAAATACGCTAATTCCTCATCAGGCCTTTTCCTATCTCTTCGCAACCTTAGAGTGAAGGTGTGTGCGCCTTTGCCGACATATATCATGTCATTATTAGAGCAAAATTGTGCAAGATAATCCTGAAAGGAAATGCGCTGATTTCCCAATAAAATATCCATGCCGTCAGTGCGCAAATGTATGTAAGCTTCTCCTCCCGGCTTTAGAAGGCTATATATCTTTGCGATTGCAGCTATCTTATCTGGCATATAATGCAAGCTTTCGTGTGCAAAAATAATATTGAACCTGAAAGCGAATGACTGATGCAGGATATCCCCTTCTTTATACTTGAATTTATGTATAGTTCCTTGTTTCTGTATATCATTTCCGTAAATGATCAGTTTATGGGAAGCTACCTCTGCGGGAAATGCATCGTTCAACTGATTCATGGCCAGACCGCTTCCTGTGCCTACATCAAGCACGGCTACAAATGATCTGTCCTTTAATTTTAAAGCCACCATTTCCTCGATAGTTTTACCCGCAGATAGAGCAGATCGAAAGTTCGCGCTATAATAACTTAACTTTCGATTGAAGTCTGCTGGCATTCGTCCTTTTCTATTCCCAAGTCCGACTGGTTTGATTGGTTTATGTGCCATGCATCTATATCGGTAGATTTTGAGGGGGATTTCAGTCGATATGCAGGTAAACAGCTGATGCTAGTCAAGAGTATTTGTGATAAAATCTGAAATAATTATGGACGAAAAACACGAAGCGATGTTCTATGAAGATCTGCCGGGCGGGAAGGTTAAATGCTTTCTCTGCCCGAGATATTGCCAAATAGCGCCGGGGAAAGCCGGGTATTGCGGCGTCAGGGAGAATGATGGAGGGAAATTGTACAGCCTTATCTATGGCAAGGCTTCTTCCGTTGCAGTGGATCCCATAGAAAAGAAGCCTTTATTCCACTTCCATCCGGGTTCATCCGTCCTATCCCTCGGCACCTGGGGCTGCAACATGAGGTGTATACACTGCCAGAATTGGCAGATATCCCATGCGGTCATGGTGGAAGGGATGGAGCAGGGGAAAGTCTACAATATCCAGGCGGAGAACAGGACCGAGTATATTTCTCCCGAGCGTCTTATGGAGCTGGCGGAGGAGACCGGAGCAAAGGGGATAGCTTTTACCTATAATGAGCCGACTATATGGTTTGAATACGCTTACGATTGTTTTAAATTGGCCAAGCAGAGGGGCCTCTACACCGCATTTATCACAAATGGATATATAACCGCGGAGGCCCTGGATATAATTATCCCGTATCTTGATGCATACAGGGTCGACATTAAAGGATTCACCAATACTTTTTATAAGAAGCTTGCCCAGGTCAGTGATTTCCAGCCTATTCTGAGGGCCGCGGTCCAGGCTAAAAAAACACATAATGTGCATGTGGAGTGCATAACCCTCATTATCCCTCACTGGAATGACGACGAAAAGCAGCTGCGGGATATGGCTAAATGGATAAAAGAAAATCTAGGAGCCGAAACGCCGTGGCATGTGACAAGATTCGTGCCTTATCTGGAACTGAAAGACCTTCATCTAACTCCGGTCGAGACGCTGGAGTGGGCAAGAAAGATCGGCATGGAGGAGGGGCTTAAGTACGTTTATATCGGCAATGTCCCCGGCCATGAGGGTGAGAACACTCACTGTCCTAAGTGTAAGAACATTCTTATTCAGAGAATGGGGTATGAGATCACCGTTAACAACTTAAAAGGTAAAACCTGCGGGAATTGCGGGGAAAAGATAGATATAATCGGGAGGATTTCTTAAACTTCCGGAGTATCCGATTCTTTTTTCGGTTTGTACTGCCTCAACGCAAGGTATCTTCTCAACAGATAAAGCACTATAAGAAGGATGAGTGTTATTATTGCCCAGGAAATTTCATGAGGCTTTACGGCTATATCCCTTTCATATCCCTTTTCAACTATCTTTATGTTCACTGCGTGGATATCTGTATCGCCGCCGTGAGTTAAGCATTGTTTATTGAAGGTTCCCTCTGTTTCTATTCTGTCGCCGATATGCTTATAGTTACCGGTCACCGTTATTTTTTCTGCCTGCGCTTTTGGAGCCCAAATACCTATCGCACCTGTCTTATCTTTAATGTTGATCCAGGCGCCTTCTCCTCTTATCATTACATCTCCGATAGCTTCACCCTGAACGACAGTTTCTTTGGAATGATCTTTTAACCGGAACAGTTCTCCTATAGTTGCTCCAAACGAAAAGTTTGAAAGAGCGATCATTATCATTATTAATAATATAAATTTCTTCATCTTTTGATCCCCGCAACAATTAATCCTATGAGCGCGAATATTGACATGAATTCAAGCCTGCCGACCCACATCTGGATTATATAAACTACTTTCATGACCGTCGGCATCGAAGGGGAGGTAATGCCGCAGGAAAGCCCTACATTGGCGGCGGCTGACACCGATTCAAATAATGATTCATACAACGAGAACCCGTATATCATTCCCACTATGGTACCGATGACATAAGTGATGATATAGGAAAGTATAATTATAAAAACGCTCCTTACAAAGCGGTCTTCCAGGAAAGAATCCTTTATATGGTGGAATTTTTGGCTGATTATCGCAGTGCCCGGAGTGATAAGTTTCTTGATGTCCTGGATCAGCGCTTTGAAAAATATCCCGATACGCAAAGCTTTTATTCCGCCGCAGGTAGAACAGGCGGATCCTCCGAATGCCATTGCGAATGTCACGGCCAGCATGCCAAGCGGACCCCAATCCGATACGAACTGGCCGGATGATATGGTCATAAAACCTGTGCCGCTGTGGGCCGAAAGTATCTGAAAAAAGCCTTTTCGGAACATCGAAAGGAAATGAGGGTAGCTGCCGAACTGCTTCAACCCTATTATCGCCAGCACAAAGATAGCGAATATGGATGCGAGAAGGGCCCTGATCTCTATGTTCTTTGTCAGTTCTTTAGTGTTCCTGTTCCAAATAGCAAAGTGCAGAGCGAAATTGATCGTTCCCAATACCATAAGAGCGGCAATGATGGTCTCGATCATGGGGCTGTGGTAATAAAGGATGCTCTGTGATTGGGGGGTAAAACCTCCGGTATCAAACGCCGCCATGAACATCCACATCCCGTGGAAAAATGATCGTCCTGCCGGCATGCCTTCGAGCAGCCCGGCAAAGAACAATGACAAAGTGCCTATTACAAGATACACAAGGCTTACGATCCAGATAAATCTTGCTGTCTGCACCACGTTGGGCATTATTTTCTCGTCCCTGGCCTCCCCAACGTACATTCTATAAGTTCCTGCTGTGCCGCGAAGAAGAAAAGTCAAACCGACCACTATAATACCCTGGCCACCAAGGAACATTATGAAGTGGCGCCACATGTTTATGCCGTCGGATAGATGATCTACATCACTGATCAATGCCAGTCCCGTTGTGGCAAAGCCACTCATGGCGTCAAAACAGGCATCCAGATAAGACGCAAAATGCCCGGAAAGGAATAAAGGCAGCGCTCCTATGAACATGGCAGCCAGCCAGGATAGCGCCGCTACCGCAAGGCCGTGTCCCCAGTTCAGTTCTCTTTTGGTCTTGCAAAGTATGTCCAACAACAGCCCGATCGAAGCGCCGAAGAACATTGAGGCGGTGATATTAAGGGCAGGGGACCATTCTCTTGATATCAGTGAAACTATCAAAGGAAAGATCATAAGTATTGATATGGCAAAAACGACCTTTCCTATATAATAGAAAATGGTCTTTATGTCTTCCA
>JBHPDX010000049.1:0-7364 GCA_042577445.1 Candidatus Margulisiibacteriota bacterium | reverse complement strand
TGCATCTCCTTAACCTTCTTCTTGCCCATGGCAGAGCGCAGAACATCAGCTTGTCCCATGGTGAAACCGGCGATCTTACTGGCGATCTCCATGACCTGCTCCTGATATAGTATTACGCCGTGCGTCCCCTTCAATATCGGCTCCAGTTCCGGCAGCTCGTATTTAACCGCGACACGCCTGTGCTTTCTCTTTATAAAGTCGTCCACCATTCCGCTCTCTAACGGGCCCGGCCTGTAGAGAGCCAGCAGGGCTATTATCTCTTCGAAAGTTGTCGGCTTTAGTTCTTTTATTAACCCACGCATTCCGCGGCTCTCCAGCTGAAACACTCCGACCGTATCCCCTTTCTGGAACAGCTCAAAGGTCGGCTCGTCATCGAAAGGAATATTATTAATGTCGATCTTGATCCCTTTGTTGCGGAAAACGAGAGGAATAGTGTTATCGATCATAGTAAGGTTCCTTAGGCCAAGAAAGTCCATTTTGAGCAGGCCCATCTTTTCCAGGTCTTCCATGGGATACTGGGTCATAAGCTGCGTCTCGTTCATGGCCTGAACAGGAACATCGTCCATCAACGGTTCTTTGGATATAACAACACCGGCGGCATGCATGGAAGAATGCCTTACCATCCTCTCGATACGCTTAGCATCTTCAAGCAGCGCCTTTACTTTTTCATCTTTTTCATAAAGGGCCTTTAGCTCTTTATTGGTCTGCAGCGCCAGGTCTATGGTCATGTCAGGGGTCGGCGGAACCATTTTGGCGATCTTATCCACTTCGGACAAAGGAACCTCTTTGACCCTCCCAACATCCCTTATGGCGGCACGTGCTGCCATCGTCCCGAAAGTAATGATCTGAGCTACATGATCTTTGCCGTACTTCGCTGACACATACTCAATGACCTCTCCCCGTCTTTCATAGCAAAAGTCAACGTCTATATCAGGGAGGGATATTCTTTCAGGATTCAAAAATCTTTCAAAAATAAGGCCGAATTTCAAAGGATCAACACTGGTAATGCCCAGCGCATGAGAAACGATGCTGCCTGCCGACGAACCTCTTCCCGGCCCAACTTGTATACCTTTTGATCTGGCATAGTTAATGAAGTCCTGAACTATCAAAAAGTAAGGCGCATAGCCCATCTTTTCTATAACGCCCAGTTCATATTTGACCCGCGTTTTGACCTCAGGAGGCACCACGATATTCTTCTTCCCGTTGTCTTCGGACTCCGCTTCTATCCCGTACTTCTTGTTTATCCCCTCATAACATAGCTTTTCCAGGTAGCTGTCGGGTGTCTCGCCTTTCGGCACAGGAAATGACGGCAACCTCGTCTTTCCGAGATCAAGCTTTAAGTTGCATTTATCCGAGATCTCGACCGTATTAGCCAGGGACTCCTCATCGTCGGAGAATACTTTTTTCATATCGGTGTATGATTTGATATAAAATTCATCCGTTTCCAATTTTAACCGGTTCGGATTATTTAACTGCGACCCCGTCTGAATGCAGAGAAGTATATCCTGCACCCGAGCATCCTCTTTTCTGGGATAATGGCAGTCATTCGTGGCTACTGTCTTTATTTTCAGTTCCTTCGCGATCTTTTTCAGGCCCTCATTTATCATTTTTTGCTCTTCTATACCCTGATACTGCAGCTCTATATAGTAGTCGTCCTTGAACAGGTCCTTAAAATACGAAGCTTCCTTCTTGGCCTCACTATATTTACCGTCCCTGATCTGCCTTGCCAGCTTCGAAGAGATGCATCCGGAAAGTATCACCAGCCCCTCACTGTACTTTTTAAGCAGTTCTTTATCGATCCGAGGCTTGGAGTAAAATCCTTCGGTAAACCCGTGAGAAACCAATTTAACAAGGTTCTGGTAGCCCTTTAAGTCCTTGGCAAGCGCGATAAAGTGAGAGGGAGACCTGTCCTCTTTTGTTTCTTTGTGGAAGCGGGAGCCAGGCGCCAGGTAAAGTTCACAGCCAATAATAGGTTTGATCCCGATCTTCTTCATTTGAGAGTAAAATTTGACAGCAGCGTACATATTCCCATGATCAGTGAGGGCGATCGACTTCATTCCAAGCTCATGCGCACGCTTACCAATGTCTTCAATCCGGCTGGCGCCATCAAGGAGGCTGTACTCGGAATGAACATGTAAATGAACAAAATTTGGTTGACTACGAGGCATTATCCTTACCTGCTTTTTAAAGACTTTAAAAATAATAACACAAAAAAAGCTCCTTTACTATACATGAAAACAGGCGGTCACGGGGCATTAAAAAGGAAAAGCTACCTATCAATCGGAATCTGATTGACAGGTAGCTTGATAAAAAGTTACAGCAAATTACATTTTGCCGATTCTGAACATCTTTGTCTCACACTTGCCGCATTTTCCTGTTACTGCTGGTCTGCCGTTTTTCAATTTAACCTGCTTCGCACCTTCCATGGTCCTTTTTGCCTTACACTTCACACAATACCCTTTTACTTCTGCCATGTGTCACCTCCCCCAACTATTTTTTTCGTATTCTATTAGAATCTTAGTCATAAACAGCTTAATAGTCAAGTATTTTTTAACCTAGATCACGCACAAAACACGCACAAGCCAATATTCAAAATATTTGTTCCAATATAAAAATATGTATCAAAGAGCTCTAATGATCTTCTGCGTCTGGGGGATCACTCTAACATTTTCAAGATGCCTCTTTGCAATATTATAAAACGTTAACATCTGTTCGGGAGCCGGACCGTGCTTTATATGCCCGTGAGGTGTTACCGGCTGCAGGATCATATCCATCTTTGGATCGATCTCCGCCACGATCTTTGACGCCTGCTCGATCTCAAGCGGCTTCGATTCTTTTCCAAAGACGATCTTAACAAAAACATCCCCGCCGGCCACGATCTCCAGCACTTTCTTATGTTCAGCGAACTTGTCCGTACCCGTCATGCTGGGAAGTTTCATGTCGATCGCAAAAATATCCACCAGATCAAGGATCTCGGAAACACGATCGGGCATCGTGCCGTTGGTCTCAAGATATACCGGGATCTTTTTACCCTTTATCAAAGGCGCAAGCTCTTTAATAAAGTCCACCTGCAGAAGGGGCTCTCCGCCTGTTAATGCAACGCTGTGATGGATCCCTTTTGGTTTATTTAAAGCGTCAATGAACTCGCCCGCCTGCTCCAAGCTTGCAGGATTATTGAAGCTCTTGAATTTTCTTGATCCGGGGAGCTCTTCAAAGCGGAATTTTTCCTGCGGGATCAGGCTTTGAGGGGTATCACAGTAGCCGCAGGAAAGGTTGCAGAGAAGGAACCTTATAAATATCTGGCGGCAACCTATGTATTTGCCTTCCCCCTGGATACTGGAAAAGATCTCATATAATTGGGCTTCTTTATTGCTCATTTAATGAACTCTGCGGAGGCTCTTGGCTGCCGGGCTGCTCAGGGACCGTATCTTTAGCCTCCATCGTCGGCTCAGAAATAGCTACAGCTTCAGGAGGAGACTGAACTTCCTGCTCCTGCGGCGCTTCCACCGAGGCCTCCACGCTTTCTTTCGCAGCAGGGGCCGGTTCACTTTCCTGCACATCTGATATCTCGCCGGGCAGGATCGAACTGTACGCGCCGACACCAGCTTCCTCCTTGGGGAAAGGAGGCATATCTGCAAGCTCCTTCAATCCGAAATGGCGCAGGAATTGAACGGTCGTCCCGTAAAGCCTCGGTCTACCCACTCCGCTGCCGCGCCCTATCTCAACAACAAGTTTCTTTTCAAGCAAGGTCTGCAGAACACCGTCAGATGCAACTCCGCGGATATTCTCGACATCTATACGTGTTAGCGGCTGCTTGTAGGCAACTATCGCCAATGTTTCCAGCGCAGCATGAGAAAGAGTGGTCTCTATCGGGGATTGAAGCAGCTTGTTCACGAATTTGACGTTTTCCTGATCGGTCACCATTTGAAACCCGCCGGCTATCTTTGCGATCACGACGCCTTTTCCCGAATATTCCGCTATCAGTTCGTGCAGGGACCGCTCTATCATGTCCTTGTTAAGGCGCAAAACCTTCCTGATCTCATCAACCGTTATCGGCTTTTTGGTGACAAAAAGAAGCGACTCCAGTATGCTTTTAAGTTTAGGGTAGCTTATATTTATAACTTCGCCGTCGTCAAAACTCAGCTGGTCTTCCAAGATCAACCCTCCGCTCCGTAGATTAATATGCCGCCGAAAAGGCCGGACTGCTTTATCTTTATAAGCTTCTGCCTGATCAATTCCAGCATCGCCAAAAATGTCACGATGATGGTCAGTTTGGAAGCCCCCTCAAAGAATGATTCGAACTTTACGCCGTCCTTCTTCTTTTTGACCCTGCCAAGAATATCCTTGATCTTATCGTTTATAGAAATATTTTCGGCAACTATCTCCACCGTATCGCCGCGCGCATCCGCATCATCCCATACTTTCTTGAACGCTATGACAAGGTCCCTGAGGGAAACATCCACCAGGAAAAATTCCTGCGCCGCAGCAGCATCTTCTGGAGTATATCTGGAATGGACCTTCTGGAATATATCCTTCCGTTTTCTCAGGTCATCGGCCAACCCTTTATATATCTTATATTCCGCAAGCCGCTCCGCCAGGAGCTCCTCGATATTCTCGATCTCAAGTCCTTCTTCCACCTTTTCTTCTTCCTTTACGGGAAGGAGCATTTTTGACTTCATTTCAAGAAGATAAGCCGCCATCAGCAGGAACTCTGACGCCACCACTATGTTGAATTTATCCAGCGTCTTTATGTAGTCCAGATATCCTTGAGTGATCTTGGTCAAAGAGACCTGATAAAGATCGATCTTATCCTCATCGATCATATGAAGCAGCAGGTCAAAGGGCCCTTCAAAGACCTCGATCTTCACTTTATAAGCGGAAAGCCGTGATACGTCCTCCCCGCCCTCCAGCTCCTTCTCCATATCCTTTTTTATGCCGGGCAGTATCCTTCTCATGTCCGCCAAATCACTTTACCCCCATGATGGTTTTAACTTCTTCAAGTGTTCCGGCAGCGATCTTTTTCGCTTTTTCGGTCCCCTCGCTGAAGATCTTTTTAACGAGCATAGGGTCTTTCAGATACTTTTCCCGCTTTTCGTGGATCAGCTTTAAATAATCCAGAAGTTTTGCGGTCAACCGTTTTTTGCATTCCACGCAGCCGATCTTCGCCGACTTGCAGTCCGCCTCTATCTGCTTGAGTTCCTCTTTATTAAATATGCCGTGATAAGTGAACACAGAGCACACATTAGGATGTCCCTTATCGGACTTCTTTACTCTTGCGGGATCGGTTATCATCTCCGCAACTTTTTTCGAGAGCACATCAGGACTGTCCGATATAAATATGGCATTGCCGTAGCTCTTGCTCATCTTCCTGCCGTCAATCCCCGGAAGCACGGGAACTTTTGTAAGAACATCCTTCGGCGGCTTAAGCACTTCTTTTTTATAAAAATGATTGAACCGGCGTGCTATCTCACGGGTGAGCTCCAAGTGCGGAAGCTGGTCCTGTCCAACAGGAACAACATCCGCTTTATAGATAAGAATATCAGCAGCCTGCAGAACCGGATATCCGAGGAAGCCGTATGTCCCCAGATCCCTGCCCTTCAGTTCTTTTATCTGACTTTTGTATGTCGGGACCCGCTCAAGCCAGGACAGCGGCGTTATCATGGAAAGAAGTAAATGAAGTTCCGCGTGCTCGGGAATATCGGATTGAACAAATAAGGTGCTATTTTTAGGATCAAGGCCAATGCTCAGCATATCCACCTGGATCTCAAAAATATTCTCCTTAATTTTGCTGGTATCGGCATAACCGGTGGTCAAAGCATGAAGATCGGCGATAAAAAAGAAGCAATCATAGGAGGCCTGCAGTTTAACCCAATTCTCAAGTGCGCCGATTAAATTACCCAGATGGATCTTGCCGGAAGGCTGAACACCTGATAGCGCTCTTTTTTTCAAAGCTATCCTCCTAACTTGTTCACGATTATATCATAACATTGAGGTCTTTACATTATCAGGAGAAATGTTCAAGTGTCTTAATGTGAACTCCGTGACAGTTTTAAAAACCGGAGCGGCGATCGTCCCACCCCAGATATCTGTCTTAGGATCATCGATCACCACTAGAACGGAGATCTGAGGATCAGATATAGGCGCGAATCCGATAAAAGAAGAAATGACAGAATCAGTATAATAACCGCCTCCCGGCTTTGCTTTCTGAGAAGTTCCTGTCTTACCGCCTATTCTAAAATGATCGATCTGTGCATGCCAACCCGTGCCATCCTCTACCACTACCTCCGACATTTTCAATACCGCATCCGCCACTTTAGGTGAAAGGGATTCACCTCGTTTTTCCGGCGTAAATATCTTTATATAACTTTTACCGGGGCCTTCGATCCTTTTGACGACGCGCGGTTTTACCCTTACACCGCTATTTGCGATAGAAGAAAGGTTGGCGATAAGCTGCATAGGCGTTACTGCTATGCCCTGCCCGAAGGAGATGGTCGCCACATCAATTTCCGCCCATTTATCAGGATGCCTAAGTATGCCTCTTGATTCACCGGGCAGATCCACGCCGGAAGATCTGTCAAACCCGAACTTCTTAATGCCGGCGTACAGTTTATCTTTTCCCAGCTTTATTCCGACATTAGCCGCGCCGGTATTGATCGAATCCTTCAGAACATCTACCGGCTTCACATACCGGCCTTTTTTAAATTTTATGGGGTGAGAGTTTCTTATCGTTCTCTTTCCTATATTTATTACATCGGGACAGTAAATATGTGAATTTGGAGTAATGGCTTTTTCCTGTATAGCCGAAGCGACCGCAACCAGCTTAAAAGTGGACCCCGGCTCATAGACCTCCGTTACCGCGCGGTTATTCAAGATATCCGCCTTGAACTTATTATACTCATTTGGGTCAAAGTCAGGATACGTCGCCAGGGCAAGTATCTCTCCGCTTTTAACGTCCATAACTATAACTATCCCGGCTTTTGCCTGCGATTGCCTGACCATTTTCCTAAGTTCTCTTTCGGCAACGTATTGGATAGGTTCATCTATTGTAAGCGTCAGATTCATCCCATCCGAAGGAGCCTGTATCTCCCTCAACCCGGAAGTCATGATATCTCTTCCGCGAACATCCCTTTCTGTTATAAGCCTGCCTGATCTGCCCTTTAAATAATCGTCATATCTAGATTCTATCCCTGCAAGCCCCTGATTATCTATGCCGACAAATCCCAAGACCTGGGAAGCGATCCTTCCCTTAGGATATATCCTCTTCCGCTCTTTTAATATCCCTATGCCCGCCAGTTCCAGCTTTTTTATTCTTTCTTTGAGCCGGCTGTCAACTTTTAAGCTGGTTGCGGTCGCTTCGGCTATAC
>JBHPDX010000048.1:0-7559 GCA_042577445.1 Candidatus Margulisiibacteriota bacterium | reverse complement strand
CTTCCATCTGGAAGACCTTCAAAGCGCAGGCACTCGAGGTCCCGGGAGCAGGAGTTAAGGTCGTAAAAGCGAAATTGGGCGGAAAAGTGGGCGTCATCGGGGCCATTCTGTTCGCTTTAGACCCAAAATAGGCAGGGTGATGATTAGGGTATGATAGTAGTTATTGACTATGGGGCGGGAAATTTAAGGAGCGTTGAGAAAGCGCTCAAGTCTTTAGGCCATCCGGTAATCGTCACCCAGGACAAAACAGCCATAAAAACAGCTTCCGGCATCATTCTTCCCGGCGTAGGCTCCTTTGATGTGGCTGTTAACAACCTCAGAAAGAGCAATTTGGAGTCCGCGGTCATCGAATCCATCGCCCTGGGCAAGCCCTATCTGGGAATATGCCTTGGATTGCAGATACTTTTTAACGAAAGCGAAGAAGGAAAGTCAAAGGGATTCGGCATTCTCCCCGGCAAGGTCAAAAAATTCAATTTTAAGGGCCATCCGCTTGCTAAGAAATTGAAAGTACCTCATATGGGATGGAATTCAGCGGTAATAAAGAAAGAGTCACCTATTTTTGAGGGCATGGAAAGCGGCTCACTGCTCTATTTTGTCCATTCTTATTATGTAGAGCCGGAGGATAAGGACCTGATCGCAACAACGACCGAGTACGGAAGTGAGTTCACATCATCAATAACAAAAGATAATATATATGGTACACAGTTCCATGTGGAAAAAAGCGGTAAAATAGGGCTTAAAATACTGGATAATTTCGCTAAACTGTGTAAGAAAGTTTGATCCGTCACTCTGAGCGAAGCGAAGAGTCTGCAGCCTTTTTAGTTAATAGACCCTTCGTGGAATTTATCCTGAGGCGCTGAAAATTGCAGATCCTTCGCTACGCTCAGGATGACACGCCGAAGGACTCAGGGTGACAGGAAAAGAGGTTAGATAATGTTCACAGTTATCCCGGCAGTCGATATATTGGACGGTAAATGCGTAAGGCTCCTTCGCGGAGAATACGGCAAGGTGACTAAATATGCCGATGATCCCGTTGAGATGGCTACAAGATGGGCCGAGACCGGGGCAAAATGGCTCCATGTAGTTGACCTTAACGGCGCAAAGTCCGGGATGCCTGAAAATCTCGAAATAATCCGCGAGATCATAAATTCACTTCATATAAATGTTGAGGTCGGCGGCGGTATCAGGGACCTTGAAACCATAAAATTCCTGGTTGATGCCGGGGCAAAGCGGATCGTTATCGGGACAAAATCCGTACAGGACGTAAAGTTCATAAAGGATATAGTGGAAAAGTACGGCGAAAAGATCGTCATCGGCGTTGATGCCAAGGAAGGGTTCGTTGCAACGGATGGATGGACTGTTGTGTCCAATAAAAAGACAGAGAGCTTTATCGCTGAACTGAAAAAGCTCGGCGTAAAAAGGATAATATTCACCGATATAAGCCGGGACGGTGCAATGACCGGCCCTAATTTTGAAGCAATAGAAAATCTTGCCGGATCGATCGGCATCCCATTGATCGCTTCCGGCGGCATCACTTCGATCAGTGATATAAAGGATCTGAAAGATATAGAAAATGTTGAAGGCTGCATTGTAGGCCGCGCTCTTTATGACGGAAAAATCTCACTTGAAGAAGCCCTCAAGTTATAGTAAAGTTATCCCTTAATGAAATCAAAACACACAAAACTTAATGCCTGGGTCAAGAAAATGGCTGATATGTGCCAGCCGGACAATATCGTCTGGATCGACGGCTCAGAAAAACAGAAAAAAGAGCTTACAAAAGAAGCCGCTTCTACAGGCGAGGTCATCGAGCTTAACCAGGAAAAGCTTCCGGGCTGCCTTTATCACCGCACTGCATTAAATGACGTTGCAAGGACAGAAGGGCTTACATTTATATGCACAGATAAAAAGAAGGACGCAACCCCTATCAACAATTGGATGAAACCTGCTGAAGGCTACGCAAAAGCTAGAAAGATATTCAAAGGGTCAATGAAGGGAAGAACGATGTATGTTATCCCCTTCTCCATGGGGCCCGTTGGTTCTCCTTTCAGCAAGATCGGCGTAGAGCTCAGCGATAGTATATATGTAGTGCTTAACATGCTGATCATGACAAGAGCAGGAAAAGCTGTCCTTGATGCTCTTGGAACTAAGGGTGAATTCACAAAATGCCTTCATGGGAAGGCTGACCTTGATATTAAGAAAAGACTCATCCTTCACTTCCCTGAAGACAACACAATTTGGAGCGTAGGCTCGGGTTACGGCGGAAATGTGCTCCTGGGTAAAAAATGTTTGGCGCTCCGTATCGCCAGCAATCTTGCGAAAAAAGAGAACTGGATGGCCGAACATATGCTTATAATGGGGATCGAGGGTCCAAGCGGCTATATCGGATATATTGCGGCTGCATTCCCGTCAGCCTGCGGTAAAACGAACCTCGCAATGCTCATACCTCCGGAAGGATTAAAAGTAAAAGGATACCGTATTTGGACCGTAGGGGACGATATTGCTTGGATGAGAGTGGATACGGACGGAGCGCTCTGGGGCGTTAATCCGGAAACCGGCTTTTTCGGCGTTGCTCCGGGTACTAACACAAAATCAAATCCAAATGCGGTCACGACCGTTAAGAAGAATACTATATTCACTAATGTTCTTCTTAAACCTGATAAAACAGTATGGTGGGAGGACGGCGACGGCCCTATCCCATCAGAAGGCATAGACTGGAAAGGAAATCCATGGAAGCCCGGAATGAAGGATGAAGACGGAAAGCCTATAAAGGGTGCTCATCCAAACAGCAGATTTACCGCCCCTATCTCACAATGCCCTTCAATAACCAACAGGATCGAGCACCATCACGGCGTTCCGATAAGCGCGATCGTATTCGGCGGCAGAAGAGCTAAACTCGCCCCGCTTGTATATGAAGCCACAACATGGCAGCACGGCGTTTTCGTTGGCGCAACAATGGCTTCCGAGCGCACAGCCGCGCAGTTCGGCAAACAGGGCGAAGTAAGGCGCGACCCGATGGCGATGAGGCCTTTCTGCGGATACAACATGTCTGATTACTTCAAGCACTGGCTTAAGATGGGCAAGCTTATGAGCAGGCCGCCGAAAATATTCCACGTGAACTGGTTCAGGACGGATGAGGACGGAAAATTCATGTGGCCGGGATTCGGCGAGAATCTTAGAGTGCTTGAATGGATAATAGACCGCTGCAGGAGCAAGGTTGACGCGAAGCAATCCCCTATCGGATATATCCCGAACATAGATGATATTGATATGACAGGACTTGATCTGCCAAGTGGGACAATGGAAAAGCTGTTCGAGATAAACAAAGAAGAATGGCTTAAAGAACTTAGTGACCAGAAAGGGTTCTTCAGCCAGTTCGGTAAAACCATGCCGAAAGAGATAACAGAAGAACATAAGGCTCTCGAACAGAGAATAAAAGGTCTTTAGTTATGTCCACGCGGCTCTTTCTGCTCCGCCATGGAGAGACCCAGGCAAATATTGAACAGCGCTACCAGGGACAGGGAAATGCCGACCTTTCTGAATTAGGACTTCGTGATTCAGAGCTTCTTTCAAAAGGCCTTTCCAAGGAAGAATTTTCGGCGATATATTCCTCCACCCTGCCAAGATCTTTTGAGACCGCTCAGATCGTCGCGAAACCGCATTCAATTGATGTTGTAAAGGTTTCCGGGCTCATTGAGCGCAGTTACGGCAAGTGGGAGAACATGAAGTTTAATGAGATCAGAGATAAATATACCGATTCATATAAGCAATGGCTGATCGATCCCGCAAAAACAAGGGTTCCCGGAGCGGAGCTTCTCGAGGACCTTCAAAAAAGAGGCGTTGAAGCGATCGAAAAACTGATCAAAGAGCACAAAGATGAGACTATCTGTGTGGTGGGCCACGGAGGGATAAATCGGGCGATATTGTTCCACTATATGCATATCGATCTGAACAACTTCTGGAGGATAAAGCAGGACAACTGCTGTGTTAACTTAATAGAATTTGACGGTTTTCCGATGGTAACATTGTTGAATAGTACGTGGTTTCTTGGTGAAAAAAGGGTCAAAGGCGGCGGGTATTATTAAATTAAGTGGTGGGATAGATCAAGTTTGCCAGCTGCTTCTTAATTTCCTTCAGATTCCTGGCATTTTTCGCCCCTAATGAAGCTATGCTTATTGCTTCTTCAGCTTTCTTTTTCTTTCTCTTTGTTTCTTTGCGTGATTTTGCGAGCAATCTTTCAGAGTTTTCCACCTTTTCGTTCTGTCGCTCTGCACCTCTGTCTAATATTCCCTGCGTAACATCATCCATAGGATTATCTATCCTGTAATGTGAATTTCCTTCAGTGCCAAGTGTTGACCCATATCCAATTGTCGGGCTATAGCCTGCTGTTGCTTCGGCGGTCTGACTGGCAGTATCGCCAGCTATGCTTGCCAGTGCGGCATAGTTAGAAAGCGTATATCCTTTCGCGTCGGCTACCTCAATTATTGAGGCAGCTGTTTCGCCGACCTCACCCAATGCAACTTGTATGCCGTCCTGCACTTCCTGGGTAACTCCTGCTTCCTCAGCAATAACCTTATTCGAAGCTAGTATATTGTTAATATCCTTCGTTTGAGCTGCAACAGCGTTTAAAGCAGTTTGTTCAGCTTCTGTCTTCTGGCCGCTGGCCCCTATTTGCGCTACTGCTGCCTTATTTTGAGATGTGAAAGTCGAGCAGCCTTCTGTTTCAGTGCTTACGACATTCCCGATCTCGGGAGCTAATGCATTTTTCTGTTCAGGTGTAAGCGTGGCTACGAATGCTTCAAATTTCTCGTGAGATGCTTTGAACTTGGCAAAATTACCGCTTAATATATTCTTCCCCTGCTCAACCGCTAAATTCCCAAGATATTTACGGTATTTATCGAGCAATGCTATTTTTTCGTCAGCTGACATCTTTTCGGTCCCCTTCACACCCTGTTCCGCAAGGTGATCGCCGGCTATCTTACCAGCCCCTTCTTTATCTCCTGCAGCGATAGCTGCATCTACGGCCGCTTTCGTATCATTTGCTCCGGTGAACAACGCAACAAGTGAATTATATTTATCGGATACCCAACTCATAGCGTTTGCCAACGTGATTTTACTGCCAGTTGGCTGATCAGGGCTTGTGGGTTTACCATTATAAGTATCCGGCTCCGGGGTAAATATACTCTTAATTTCAGATTTAACTATATTTGGAAAGTGCTTACGTACGCTTGGATCCGTCAGGTCTCTTAAACCTTTTAAAAATCCTGTTGCTTGACCTATTATTGAACCCATTCCCGACATTGAACCTTCCTCCTAGTTACTTCGTCGTGTCGATCTTGCTTTCCTGGGCATGTGCGTTTTCAGGTGTGAATAATTTCTGTAAGCCGCCTAAGATTATGACATCCTTTATGCCAGCTTCATCGTCGCCAAATTCCTCTTTTTTGGAATTATCTTTAATTTGAATGCCATCCTTGGTTTTTGTTACATCTATGCTGCGTGTTAATACTTCTTCGGGTTTATTGCCCACAAAATTAGCCTTTTCCGCAATTTGATCCCTAACAGATATACAATTATCCTTAAAATTAATAAATGCTGTTTTTATTGCCCCTGCTAAATTTATACCTTCTGACATATAGTATGTCCTCCTATTATATATATCGCTTCAAAATGGCCAAAACTTGCATGCTTTCTGCCTATTTCAAAGTCGATTTTTACGCCGATCCCTTAGTGGTCTTTAACTGGTTCTCAGCACTATAAAGTAGTGCTTCTATGTCCTCACCATGAGCCTGATCAAACCCTGATTCCCCGCTTAATCTCACAAGAAGCGTGGTCATCAAGATCGCCTTCTTGTGCAATTTGGGATCCGGGCCCTTCTTGAGCGCGGCAAGCGCCCATTTTAGCTCGATCACGGTATGGTCATACATCTGCCTGTTGGCGTCATCCCTAAGGATATCAAGCTCACGCTGCGAGAGATCAAGCCCAAGCTTCTTAATGTTCGACACAAGACCCTTTATCTTCTTGTTGACCAGGTCATAGGCCGAACCGGAAAGCTTGAAGAACGTGGACCTCTCCATGAACGCCGCTTTCAGCTGCTCAAGGGACCTCATTCTTGCAAGGCCTATCCCCTCTCTCTCGATCATATGCAGGTCTTCGTAAGTTAATCCAAGCTTTATCATGCCGTTCTTTGTCTTTCTGATCTTTACCCTGACCTCGATATCTTCGAACATGTTGCCGGAAAGGGCTTTCTTCATATAAAGCGCCCTTAGCCTATTGCTAAGCACTTCTTTCTCTTCATCCAGGGTCATTGTGTACTGGTGGCGCTCCGATACCCCGCCCGCGCTCGCGCCTTCTATGGCGACCTTGACCTTGCCGCTATCCGGTTTGTTGGAGGCAAAAAGTTCCGGTGCGACAATACCAAGGTCTACCTTTTTCTGCTGCCAGCTGTTCATGAAGCCCTCAAAATCAAACCCTACCTTGTAACCAAGGGTTACAAGACGCGTAACATCATCTTTAACGTTCTTTTGCGAGATATCCTTCTCAAGCAGTTTTTCTTTAAGGTGAGCATTTATGAAGTCCTTGAGGTCGCCGTTCGAATCAGAGATCATACTGTTGACGTATTCCTTTATACCCTCGGCATCGTAGCTGCCAAAATCATCCAAGTTGTTCACGGCATATTCAAGAGAATGCTTGTACTGCTTGGACGCGACCACAAGATCGAAGCTCTTTTCGGGTGAAAGCATGGCCCTAAAGAAGGAGCTCTGGATGTTGGAGATCATGTCTCCCCTTAGCGCCTTACGGGTGCCTCTTTCAATTACCGCTATGTCCCTGTCAGAAAAGCCTTCTTCCCCAAGCTTTCTCCTGAGTTCATCAAGAGTGCTCTTTGCTTCCGGAGAAGCCGAGGCCGCGTATCCTGCATATGCCTGGGCATAATCCTGAGCAAATCCTTTAGCCTTTTCGCTGAACTGCTCCTTCTTTCCATCCTTACCTTCCTGTTTTTGCTCCTGGTTCTGCTGTTTTCTTTTTCTTATATTTTTGACCGCATCCTGAGTGGATGTGTTTCGAACGCTATAGGCATCCTCGTCATTGAGTTTGGACTTGCCGAGGGCCTCTTCCATTTCTTTTGTGATAACGGCTCTATTTATGGTTTTTGGGAGCACAACGCCTGCTTTAGCAAGGTCGCCGGCAAGGCTCGCAAGTATCCTTGTTCCGGTGTCGGACTTAGATCTTGCCTTTGCGGTCTTCTGCTGAGCTCTTGCAGTATGGCGCGCTTCGTCTGCCTTGGCAGAATCCGCGGATTTTCGGGAAGATTTGTCAGAATTCCTTACGTTAGCGATCTTTGTCAGCTCATTATTGAGCGCTGAAAGTTCGCCTTCCGCTTGTATTCCGGCAGCTTGATTTACTTGATTTACTGACATAGTTTGCCTCCACTTATACTATCGCTTTTAGGAGGAGTAAACTTGCATGTTATTTAGGTTAAAATAACATGATATTTGCTTATTTGACGGGTAAAATAGTTAGGATGGTTGGGAGGGTTAGGAGCAGTTCAGCGAAAAGGCTAAAGG
>JBHPDX010000047.1:0-8023 GCA_042577445.1 Candidatus Margulisiibacteriota bacterium | reverse complement strand
AAGGCGGCAAATGGTACGAGGATATCACGGAGAAACTTAAATAAAGGAGGAGATAAGATGAAATCAAAGAAAGTAAAGAAGCCGGGGTTTTTTGAGAAACTGTTCAAGAATGCGGACGAGGCTATGCTGAAAAAAGCCGGATTTATAAAGTGCGGCCCGTCATGTTCATGCAAACCGGAGGCGCCGAAAAAAAAGGAAGAAGACAAGAAGGACGATAAATGCTGCAGCTGATCGCTGATTTCTGTACTTATAATATACTAAGGCTTCCCGAGGGATCAAAGCTTGGTGAATCGGTCTGCTTTTTTATATATGATTCGATAAAGATACTTCTTCTGCTTTTCGTGATGATATCCGTGATCGGCTTCATCCGTTCGTATATTTCAAGGCAGAAGATAAAAGGGTGGCTAAGTAAAAAGAATGTCCTGCTCGAGCATTTTTCCGCGGCGGCTTTCGGTGCGCTCACTCCTTTCTGCTCCTGTTCATCGATCCCGATATTTTTGAGCTTCATGAAAGCTGGTGTTCCGCTCGGGCCGTCCTTTTCTTTCCTTATCACTTCTCCGCTTATAAATGAATATCTCGTTGTCCTTATGCTAGGCTTTTTCGGCATCAGGATAACAGTTGTCTATGTTGTTGTAGGTATGATCATCGGCATCGTTTCCGGCATGGTGCTTGGAAAAATGAAGCTTGAAAATAATCTTGAAAAAGACTTCAGGGATGCTGATGAAAGCGAGCTCAAGGACACTTATTATCCTGACCTGATCTCGAGGGTAAAGTACGGATTGGGAGAAGGCGTATCGATCGTTAAGAGCATATGGAAATGGGTTCTTCTCGGTGTTGGTATCGGAGCCCTGATACATAACTACATCCCCGATCAAACGATACAGAGCATCGTAGCAGCCGGAGGCGTGTTCACTGTGCCGTTGGCGACGATCCTTGGCGTTCCAATGTACGGCAGCTGCGCCGCTATAGTTCCGATCGCTGTGGTTCTCTTCAACAAAGGCGTTCCTCTCGGCACCGCGCTTGCTTTTATGATGGCCGTTTCAGCTTTAAGCTTGCCCGAAGCGATCATACTTAGAAGAGCAATGAATTTGAAACTGATAGGCATCTTCTTCGGAATAGTTGCCCTCGGCATAGTCTTCACCGGTTATCTCCTTAATTTCGCCTCTTACCTCATAATTCCCTAATCCCAAAAATAAACTGAAATTTTCCTCCTTTTCTGTCGAAGAAATAACTGTAGCCGCGTCTTAAATTAAATAAGGGAGGAATACTAATATGGTTGCGATCTCAGTTGGCGGATCAAAGGTGTCTGCAGTGGGGAGGAGGACTCCGGGAGTCCCATGGAGCAATCCAGCGTTCAAGTTCAGCGGAGGCATATTCTCGGGAATGGTCGTGAGCCAAACGCTATCGGAGAAGTTCGCGCCTGTTGGAACGGCTCTTGAAAGGATAGTGTCTGGAAAGCATGGGGCAGTTCAATTCATAACTTTCAGCCCTTCAATGGTGATCCCTCGGGCAAAAGTAAGAGGCGTGACGACCTCTGAATTCTTGGCCGCGATGAAAAAATGGAAGCAGGCAGTGCGCTTAAAGGATGATTCCTGCGTGAAGACCTCATGCGGGAAAAAGGACCTTAATGAAATAGTCGACTATTTCATCGCTGTTAAACCGGAATCCCCTAGAGCAATAAAAAGGTTCCAGGTGCATTTTTTGGTCAACAGTTGCGGTACGGTCATAGATATATACATGCAGGAAGGCGTAAAATTCAATCCAAAACATTTATGCCGCTATGAGTTTGAAGGAAGCCGAGATCCTCTAAGATTGAATAATAAGGTTTAGAAATGGCAGGAATCCAGCCCACAGGACCAAAGAGAATACTGCAGAAGATAAGGCGAAAGCGCTTTACATGGAGCGAAGTGCACTTCAAAGGCGGCTTTTTCTCCGACAAGAGCCTGGACATGCCCCGGATCCTCGGAACAAGATTTTTTGATATCAGGAGGCTTTGCTCGAACTTTAGCGAACAGGACCGCGTGGAATTTGTGACCACTTCCGATATGGGGGGCGTTAACAGGAAAGAATTCATGCAGGCATTGGCGGGATTGAACTCTAACCTGGACATCCCTTTTTACGGATCGGAAACATGCGGGCTCAGCAGGGAAGCTGCATCCTTCAGGTTCGCCATAAAAAAGTTCGCTTCTTTTAAGGTTGCAAGGGACGCAAGGAAAATACTTACCATCAGTTTTATACAGAACAGTATCTCTTTTCAGATCACTGCTTCGTTGTCTGTGAGTAGGAGGGGGGAAGACGGCAGGTATCTGAAACCCGAAACCAGGGAGGCATATCTTTTTACTCTGCCCCGCAAAGCCTAGATCCGGCTTGCCTTTACCTCTTCAGGTAGTATAATATCTTATCGTGAGAAGAATAAAAACTATAATTATATTGCTAGTCACTTGTGTGCTCGCACTATTATTGTGCGGATTCGGTTCGCCGCCCCCTAAAGAAATATCAAAGCAAGAATCAATAGATACGGCAAGAATAAGCCCAAGCGGCGCTTACAATGTGCAGGAATGGTATGTTGCGTCGAAAAGGTCCCGAATGTTCCACTGTCCGGAATGTCCTTCCGCGCATAAGATACTTATAGCCGATGAGATACGCTTCGGTTCCTACAATACGGCCGTGAATGCCGGCTATGCTCCATGTGGAACGTGCGCTCCCGACTAAAATGATCTTCGATCTTTATTGAACAGGCCTTCTCCAGAGGCCTGTTTTTTTATGCAAAGTTCTGATATTACTATAGTAGCAGGAACATAATGCTTCTAAGTAGTATATGGATCCCTCTCTTTTATGCGAAAAATGAAATATCACTATGTTTCCGCCGATAATACCTATGAGTGAAATTTCAGGAGGGAATCGAATGTCAAAAGGTATGGGGCCGATCAATCCGGCAGGTAAAGGTTTTCCGGCACGCGGAGTTAAACATTTTTTATCGAAAGTGAAGATTACAGGAAGGATCCCCGCCGGTGAACTGAAAGCATTGTTAATAAGAAGACGCGGCAGCATAAAAGGATTGCTCGGGGATCTTGAGCGATTTGAAGGCGCGATAGAGATATCAGTAAAAGATGTATCAAAGAACGAACTTATTAAGGCTTTGGCATGGCTCGAGAAGAACCCAAAGCATGGAAGTTTGACAGGATCAAAGTTTGAAAATGTGTCTGCGCTGTTCAACTGGCATCGTCTGCATGAAGGACGAAAAAAAATCATGTACATTAATTTTTCCCGGGTAAACAACACTGTACAGATGTTTTTTGCCCTTAAGGAGAAGCCCGACCCGCAATTTCAAGGTGAACATTATAGGTATAGTTACGCTTTTCAACTGCCTGTATTAAAGCCGCAAGTATAACGTGAAATAATTCAGGCCTTCTTTTCCAGCCTCCCGCTCACTATCAGAAGAAGGATGATCAATTTCCAAAAAAGAATGAAATTTCAATGTATTTGCGCCGATAATATCTATGAGTAAATATTCAGGAGGTAAATATATGTCAAAATGCATGGGGCCAGTTAATACGGGGGGCAGAGGTTTTCCTGCAGGCAGGACCAATCAGCTTTTATCCAGGATCAAGTTTGAGGGCAGGATCCCCGCGAATGAAATGAGAGCCATATTTAGAGAGAATATCGAACAAATACGAGGCCTTTTTGAAAATCTTGAAAAATTCAACGGAACGATCGAGATCGCATCGGGTGCAAGGAAGCCAGGGACACTTAACGGCTGTTTTATAGAAGGAATGACCAGGAGCGAGATGGCCAATGCGCTTAGATGGCTGAGCATGAATCCTGAACACAAGGATAGTGCGAGCAAGAAAAAGGTATCCTTTAAAAAAGTCTTGCAACAGTATAATCGTGGATCAAGAACGCCGGGAAGAAAGATGTATATGAGGCTTGGTTTTTACCGTGTTGATAAAAAAGTCCATCTTTCCGCCGATCTTTATGGATATACTGTTCCGCAGTTGGAAATGAGCCTGAAGCGCAACCACACTTTTGTGCTTCCTGACTTGAATCTAAAAGTCTAAAATAGCAGAATATAAAATATTGAAGAGGTGAAAGTCAGCTTTCACCTCTTTTTTATTGCTTCTCCAGCCTCCTGCTAACGATCAAAAGAGTGATTATCAATAACGGCATGAAGATATCCCCGACAAAAAGCACCGCACCGGTATTATAAGGTGCAAGGTTGCCTTTCATCATTTCCCTAATATGTCCGAAAGCGGCGCCGAGCAGGAATATCGCGTTGCCTATCCCCGTAGCGAGCCAGAAATTCCCTCTGAACCAGAAGCAGAGTATCCCGAGCACGCCGAATGCCAGGTCAGAGACGGCGACCTCGAACTGAAAGGGGCTTCCCGGCTGCCAGCCGATCTTCATCGCGACCTGGTCCGCCATGAAAGCATGGCCGTAGAAAGCGAGCAATCCGTTGAGGCCGACAAAGATAACGAAAAGATAAAGCAGGAACGTGTCGATGACCAGTTTAGTTGTCCTTTTTTTCTTTGTCAGAGCGAGATTGATCCCGGCCGCGATAATTGCCAATGCGAGAAAGAATACTGTGTACATAATATACCTCCTTTATAAAAACTGACTTATTATAACACCTCTTTGGCAGTGCAAAAAAGTGAAATCCCACCTCAAAAGTGACGACATATTATCGGTAGTCAGCAAAGGAGAATAAATGTTAAGAGCTGTAAATTCGGCGACGCTTGTTACGCTTTTTAAAGCCTGTAATTCAATGGGGCCTGAAAGGCTTGAGCCGCGCATGATAAGACATAAGGCTTCCGCGGTCAAGCTTAAGGGCGGCATTGTCGACGCATTTATTGCCGGAAATGCCATGGCAAGGGAGATATCATGCTATGCTCGTTCGCCGCAATATGAACTTGAGCTTAAGGTCAGGATCGATGATGGGCGGGGTAAGGACGATGCTCTTTTGATAAAGCCCCAACTGCTGTGGCGTCCTGTTAGCGCAATGGGCAGGGAAGCTTTTATTGGAGAGAGCGTGGTCGAATACCCGAAGTTCCGCTTTCCCATCAACAAACAACTGGAAGGGCCGTCTGATTATCTCAGGGGCATGTCTGTTGAGGATCTTTTCGCGCGCATCATGTTGATATGCGAAGGATTTTATTTTTGTATCGACGAATTCGTTAAATCAGCTTACTCTCACACCAATTAAAATCCCTTTCTTACGGATACCCGCCCAATAAAAAAAGTGCTATAATATCCCCAATGAAGAAGATTATATTTGTTTTGACCGCATTGATATTTGCCGCGTCATTTCTGCAGGGGGAGGTATCGGCAATGGGAAGCGCAAGCAAAGCAAACCCCGAAAAGATACAGATCTTCGATGTCCGCCTTAACAGGGTCAGTACAGTCGAAAAAGTAATTAAAACCGATGCCGAGTGGAAAAAGATACTTACTCCCGGGCAATATGAGATCACAACGAACAGCGGGACGGAGATACCTTTCACCTGCAACTTCGGGAGCATAAAAGATACCGGGATATACACTTGCGTCCGTTGCGGTACGGCGCTTTTTAAGAACAGCACGAAGTTCGAGTCCGGAACAGGGTGGCCCAGTTTTTTTGAGCCTGTCTCGGAGCTGAACATAAAAACAAAGCCCGACTTCAGCTGTGTTATAGAAAGGACCGAAGTCCTCTGCGCGAGGTGCGACGCCCATCTCGGCCATGTTTTTGACGACGGGCCTCCTCCGACAGGGAAAAGGTACTGCATAAACGGCGCTGCGCTGAAGTTCGAGAAAAGGGTTCCCATAGAGACAAAGAAAGCCTCATTTGCCGCGGGATGTTTCTGGCATGTTGAGGAAGAGTTCAGGAAACTTGAGGGCGTGATCAATGCAACGGTCGGATACTCAGGCGGGGATGCTAAGAATCCGACCTATGAAAGAGTGTGCCAGGGCGACACCGGACATGCCGAGACCGTTCTTGTGGAATATGATCCCGCAAAGATATCTTATAATGAGCTTCTCGATGCCTTCTGGGGCCTGCATGACCCTACAACACCGAACAGGCAGGGGCCTGATGTAGGCGAGCAATACAGGTCAGTCATCTTTTACCACAATGATGAACAGAAAGAAGCGGCGATCACATCAAAGAAAAAGCTGGGAAAGTCAGGCAAATATAAAGACGCGATCGTGACGCAGATAGTCCCGGCCCCTGATTTTTACAAGGCTGAAGAATACCACCAGAGGTATATGGAGAAGAAAAGGGGGGAATAAGGTTCAATAATTGCCGCGCGGAAGTTCTCAGTTAACCACAGAAACGCATTCACCGGCTCTTTCTTCGAGCTCTCCGTCGAACCTGAACGTATAAGCAAGCTCCGGATTTATCATCACCATATTGACCTCATCACTTTTTATATTGGCGCCCGGATTAACGGACACCGTCGTGTTATTTATTACGGAATGAGGTCTATATTCCTTTTCACCTTCGGTCTCATGGATCGCTCCGTCATGAACGTGTCCAGCAAGATGGATCAGCGGCCTGTTCCGCCAGATAAGATCAAGAATGACCCGTGAGCCCTGCGGATAACCTTTATAGGAATCCACATGGCCGAACGCAGGCATATGCGTCATCCATACTGTCTTTACCCAGGAAAAACTCGGCTTTGCATTATTGATAATAAGGGGGCTGTATTCGGCCTCGGACATGATGCCTTTGTACCAGGGGCTGTTCTGGGCAAAGACAGCCTCGTTCGTGCCGGGTGCAGCAGGAATGCCGCCATGTCCAAGAGTGAACATTTCATGAAGGCTTATAGGGTCGCTGTTCTGCATGAAAATGAAATCATTAGGGAAGGCTTTGCGCAGGTGTTCATACCCGATATGGTCCGCATTGCCTTTTAATATGAATATGGGCAGGCCGCGGGCCGCCGATATCATTTTTGGCGCAATGCTGTCGACAAGCTCCTTTGAATAGGCTTCCATTTCCATCCTTTGCGCTTCAGACTTAATGCCTTCCTTAAGTATGGGCCAGTGGTTGTCGGCCAGGGGGAACGTGTCGCCGCCGATGAAGAACGCCTTGGCTTTCTTTTCCCTGGCGGTTGTCATCTTGGAAACAAGGTCCTGCACCCTGGGGGAGCCCGGTTTTAAATGCAGATCAGTTGTATAAGCTATTTTTGGCATAAATTATTCTCGGGTATATATCGTGCGAAAATCAGGGAAATTTCATTATTTTTGCAAATATAAACTGAAATCCACGCTGAAACTGTGCGATAATAGGATATGGATCACATGAATAGAATAACCCCGGGTAATAATATGAACGGAGGCGTACCGTTGCCGTCTAATTTGCATTCTAATTTACCTTCTAATTCGCCAAGCAGGCTGCTTGGCAGGATGGAAAAGCTTTCACTGGCGGTGATCGGGGCGGAGAACAAGTATGTTAATAATACCGCAGGGACGGCCATATTCTGCGAAGAAGGCAGCAATTTTATTGTTAAGGATCTTCCGAGGAATGCCGCCCATCAGCCGACTACCGCTATTGAGGCAATGGAGCTTCTGGACGAGCTTAAAGAGGCAAAGCTATTCCCGAAAGAGGTGAGGCTTGTCGACTTTGGGAGCGGCATAGGTTCATTTATGGCCGCTTTTTCCATTTATCTTGAAGAGCTTGGGATGGAGAGGTTCAGCCTGAAGGGTTTTGAAGGAAGCGAAGAGCTTCTCCTTGACGCGCAAGGCCTTGTCAGAAGCCAGGGGATCAAAAATGTTGAGTTCGTGCAGATGGATTTCACGGCATTAACGGAAAAGGACCTGCGCTCTTATAATATGGCGTATATTTACAAGCCTTTCAGCGAAGAATTCTCTTCCAGTATGCGCGAACTGCTGCCGAGGCTTGCTCCGGGCACGATACTCATCACGCGGCTTTGTAAGAATGTTCCGATATTGCAGGAAGAAGAATTCGAAGAGATACTTCCGCTCCCGAAGTGCACATATGACGGCGGATTCATATCCTATTATCGCACAGTTTCAGCGTGGATTTCAGTTTATA
>JBHPDX010000046.1:0-9264 GCA_042577445.1 Candidatus Margulisiibacteriota bacterium | reverse complement strand
TCCGTGAAGGCGGCCACACTGTAGGAGCCGGAGCGGTAGTTAAGGTTACTGAGTAAGCCGGAATTCGAAGTATATTAATTAAAAAAGAGCAGGCGTAAATCTCCTGCTCTTTTTATTTGAACATGTTTAACATTCACAATATAAAGTTGAAACAAATATTCATCGGCATATCGATCCTTTTTCTCGGGCTCTCGGCAAGCTTCATAATCGGCGATTATGTATACTGGAGAGGAAGATATCCGCCGAACTGCTACTTTGAGAACATCAACGTATCGGGCCTAAAAAGAAGCAAAGCCATGCATAAGCTGGCTCTGGCGAACGCTGATGAGGCGACACGCGGATACATAACCATCCTGCTTGAAGGCAAGAAGTATAAATTCCTTCCGTCCGAGATCGGAATAACGATCGATCACAGGGGATCCATAAGAAAGACCACACTGGTAGCATATCAGCATAGTTTTATTAGATCATTAATGCAGAGGCTCCCAAGCATGCAGGGAACAGCGGTCCTGCCGCTTTCGCTTAAGGTGGACAAAAAGGCTTATTTGTCTTTTCTTAAGAGAGTGGCTAAACAAACGGATGTGGCATCAAAAGATGCTGGCGTCATATTCCTTAGTGGCGGAAGACATAAGATCATAAAAGAAGTGGTTGGCAAAGAGTTGGACGTAAACGCCTCGCTGAAAGACCTGCAAAAGGCCCTAAATAAGGACCAAAGGACGGCAACAATAGAAGTTGATGCTCATGATCCAAGGGTCTATGCAAAAGATCTTAAGCCCTCCCCTCCTGTACAGAGGCTGTCAAAATTCTCCACCTTTTATGGGGTCCACAATTCCGCAAACAGGATCCACAACATAAAACACACATCTGCAAAAATAAATGATTACATCCTTCTCTCAGGTGAAGTCTACTCGCTAGTAAAGATTGTAGGCGACATAAATTTGTCGAGCGGCTTTAAAAAAGCTTTTGTTGTAATAGGAAATTCTCTTGACCCGCAGGCAGGAGGAGGCGCCTGCCAGGTTTCAACGACCTTATATAATGCGGCGATACTCGCTGGCCTTGATATAGTGGAAAGGCATCCTCATGGTCTTTATTTTAATATTTATCCGCTGGGAAGAGATGCTGCTATATACGGAAGGGTCAAGGATCTTAGGTTCAAGAACAATACGGGGCATCCACTCTTGATCAGGGCGGCGGCATCAGATTCAAGCTGCACGATTAAAATATACGGCACCCCTGTCCCGGGAAAGCGCGTTTATTTCACAAGCCCTACAGTATATATTGAAGGGAAAAGGCCCTCTACCGATTCACCGAAGCAGACCATGCAGCGTATCAGGGAGATACTGGACAAGAACAAGAAAAAACCGTTCGTTTCGGTCGTCAGGATGATAACTTACCAGGATAACCGCGTTGTAGACAAAAGGGTCATTAAAAGCCGCTACCGCTTCGCGGCATTCCACGATAATGTGGATATAACTGAACCGGAACCGGAATAACATTCCTACAACACCTTTTGAACACCTGCTCTGCGTTATGCTATAATCCCCCCATGAACGCTGATAAAAAATCGATAAGGCCTAATATAAAAAAGATAAAGCCATATGTGCCGGGCGAATCACCGATAGAAGCCGAGAAAAAGCTTAAGATCTCGGGTGTGGTGAAGCTGGCATCGAACGAAAATCCTTTGGGTCCATCCAAAAGATCTCTGGAGGCTATTAACAAATATGCCAAAGATGTGTTTGTTTATCCGGACAAAAAATGTTCTGAGCTGAAAAAGAAGATAGCAAAAAACCTTGGGTTGCCGCCGGAGAACATCGTCGCAGGCAATGGCTCTGACGAAATAATGCTGCTTACAGGGCTGGCTTATCTTTCTGCCGGGGAAGAAGTAATAATCTCAAAGAACACCTTTGCCGTGTACGAGCTCGTCACGCGGCTTATGGATGGCGAGCCTGTGTTCGTTGACCTGAAAGATAACACCTACGACCTGGAAGCCATGGCAAAAGCGATAACAAAGAAGACAAAGTTGATATTTGTCTGCAACCCGAACAACCCTACTGGCACAATGAACACAAAAAATGAGCTGGATACTTTCATGTCAAAAGTTCCGTCTGACGTTATAGTGGTGCTCGATGAGGCTTACGGCGAATATGTCGGGTCAAAAGATTATCCGGACGGGCTTGAATATGTAAAGGCAAAAAAGAACGTAATAGTCCTTAGGACATTTTCAAAGATCTACGGCCTTGCCGGGATCCGCGTGGGATACGGCATAGCAAGTCCGGAAACGATCAAATATTTGGATTTGGTAAGACTTCCTTTCTCGGTCAACAGAATAGCCCAGCATGCCGCCATTGCCGCTCTTGAAGATCGGGGACATGTAGCGCGAAGCATAAAAGTGAACTCCGAAGGGAAAGATTATCTATATAAAGAATTAGGTAAACTGGGAATGGATTACATAAAAACAGAGGCCAATTTCATCTGCATCAACGTTAAAACGAGTGCCGACGTAATATTTATGGACCTGATGCGCCGGGGTGTGATCGTGCGCCCACTTACCACATTTGGGATGCCTAAGTCGATCCGTGTTACAATAGGAACGCAGGAGCAAAACCAAAAGTTTATTGAGGCGCTAAAGCAGGTGTCGGGAAAGGGTTAATCTTGGGAAATAAAACTCCGCTATATAAGGCCCATACAATGCTTCAGGCAAGGATGATCGACTTCGCAGGATGGGAAATGCCCGTCTACTACAAGGGTATAAAAGAAGAACATTTCGCTGTAAGGAATAGCGCTGGCCTTTTCGATATCGGCCATATGGGGGCCATAAAAGTTGCCGGCAAGGCAGCAGAGACATTCCTGCAGAAGCTGCTTTCAAACGATATTGCCAAGTTGGGCAACGAATCTGCGCAGTATTCGATCCTGCTCAATGAAAATGGCGGCGTTATAGATGATCTTTTTGTTTACAAAATTGGCGATTTTTATATGCTGGTAACCAATTCTATCAATGCCGACGGGGATATGGATTGGCTCAAAAGCAACCTGATAGAAGGTGTAGAGATAAAGAACTTGAAAAAAAACATGACATTGCTCGCCTTTCAGGGCCCAAAGGCACAAGCGATCCTCCAGTCGCTGTCCAACATTGACCTTAATTCGATCGACCGCCACAGGATCAGGTCTGGAAAAATAAAACATGTGGACGGACTGATATCTCGCAGCGGCTACACCGGCGAAGACGGGTTTGAGCTGTTCCTTGATAAAGACAGCGCTGAGTTCGTCTGGGGACTTATTCTGGAAGCAGGGAAAAAAGAAGGTGTCCACCCATGCGGCCTCGGAGCAAGAGATACATTAAGGCTCGAGGCGGGTTTGCCGCTGTACGGGCATGAGTACGACGAAGAAACGACGCCGCTGGAAGCAGGATTTTCTTTTGCGGTTAAGCTCGAGAAAGAAAGTTTTGTTGGGAAAGATGCCCTGCTTAAACAAAAAGAAGATGGCATCCTAAGGAGATTGGTCGGCATAAAAATGGAAACAAAGGTCATTCCCAGACAAGGATATTCAGTTTTTGTCGCTGACCAGCAGACCGGCAGCGTGACCTCCGGTACTCTCTCTCCGACCCTGAATACCCCGATCGCTATGTGTTATGTAAAAACAGAAAATGCCGGCGTGGGACAAGAGTTGAACATTGAGATACGAAGGAAAAGATATCCTGCAAAGGTAGTCGCCCTTCCCTTCTATAAAAGAACTCAGCCCAAACCCTCATAGCGTTTGACTATGAAATCGCTAGCGTGTAAAATTGCTGAGTGTTTCACTAATTTTGGAGGTGCTTTATGGCTTTAGAAAGAACTTCAGTTAAAAAGACCTATTATTATGTGATCTGTGCGGTAATGCTTCTTATTCTGCTGTGGGGAGCGATCGATGTGGCAAGTTCAGTGATAAGCTATGTCGTTTTCAGGCCCCCTGCGGTCGAGCTTGAGTCGCCAACTTCCACAAAAGGGGGCATGCCTCAGGAGGTAAAGGGCTCTGTAGAACCTTTTATTGATGAATACTACCAGAGCAGGATGATCTTTGACCGCCTGGGAGACAGCCTTGCCAGGCTTATCGTCGCCGGCCTTGTTTTTGGCTACTTTAGCTACAAGCTGAAGGAAATGGAAAAGACGGAGCTGTAATGTACCCGGATGAATTAAAATATAGTAAAGAGCATGAATGGATAAAGGCAGATGGAGATACCGCAACCATCGGGATAACATTTCACGCGCAGAATGAGCTTGGAGATATAGTTTACGTCGAACTTCCTAAGGTTGGGGCAAAATTCTCAGCTACAGGCGAGTTCGGCGTCGTGGAATCGGTCAAAACTGTGTCAACGCTGTATAGTCCGGTCGGGGGAGAGGTCACAGAGGTAAATGAACTTCTGGCCAAGTCTCCCGAAACGGTGAACAAGGATCCCTATGGAGCGGCCTGGATGATCAAGATGAAAATGGATAATCCTGATGAGGTGAACAAACTGCTTTCCGTCGGCGACTACAAGAAGCTGATCGGCGCTTAAGCTCCTCTAAAAACATGCGGTACATCCCAAATACAGATCCAGATAGAAAAGAAATGCTTTCGTTGACCGGCAAAGGTTCAATTGATGAGCTTTTCGCCGACATTCCAAAAGCTCTAAAGGCAGGAGAGCTCAAGGAGATCCCGGAGGCTTCTTCTGAATCAGAATTAAAAAGAACGCTCAAAGGCTTAAGCGAAAAGAACTCCCCAACGAACAGAAGCGTTTCTTTCCTTGGCGCCGGCTCCTACAACCATTTCATTCCGAGCATTGTAGATCACATTATCTCGCGCTCCGAGTTCTACACCGCCTATACTCCCTATCAGCCGGAACTCTCACAGGGTATACTTCAGGCAATATTTGAATATCAATCAATGATCTGCAGTTTAACCGGCATGGATGTGGCTAATGCCTCGATGTATGACGGTGCAACAGCGCTGGCAGAGGCGATCTCGCTCACCATAAGCCATACCGGCCGGAAAAAGGTCCTGATATCAAAAACCGTACATCCGAATTACAGGCAAGTGGTCAACACTTATGCTAATGGAGCCGAGTGGGAGATATCTGAGATCGGCTATCAGAAAGGCGGAACATCGGACCTGGAAAAGTTCAAAGCTCAGGTTGACGATAAAACGGCCTGTATTGTTATTTCAAATCCAAACTTTTTTGGATGCTTGGAAGATATTAAAAGTTTTTCTGAAGCCGCAAAAGCAAAAGGCGCACTGTTGATCGTTAGCGTCGATCCTATTTCTCTTGGGATCATGAAACGCCCGGGCGATCTTGGTGCGGATATAGTTGTAGGAGAAGGTCAATCTCTCGGTCTCCCTCAGAATTTCGGCGGGCCTTATCTCGGGATCTTCGCCGCCAAAAAATATCTAATGCGCCTTGTCCCGGGAAGAATTGTCGGAGAAACTGTGGACAAAGAAGGCAAGCGCGGATATGTTCTAACTTTGCAGGCAAGGGAACAGCATATAAGAAGAGAAAAGGCTGGCTCGAACATCTGTTCAAACGAAGCTCTTTGCGCTCTGGCTGCAACAGTTTATCTTTCTGCTATGGGAAAACAAGGGTTGAAGGAAGTCGCGGATCAGTGCTTGCAAAAAGCTAACTATGCTAAAGGGAAGCTGTCAAAGCTTGTAGCCTTCAAAGCCCCGTCATTCAAGGAGTTCGCGATCAAGTTACCGGGCTCAGTCGACAAAGTTAACAAAAAACTGCTGAAGAACGGTATTATCGGCGGCCTTGATCTTGGAAAGTTTTATCCGGAACTAAAAAACCATATGCTGATCGCTGTAACTGAGATGGTTAAAAAAGAAGATGTTGATGATCTAGTAAAACTGTTAAGTCCTTCGTCTCGCCCTTAGCATAATCCCCGCCTGCACCACAACGGCCCCTGCTCCATTTACGAAAGCATCGAAAAGGTTCCCTGTCCTAAAAGGAACGAATACCTGGTGAAGCTCATCTGTTAAACCATAGATCACGGTCAGCTCAAGAGCCATAAAAAATAGCCCCATTGATTTCAGTGAAGTAGTTTTTAAAAGGGCAAACCTTATCAGGTAGAAAAGAAGGCCATATTCCACTATGTGCACCAGCTTGAAGCCGAGTAAGATGGGCATAGATTTAACAAGGCTGGCCGCGGGCCTGGAAGAAAGATAAAATATAAGCGCCATATATAGAATAGCGGGAAGCCAGTACAGAAATTTATTGAGCGGTTTTCCCATTATCTCTTTATATCTCGTCTTTCAAGGGGGTGGTCAACAATATATCCGCTTCTGCCAAGCTCAAAATGATCCGCTCCTTGAAGCTTTAGCAGCACATATTTGATGCCGCGGACACTCGTTGCGGTATAAACTATCTGTGCAAGGACGCCTTCCGCCTCCGGTGTTCCGCCTCGAAGGGTTGCCAGCTTACTGTTAAGTTCGAGAATGGCAACGTTCCCCTCTCTCTCTATCCTGCGCGCCTGCGTGCCGGCGGGGATACCGGTAGTATAGCCTTCCATTTGCTCTGTCGGATTTGGCCCTTTCATTAGCTCCGTAATGGCGATCATAAGAGGATCTTCGAGGGTCGGGATAAGCCTGTTAACGGAAGAAAGGTTTCCGTCCTTATAAAAATGGACGCTGACTTTTTTGCTTGGGACATTGCAGCCTACGGCGGCCAGCAGAATAAAAAGGGTCATCAAAATTAAAGCTTTTTTCATGTTCACTCTGCCGCCTCTACCTGTTTCGCCACCCTTGCAATATCCACCAGTGCATCGCCCTTATCAAGGCGCTGCACCCGCACGCCCTTTGCGTACCTGCTCTGCTTGGTAATTCCGCTGGCTTTTTGTTTGCTGATGGTTCCCTTGGAGGTAACAAAAAGAAGCTCATCATCCTCTAGTACAAATCTCACCTTTGCTACTTCATCGCCGCCCCTAAGCTTCATAACAAAGACACCCTTCCCGCCCCTGTTCTGCTGTCTTACCTCTTTTATGTCCATACGCTTGCCGAATCCGAACTTGCTCACAGCTATAAGGTCCATGCCGGGCTCAACTGTATCCATTGATATCAATTTGTCGCCTTTTCTAAGCGATATTCCTTTTACGCCAGCAGCCGTTCTTCCCATCGACCGGACATCTTTTTCTTTAAACCTTATGATGAGCCCGGTCTTTGTAGACATGATTATCTCTGCTTTGCCGTGCGTCAACTTGACCCATTTAAGCTCATCTTCGCCTTTAAGCTTCATGGCGATGATACCTGTTCGCCGGATGTTCTCAAATTCTTCCGAAGATGTCTTTTTTATTATCCCGTGCGTCGTTGCCATTACTATGAACTTATCTTTTTCGAACTTCTTAAGAGGAATGGCGGCAGTTACGAACTCTCCCTTGCCGACCTCAAGAACGCTTTCTACGGACTGCCCTTTTGCCGCGCGGCCGGCTTCCGGCAGATCAAATACTCTCAGCTTATAAACCCTTCCTTTATTGGTAAAGAACAGAGTATGGTCGTGCGTTGAAGCAACGATTATTTTATCTATAGAATCTTCTTCTCGGGTTGACATGCCGGAAACCCCCCTGCCGCCTCTCTGCTGCGACCTAAAGGCGGAAACAGGCATGCGCTTAATATATCCATCGCGGGTTATAAGGATCGCAACCTCTATCTTGGGGATAAGCGCCTCCTCTTCTATCTCTTCCGCGGCGCCCACAAGCTGCGTCCTTCTTTCGTCCCCGAACCTTGTCTTTATCTCATGCAGCTCTTTCTTTACGATCCCCAGCACTTTTTTACGGCTGGCAAGCACGGACTTAAGTTCCGATATCAGCTGCTTCAGCTTTTTATATTCTTCCTCGATCTTTTCTCTTTCAAGACCGGTCAGTTTCTGCAGGCGCATATCCAGTATCGCTTGCGCCTGTATGCGCGAGAGCCGATACCTGCTTATAAGACCTTTTCTCGCATCGTCGACCGTTTTAGCTTTTTTGATCAGCCGGATAATAGCATCAATGTTCTTGAGCGCTATTCTAAGGCCTTCTAAAATATGGGCCTGCTCTTCTGCCCTTTTAAGGTCGTATTTTGTTCGCCTGGTCACAACTTCTTCGCGGTGTTTAACATACTCAGAAACCAGATCTTTAAGATTTAGTGTTCTGGGTACTCCGCCAACAAGCGCCACTAAATTTATGCCGAACGTTGTCTGCATGTCTGTATGCTTGTACAGCTGGTTCAGCACAATGTCTTTATTGGCGCCGTGCTTGAGCTCCACATATATGCGCATTCCATCCCTGTCGGATTCATCCCGGAGATCGGTAATACCCGTGATCCTCTTCTCTTTCACATGGTCGGCGATCCGCTCTACAAGCTGGGCCTTGTTCGCCTGATAAGGGATCTCTTTTACAATGATCACGTCCTTGCCTGTTTTTGTCTTCTCGAAGTCCACCACAGCCCTAAGACGGAGTAGCCCCCTGCCGGTGTCATACGCCTTTACTATGCCTTCGTGACCGCATATCATGCCGCCTGTCGGAAAGTCCGGGCCCCGAATAAATTTCATTAGGCCTTTCACGGAAATTTCAGGGTCTTCGATATACGCCGCTATCCCGTCCGCGACCTCTGTTAAGTTGTGCGGGGGAATATTCGTCGCCATGCCGACAGCAATGCCGGAAGATCCATTCATTAAAAGATTCGGGAATTTTGACGGAAGGACGGTTGGTTCTTTTAGTGACTCATCAAAGTTGGGCATGAAGTCAACGGTCTCTTTTTCCAGATCCGCCAGCATTTCGGATGACATGGAAGAGAGCCTTGCTTCGGTATATCGCATAGCCGCCGCGGAGTCGCCATCAACGGAGCCGAAGTTACCCTGCCCGTCAACAAGCATATAGCGAAGTGAAAAGTCCTGCGCCATGCGGACCATTGAATCATACACGGCCGTGTCGCCGTGCGGATGATATTTACCCAGAACTTCTCCGACCACCCTGGCGGATTTCTTATGAGGCTTGTTGTGCACCAGCCCGAGCTCCTCCATGGCATAGAGGATCCTTCTGTGGACCGGCTTCAGCCCGTCCCTGACATCAGGAAGGGCTCTTCCAACGATAACGCTCATGGCGTAATCAATGTACGCAGATCTCATTTCATCTTCAATGGTAACCGGCAAAACCCGGGAACCGCCCGTGCTTTCCGGCATTGTGGGCAGACGTTTTTGCTCAAGGGGGGGCTTTGCCTTCGTCTCCGGTTTTTTTGTTTCCTTAGCCGCCGGTTTTTTCTTTGGCTCTTTAGCTTTGTCCTTTT
>JBHPDX010000045.1:0-9658 GCA_042577445.1 Candidatus Margulisiibacteriota bacterium | reverse complement strand
CCCCAAATCCTGCAAGTAAATAATTATTGGTCAAAAGGGAAAAGTGTTGAAAATATTGTATAAAGAGGTATGATTTTGCTTGCGAAACGTTGATTGATAGGGCGGTGTAATATGAACCTTCAAAAAGGCTTAAAAAGAATATTTATTGTCTTGTCAGTCGGATTGATAATCTTATTCTCAATAGCGCCTAGCTTAGACTTATACAACTTCTTTTTTAAATATCTTATTCTCTATGTTCTTTTTGTTGTATTTTATGCGATCATGTGGATTATAGCTGGCTTCCAAAACAAATAGGGCGGTGATGATATGAATTGGCAAAAAATTCTCGTAAATGCTTTCATTCTATTCCTTGGCATGTTTATGCTGTTTGGAATGAGAGAAGAATTAAGCGCTGCAATTATGACCGTAGGATTAATAGCCACACTCGCATACTACAACAAATAAGGCGGTGTAATATGAAAAAAATAATTCTATGCCTCATTATCCTGTTTCTTGCTTCGCCTGTTTTGGCAGACATTACTTTTAAGAATGCAAGAAAACCCTATACTCCAGACTTTCACGAATGGGTTGAAGTTTATCTTAATACACATATTGAGACTTCTACTGATAATTATTTTGTTGGCGCTAGCTCAAGGACTATAAATAAAAAACTAAGATTTATTGTTTATGGTAGATATAAGGATACAGAAATAGGCAATGATTGGTTCAAGAATACATGGTCAATAAAAGAAGATATTATCGAAAAGCAATGTAAAATCTGGACAGCAAAAGGATATCCAATTAGCTTAAATGACTTTCAGATAGATATTGAAAAATATTGAATAGGGCGGTGAAAAGATGAAAAAATACATTTTGTTAGTTATCCTTTCCCTTGTTTTTCTTTTTAGTATTGGTGCATTGTTTCAATCATCAGGTAGATATCAAATATCTGGAAATTTATCAGGCAGTAATATTCCATTTATACTTGACACAAAAACTGGCAGAGTATGGAAATGGTTTGCAGACTTTGACAAAAAGGATAAAGATAGTCCAGAAATGGGATTTTCGCCAATGCCGTTTATGATTGGTAAAGATGACTGGTCATTAACTCCCGAATAAGGCGGTGATAGCAATGCAAACCGAAACAAAAGAGATAGTTATAGCAATGATTAATAAGGGTGCATACGCACCACAAGATATTACGCAAATCAAGGAAGCAATATCACAAATTGATAAGGCTGTTCTAGAATAAATTATCAAAGATCCTGCTTTTTTATCCCCGTCTTTTTACGACCAAAGAGGGGGGATTATCCCTGTAGCATTGTTTTGTATATTTGGTTCCAGGCCTCTTTATGCTCAAATTGAATCGATCTATCTTTAGTGAGGTTATCGGCATAATTGTTGATAAAATTATCAGTGTTGCCCAAAAGCCTAAGATAAAATCTAATAGTTGGTAAAATACCATTTGCGATGACTTGGCACCCATGCTCTTTCCTTATTTTATCTATTCCTTCATTTACCGCTTTCTCATCTTCATTTAATATACTAGGGGATGCAGTTGTTAAAATATAGTAGCGTTCAACTTTATGTGATTTTAATTTATTATACGCGTCTAATATCATTTGGGGATTAATGTGGATATTGTGCTTTACTTCAACCGCCTCGTAAAAATCACCGGATTTTGTTTTAATATTAATATCTGCAATTGCTCCAGATCTCGAATCTGGCGAGGTGTGTTCTTCGAGGGCTATAAGAAGCTTCCCTGAATATCTCTTAGTCTCAGATAAGAGGCACTTGTATATTGCACTAATTGCTAAAACCGGCAATCTCGAAGCCCCTCGTTCTTTATATGGCCAGGAAAAATGTAGCATTAATATTTCTATTATACAATCTATAGTTAATCTCGAGTCTTTTTTTATTGGACTTAGGGTGCTAATCTTTTCATTTTGCATTTTCATTATTGAGAGAATAAAAATATGCAACAGATATTGATAGGGATCCTTCTTCTTTTCCTCGATATTATCTAGTAGAGACAGAAAGGCTGCTTTTACCTCTTTATTGCTAATTCTCCCTCGATAGTTCAATTTATAAGGATAATTTTGTTCAAGGGAACGTGTTAGCCATCCAGATTCTTTCATAAAGGGGAAGCCAATACTTTTTAGAAAAGGTGTGATATGTGCTGTGTCAAAAGAACGGCCAGAATAACCGCCAGGCATATTTGCTTGATGGCACCTAGTATCTTGCTTTGGATTAATTATCTTAGTTACTAAGCTTGTTATTAAGACAGTGTAAACGCCTGTTTGAGAGGTGGATTTATTAACTATGGTATTGAGCATATCTTTCTCATTGCCTGATAAGCCTTTAACCTCATTTAGTTTTGCCTTTTTTGCTATTTTAAATATACTATTGAGTAGTTCATCGCATTTCTTTGTCATAACAGCTGCCTTAAAATTTCCTTTCCCACAGCTTTAACCATGGGGACACAGATTGAATTGCCTATTTGTTTATATTGCTCAGCTTGAGGAACTGGTTTTTTAAAACTATCTGGGAATCCCATAAGTTTATAGCACTCATTAATCGTTAATTTCCGTACCTTATTATTGTGCAATATATAAAATCTTCCTGTTGGCTCTTGGGAAGGGATTGTGGGGTGAATGCCCTTTGCTGAATAAATTCTATTAGGCTGTTTATGCACCCTTGATAAATGCTCTGTGTTAGGTCGAATGCCATTTTTTCTTATGGGTTTATTGCGATGCCCAACAAAAATCAAGCCAGATTCTTGTCGAATTGGATTTTTTATTAATGTATATGACTTTTTCGGAAGATATTCAAAGTCGGCTTTCTTTTCAAGAAAATCTTCAATGCAGCCTGAAGGTGTTTTTCTGATCGAGCCGAAATTAAAAAGTTTTTCTTTGTTGCAAATAATAACTAGCCTTTCTCTGTTTTGTGGGACGCCGAAATCTTTTGCATTTAGTATCTCATAGGAAACCTTGTACCCGAGATTTAATAGATGTTTTATTATTGTTGCTAATGTCCTTTTATTGTCATGGTGTATTAAATGCTTAACATTTTCGAGAAAAAGGACCTTTGGCTTTTTAATGCTAGCTATTCTTAAGAGTTCAAAAAATAAAGTTCCTCTTGTGTCCTCGAAGCCCTTCATTGAGCCACAAATACTGAATGCTTGGCATGGAAATCCTGCGCACAATATATCGTGATTTGGGACATCATCTGTGTTAATTTTAGATATATCACCTTTTGGAATTTCTTTAAAATTTGTTTGGTAAGTTTCTTGGGCATATCTATCCCATTCCGAGCTGAAAGTGCATTTGCTCCCAAGCGATTCAAAGGCAAGCCTAAAGCCGCCGATGCCAGCAAATAAATCTACGAATGTTGTTTTATTTTTTGCCATAAAGATTAAATAGCCTTAAGCGCATGTTTTATATATAAAATTATACGCCCAAAGAGGGGAGAGGGGAAGGGGGAAAATAAAGTTATGATTTAATTTTCTTCGTTAGTTTTATGATTATTCTTCCAATTTTCATTTTATCAAAAGCTTTGTAAATATTTACTCCTTTAAATTCGCCAATCGACTGCATAATCTTTGTAATCCCAAATGCTTTTACCCCACGAAAGACTTTAATGGCGCGAAAAGCCCGAAAAACTCTGAATATCCTTAAAAACGGAAGCAAAATCACTAATAGTGCGAACCAATTACTGATTATATATTTCCATTTTTCATTCGCTATGTATAATTTTGAAGCATATTCAATTACAAAGACGCTCCATATTATCCATTTAAGCCATCCAACAAGAGTTTCCCATGGGTCATATAGCGGAACTGTATAATCAATTATGAATAGGATTAATACTAATATCGCGAGAATAATCATTGGAATTTCGAAAAATTTGTTTAATTGTTCTTGAGTAAGCTTTTTCTTTTTCATAATGGTTTTAATATTAAAAATTATACGCTTAAAGAGGTGAGGTGCAAGTAAATAATTAGGCTTAAATCTGGAAAGGTGTTGAAAATATTATATAAAGGGGTATGATTTTGTGTACGAAACGTTAATTTATAGGGCGGTGTTTTATGGGGAAAGTAATTCTGTGCCTTATTGTCTTATCTCTTATTTTCCTTGTTGGCTGTGCTGGTGTAAGCGAAACCTACACTTTAAACAAGCCATATGACGAAGTATTTTCAAAAACAATACGCTTTGCTTATGACAGGGGCTGGAGAGTTGCATATCAGGACAAAGAAGCAGGAATTATAGAAATTGCTCTTGAGAAAATTGCCTATACAGATACAACAAAAAAAATATACGATGAGGATTCAATTCTTGCAGGCTCTACAAGCACAACAAAAACATCAACAAACCGATTAACATTAATGTTTACTCCAAAAGGCAATATAACCGAAGTTAAGGCAAAGGCAAATAATCCTATGTGGTGGCGGTGGACTCCAGAAGAAACCATCAAGGAATACAAAGCCTATATTGAAAAATAAGGCGGTGAAGTAATATGAATAAGCTGATAGTCTTAATAGTATTAATAGTAGTTTTGGCTGTACCTGCGTTCTCATCGAGAGTAGGATATGGCCCATCAAGAAGCGAGGTTGTGCAGACGTGGCAATGGTTCAAGGCAAACATTGAAACAGATGGATTGCAGGACACACAGGACAACGTGGCCGCCCAGTTGACCATAGCGTATTATGCCCAGAGACCAGAGCAATGGCCAAAACAAAAAAGGCGGTGAAATATGTCAGTTAAGAAATTACCTGAAAAAATAAAGCCCATTCCCGGAATGGATATAGCTAAAACAACAGGCAAAATAAAAGAGTTAAAAGCTGTAGTTGTTTTAGACGATGGTGGGGAAGAGATTATGACATCCTTTCAATTCCCAGCAATAGAGAGTAAGCCCAGAATTGGGATAGGCACTAAGGTGCATGTCGAATGTCAATTCAATGACGGGTATAGTGAAATAACCGACCTCATTAATAACTAAACTATTAAGAGTTGGAGCCGACTAGTTTTTTAGGAAACCAGCCGATCCTTAGAAAAGGAGCTAGAATATGATAAATCGCAATAAGTGTCAGGGTTGCGGGAAAGAGAGTAGGGATGTCGCCCCAAAATTTTATGATGTTTCTCCGATTTCTCCAACAGAAGATAAGGTGCGAACCCTATTGTTATGTCCCGAATGCCATGAAAAAATGAAAAAAGGAGAACTTAAGATCAATCCCAAATAATAACTTCAATTTCATTATCAAAGATCCTACCTCAATTCCCCACCTTCCCAATCCACCTATTGCGCCAGTGTGCAGATGAACTGGTTCCCGAATAAAAACACAAGAAATATATACACCGTCAGTATAACAAGCACGATCATGTGGCCTCTTTTGATGATCCCCTCTGTCTTCTCCGTAGCCCTTATCTCGGCTTCAAGACCGTAGAACTTAAGCGCCTTTTCCTGCCTCTCGATCGTAAAAACTATTACCTTTTTCGGGTTCATCACCGCGTATAGACTATATACCCAGAGCAAAGCTAGGAACGCCTGAAGGATCCAAAGATAATATGACATGATGCCTCCTTTTACTATAGAAATAGATCGACAAGATAAATTTTACAGCTTTGATCCGGATTTGTATAGGTTTTAGGAAAAAGAAAATATAAATTATCAAAGATCCTGCCACATTGGGCTTAAATCACTATAATGATTGAGTTTCTATTAAATGAGTGATAAAATTGATAGTAACTAGGAGGATGATGCAATATGTTTAGGTCAGAAGGTGTTCCTCGTTTAAGCTTGAAACTGCCCATCGATCGCCCACAGAAATATACTACCAAAAAAGGAGATACCCTTTTGGGGATCGTTAAGGATAAATTGTCATTCTGTAAAACAGCTACTGAGACTAAAGCCGCAATTCTTTTGATTTACCTAAATAATAAAAGTATTAAAAGTGTCCATGATATTAAACCTGGTATGAAACTTACCTTACCTACAAGAAAAGATGTATCGGGAGCAATTAAACACCAAAATCATTTATCATATAAAATAGTAGGACGTCAGTTGCCAAAATCGTTTCCAGACTACAGTATATCCCAGCTGTATAAGATGGCGATGGAAGATCGAATACCAAACCGCTGGTTAGAACGACCCAGTAAATAAATTATCAAAGATCCTGCCATATTGGAATGAACTAATTTCAAGGTTGACAACTTCCCGCCTACGGCGGGCAAGCCCAATAAAATATCTACAAAATGCTATAATACCAGCGCATGAAAAAATATCTGCTCATCATATTGATCTTTCTCCTTACGTCTACAGTAGTGCTTATAATAAAACGATCCGCACCAAGGGCCGGCTCGGTTAAAGTTGACGGCATAAATATCGCCTACATCACCTATGGCAGAGGCGAACCATTGATAATGATCACCGGCTACAACGGCACAATGGATATGTGGAGCAGGGGATTCATCAGAAAACTCTCAAAAAAGTATAAAGTCATCGTCTTCGATAACCGCGGAATGGGGAAAACTACCGCATCAGATAAAGAATTTACCATCAAACTCTTCGCCCAAGACACCGCCGGCCTGATGGACGCGCTCAAGATAAAAAAAGCCCATATACTCGGCTGGTCGCTCGGTACATACATCGCACAGGAACTAGCCCTCAATTACCCCGAAAAAGTGGATAAGCTTATCCTTTACGCGGCAGATACCGGAGGAAAACAAGCAGTCGATCCCGATCCCAAAACATTGGAAATACTCGAAAATACATCATCAGATAACGGAATGGAACTCCTCTCCCTCCTCCTGCCTCAAAAATGGCTGGAAGATAATCCGGACCCGAGAAAATACTTCCCGAAAGTAACAGAAACAAGCCCGCCGGAAAATATCAGCCGCCAATATAACGCATGGAGAAAATGGGGCGGCACATACTCAAGATTAAAAGGCCTGAAAACCCCGACAATGCTTATAACAGGGACGGAAGATATCCTTACCCCGCCCGAGAACTCAAAAATGATGGCAAAACTTATTCCGAACGCAAAATTGGTAATGATCCCCGGCGGCGGGCATGGAGTGATGTATCAATATCCTGAGGGGATGGCGGATATTATTATCAACTTCCTGCACTAATGATCTTACATCTTTGGTAAGTGTGAAACGTGAAGCGCGGAAGGGAAGCGTGAAACGAAGTGCGAAGCGTGAAGCGAGTTCCTTGTGAGATGAAAGCATCTGCCTTAGTTTGACGAAAGTCTTAATGATAAATATGCTCATCTTGATCGCCCTTTCGCTGCTCAGAACACTGGCAAGCATGACAACGCCATGTTCCGTAAATACATGAGGCAGAGAAGTTGAATGCTTAAGAGATCCGAACCGGTTGCAAATTGCAACCAGTTCAGATTTTTCCTGTTCTGACAGCTGAAACATGTACTCTGGAGGGAATCGAAGTATATTCCGCCGGACCTGTTGATTTAAATATTTTGTCGGTACCCCATACAGTTCGGCAAGGTCCCTGTCTATCATTACCTTTTGGCCTCTGATAACAAATATCCTGTTCTCGATCAACTCATATGGAACAAGCTCTTTTGCCATATACATCACCTCTCACTTAACAAATCCTATCTTCTTCGAGGGCTTCGCTACCGGTCCTTCCATTAGCTTTCTGATAGCGTCAAACACCACCTTGAAGTTCGCGTCGTACTTTTTCTCCATTTCCTCGATCTTGCGCCTGAGATCAGCATGGCTTGAGAGTATCCTGCGGAGCTTAACAAATGCGCGCATGATCTGGATATTCACATCTACAGCTCTTTTACTATTTAATACCGAAGACAACATCAATATCCCATGTTCGGTGAACACAAACGGCAGATCTCGAGAACCGCCCCAACTTGAGGTCGCAATTTGCGACTTCAAGATGTCATATTCCGCATTTGTCAGCTTGAACATAAAATCATCAGGGAACCTGTCCTTATTCCTCTTGACCTGTTCGTTCAACCTCTTGTTCGGCACTCCGTATAATATAGCAAGGTCGCTGCCCAACATCACCTTATGTCCTCTGATAATAAATATCCTGTTCTCGATCAACTCATATGGAACAAGCTCTTTTGCCACATACATCACCTCTCACTTAACAAATCCTATCTTCTTCGAAGACTTCGAAACCGGTCCTTCCATTAGTTTTCTGATCGCGTCAAACACCACCTTGAAATTCGCGTCATACTTTCTCTCCATCTCCTCGATCTTGCGCCTGAGCTCAGCATGGCTTGAGAGTATCCTGCGGAGCTTAACAAAGGCGCGCATGATCTGGATGTTCACATGCACCGCTCGCTTGCTTCGGAGCACCGAAGAAAGCATCGCCACGCCCTGTTCGGTGAATACCCTGGGCAGCTTGCGAACACCTCCCCATCTTGAAATCGCATTTTGCGATATCAAGTTTGAATATTCTTCTTTGGAGAGCCGGAACATGAAATCCTCAGGGAACCGGTCAAGATTCCGCTTAACCTGCTCATTCAACCTAAATGTAGGTACCCGATATAGCTTTGCAAGGTCACTATCCAGCATTACTTTATGTCCTCTAATGACAAATGTCCTGTTCTCGATAACCTCGACCGGCACCAGTTCTTTGCCCATAATATCCTCCTTTATTGCAGTTAAATCGGTCAAATATAGTATTTCCCGACAGCATTTATTCTCTAAACTGCATATAAGAATATTATCAAGCAATCTCTCCGCCATCCCTCATCCCTCGTCCCTCATCCCTCATCCCTGACCCCTGATCCCTGACACCTGATAGCTGATAAAGGGTTGACAACTTCCCATTAAATCTATATACTTTTCGGGAATGATACAACGAAGTATTATCAATGAACAAAGACGTCACAAGGGCGTCTTTTTTTTTGCCCTGCCCCGTGTTTTTTCGGGGGCAAAAACAGAAAAAGACACCGGGAATCGACGGAAAATTGAGATAAACAGCATCTAGGACCGAAGATAAACAGTATTTTTTTTTGTCCATTAATAAAAAATAAAAGGAGACGCGACCATGCCAAAACGCACCGACATCAAGAAAGTCCTCGTTATCGGATCCGGCCCCATCATTATCGGACAAGCCTGTGAATTTGACTACTCCGGGACCCAAGCCTGTAAAGCCCTCAAAGAAGAAGGCTATCAAGTAGTATTAGTTAATTCCAACCCTGCAACCATTATGACCGATCCTAAAACAGCAGACGTTACATATATAGAACCCCTCAACATTGAATATATTACCAAGATCATCGAAAAAGAAAGACCGGATGCTTTGCTTCCTAATTTGGGAGGCCAGACCGGGCTTAACCTTTCCGCAGCACTGCATAAGGAAGGCGTACTTAAGAAATACGGCGTCGAAATTATCGGCGTAAAAGCTGATGCAATTGAGCGCGGCGAAGACAGAAAAGCTTTCAAAGACGAAATGGCTAAACTCGGCATAGAAATGCCAAAGAGCGAACTCTCATACTCTATCGAAGAAGCAGAAAAGATAGCCGAAAAGCTCGGTTACCCTGTTATTCTTCGCCCGGCCTACACAATGGGCGGAGCAGGCGGAGGAGCTGTATATAATGTAGAAGAACTTCGTGTCGTCGCACAAAGAGGACTATCAGCATCACCGATAGGCCAGCTCCTTGTCGAAGAATCAGTACTCGGCTGGGAAG
>JBHPDX010000044.1:0-10052 GCA_042577445.1 Candidatus Margulisiibacteriota bacterium | reverse complement strand
TCTTCCTCTCAAATTTCTCTCTTGCCATATATATTCCTCCTTGTTTTTATGCGCCCTTTGCTTTCTTAATTATGCCTTCAGAGATATTCTTTGGAACCTCATCATATGCGAAAGGCTCCATTGTATATGTTCCTCTGCCCTGCGTCTTCGACCTAAGTGCAGTGGCATATCCGAACATTTCTGAAAGCGGGACTTTTGATTTTATCGTCTGAAGCCCGCCATGGGTCTCCATACCTTCTATCCGGCCGCGTCTACTGTTAAGATCACCCATAACATCTCCCATGTTAGCCTCGGGAACAACAACCTCAACGTTCATAAGCGGCTCAAGCAGTATCGGTTTTGCTTTCATGAAAGCATCCTTAAAAGCCATAGAACTTGCTATCTTAAAAGCGATCTCAGATGAGTCAACTTCGTGATAAGAACCGTCATATAATGTAACTTTGACGCTTGTGGCAGGATAACCCGCAAGAACCCCTGTGTTCATTGCCTCTTTGATCCCGGCCTCACAAGAAGATATATATTCTTTAGGAATAACACCTCCGACAACCTCATTCACAAATTCAAATTCCTTATCGCGCTCAAGAGGTTCCATTTTGATGTAAACATGGCCATACTGACCGCGGCCGCCGGTCTGCTTTATAAACTTGCTCTCAACATCAGCACTGCCCTTTATCGTTTCCTTATAAGCAACCTGAGGCTTCCCCACATTCGCATCAACCTTGAACTCTCTTAAGAGCCTGTCAACAATGATCTCCAGGTGAAGTTCACCCATGCCGGATATAATTGTCTGGCCGGTCTCAGGATCACCTTTAACCCTGAATGTCGGATCTTCCTCGGCAAGACGCCCAAGTGCAACACCAAGTTTCTCCTGGTCTGCTTTTGTTTTCGGCTCGATCGCAACATATATAACCGGCTCCGGTATGAACATCGATTCGAGTATTATCGGCTTCTCTTCCAAACAAAGTGTGTCGCCGGTAGTAGTATTCTTAAGCCCGACTATTGCCCCGATATCGCCCGCATAGACACTATCAATTTCCTCTCGTTTATTCGCGTGCATCTGGACAAGTCTTCCGATACGCTCTTTCTTTTCCTTCGTCGAATTAAGAACATATGAACCGGCATTAAGCGTGCCGGAGTAAACTCTAAAGAAAGTCAGTCTGCCAACATAAGGATCCGTAGCTATTTTAAAAGCCAATCCTGAGAACGGAGCGGTATCAGAGGCTTCCCTGGTATCATCAGTCCCACTCTTAGGATTAAGGCCAGCCACAGGAGGAATATCTATAGGCGAAGGCATATAATCAATAACAGCATCAAGCATCGGCTGGACGCCCTTATTCCTCAATGCCGTCCCGCAAGTAATAGGAACGATCTTGCAGTCAATGGTCGCCTTTCGGAGGCCCTTCGCAATCTCTTCGTTCGAAAGCTTATGCGTTTCCAGATATTTCTCAAGCAGCTTATCATCCGATTCCGCAGCAGCTTCAACAAGCTTTTCATGATACTTTTCGGCTTCCGCCTTCATCTCTGCCGGGATGTCTGCCTCGGAGGTTGTTTCTCCCATTTCACCTCCGAACATTATTGCTTTCATCTTCACAAGATCGATAATACCGGTGAACTTATCTTCCGCCCCAATAGGAAGCTGAAGCAGCACGGCATTCGCCTGTAAGCGGTCTTTCATCATACCAACACAACGATGAAAATCAGCGCCGACCCTGTCCATCTTATTTATGAACGCCATACGCGGAACATTATATCTGTTCGCCTGTCTCCAAACAGTCTCGGACTGCGGCTGCACGCCGCCGACAGCGCAAAATACGGCTATAACCCCGTCCAGAACTCTCAGAGACCTTTCTACTTCGACCGTAAAGTCAACGTGCCCGGGAGTATCGATAATATTGATCCTATAATCATTCCAGAATGTAGTAATAGCAGCGGAGGTAATCGTGATGCCGCGTTCCCTCTCCTGAGCCATCCAGTCTGTGGTCGCCGCGCCATCATGCACTTCTCCTATTTTATGTATCTTTCCGCTATAGAACAATATACGTTCCGTCACGGTTGTCTTGCCGGCATCAATATGAGCCGCGATCCCAACATTTCTATATTTATCTATTGAATGTGTCCTTGTCACTTAAATACTCCTTACCACCTAAAGTGAGCAAATGCTTTGTTTGCTTCCGCCATTCTATGGACATCTTCTCTTTTTTTCATTGCGCCGCCGCCACCGTTATGGGCATCAATAAGCTCAGCGGTTAATTTATCAACCATAGTTTTCCCGGACCTGAGCCTTGCATAATCCCTAAGCCATTTCATTGAAAGAGATGTTGATCTATCCCTTTCCACCTCTATCGGAACCTGATAGGTGGATCCGCCGACACGCCTTGGCTTTACTTCCATCACCGGTCGAATATTGGCGATGACCTTTTCAAATACCGCTTGAGGATCCCCTTTTAATTTTTCAGCAGCGCTTTTAAGGGAAGTGTAAACGATATTTTCCGCAACGCTCTTCTTCCCGTCATACATGACTTTGCTGATGAATTTCTGCACCAATACACTGTTATATACTGGGTCCGCAGATATTTTTCTCTTTTTTATTTTTCCTTTTCTAGGCATCTTCTTCTCCTTAAATTAAGTCTTTGCAGGTTCCACTGCCGGGGCAGCAGCTTTCGGTGCAGCTTTTTTAGGGGCCGCCCCACCCTCTGTGAATTTAGTGCCATATTTGGATCTGCTCTGCCTTCGGCCTTCAACTCCGCCGGTATCAAAAGTTCCTCTTACAACGTGATACCTGACGCCAGGCAGGTCCTTCACTTTTCCTCCCCTAACAAGAACTACAGAGTGCTCCTGCAGGTTATGCCCGACTCCAGGTATATACGCACTTACTTCCATGCCATTAACCAGTCTTACTCTCGCAACTTTCCTGAGAGCAGAATTAGGCTTTTTTGGCGTTGTAGTATAAACCCTAACACAAACTCCTCTCTTCAAAGGATTGCCCTCCAAAGCAGGGGATTTGCTCTTGAACTTTTTCTTTTTTCTACCTTTTCTCAATAACTGATTAATTGTCGGCACTATAAAACCTCCTAAAAAACAAAAAGAATAATCATTTTACTATAAAACCACGGAAAATTCAATGAACTACTTGGCCGATCCACCGCCCGTAACATTAGGGGTAAGATCAATATTTCGATGAGTATCAAATCCCGTGCCAGCCGGAATTAATTTTCCGATTATAACGTTCTCCTTAAGCCCGTACATATCATCGACTTTGCCTTTTATAGCTGCATCCGTTAATATCCTTGCTGTTTCCTGGAATGAAGCAGCTGAGATAAAGCTATCTGTTGAAAGAGAAGCCTTTGTTATACCAAGCAATACCTGCATTGCGTTAGCTTTATCGCCTTTCATGGTTTTATTCAAGCGTTCCAGCTCATTGGAATCAATGAGCTCTCCGGGAAGCAAGACTGTCTCGCCAGGATCGACCACTCTTACTTTCTTTGTCATCTGCCTTACGATAACTTCAATGTGCTTATCATTAATGGTAACGCCCTGCCCTTTGTATATCTTCTGGATCTCGTCAACTAACAGGGTTTGTGCGGCATTAACATCAAATATCCTTAATATATCATGCGGGCTTATCGTGCCATCGGTCAACTGTGTTCCCTTGGAAACCTTATCGCCGGATGTCACATGAAGCCTGGTCTCGTAAGGGACCGTATACTCCTTCTTCTCTTGAGATCCTTTAATATTGATAAGCCTTGCCCCTTCGCTCTCTGAGATCGCCACCACGCCATCACTGTCGGAAAGAAGTGCCGGTTCTTTGGGTCTTCGCGCCTCAAAAAGCTCTTCTACTCTCGGCAAGCCTTGGATAATATCTCTTGTTTTACTCGGGTCCCTTCTAATACTTTCAACCGTAGCAAGCAGAGTATATGCTGATATCATTTCTCCGTTATTAACATTAACTCTTGACCCCGCAAGGATAGAATAGTTCTCACCGGGGGCTACCACTACCTCTTTTTTCAGCTTCCCGCTGATGCTTATCACTATTCCCGGTGATTTCGCAGTTACTCCCTGGGCGAGATCCTCATCTGCATTCACCTTTTTCCCTACTTTTACGAATACTTTAGCGCCTTTTGGAACACTATATGATTTCTTAACTTTAGGATCATATACGAACATCTCCGCATCATTCTTTGCTATCCGCTCCATCAAGGTCTTTCCTTCAAGCTTTTTTCTTCTCTCAAGGATATCCAGACCAAGGAACAGGGTCTTCCCTGCGGCACTGGAAGTCAAATATTCATAAGTCGCGTCATATTCCGCAACCACGTCTCCCGATTCGATATGATCTTTTTCCTTTACTTTGATGATAGCGCCCAGAGGAAGAACATATTCTTCCCTCTTGTCTTTGATCTTCACGAATATCGACGAAAGTCTGGTCACCATTGTCACCTTATTCCCAGAATCATCTTTAATTTCCTGCAGTTCTATCCCTTCCCCAAACTCGATCTTTCCGCCATGCCTGACCTTGATCTTCACGACAGCACCCTTATGAAGAGCAACGCCGCCGATATGGAAGGTTCTCATGGTAAGCTGGGTACCGGGCTCTCCAATGGACTGCGCGGCAATAATCCCAACTGCCTCTCCGATATTCACAATGCCCCTATGAGACAGGTCCTTACCATAACACGTCTGACACAGCCCTCTCTTTGAGGCGCATGAAAGCACGGATCTTACCTGAACTTTTTCAATGCCGGCTGCAGAAATATCTTTTGCCTGCTCCTCTGTAACCTCTTCCCCTGCTTTTGCGATCACCTTGCCGGTAATAGGGTCGGCAACATTCTTGGTAAGTGTCCTTCCGATCAGTCTTACACTGAGCGGGATGATCTCTTCATAGCCCTCTCTAATATTTGAAAGTGTTATTCCCTCTTTTGATTTACAATCTTCTTCGGTAATAATGACATCCTGCGCAACGTCCACCAGCCTCCTGGTCAAATATCCGGAATCTGCGGTACGAAGAGCGGTATCAACCAGTCCTTTTCTGGCCCCATATGACGAGATAAAATATTCTGTTACGCTTAATCCCTCTTTAAAGTTCGTTTTGATCGGGATATTTATAATATTCCCTGATGGATCCGCCATAAGTCCGCGAATACCTGCAAGTTGTCTTACCTGCTGTAGACTGCCTCTTGCTCCTGAGAAAGCCATAACATAAACTGAATTCAATTTATCAAATCCCTTGAGCATCTGCTGTGTTATTTCCTCTGTTATACTGCCCCAGATATCAATGGATCTTATGAACCTTTCCTTCGCTGAAAGCGTTCCCGCCTTGAATTGCTTGTCCAGTTGATCAACCTGGTGGGTGGCACGGTCTACGATCTGTTTCTTGGAAGCAGGGACCTTTAGATCCTCTATAGAGATGGATATTCCGGCAATAGTTGCGTACTTGAATCCCAGGCGCTTTACCTCATCCGCGATCTCGGCTGTTACAGCGGAGCCAAAACGGATAAAGGAATCGGTAATAAGTTTCTCAAGCTTCTTTTTCTCGACCGTAGTATTTATATAATCTATTTTCTCACCTTCCGAATGCTTGGCAACGATCTTACTTAAAGTGTTATTGAACTTAACCCTTCCGACAGTGGTCTTAATGATCTTACCGTCGATCCTCACATTTATCAGGGCATGCAAATGCACCTGCTCCAGATCATGCGCGACCATTGCTTCCCACGCATTCGCAAAATACATTCCTTTTCCCTTTTGCTCTTTTTCGCTATCAACCGTCATATAGTAAATCCCCAGGACCATATCCTGTGTAGGAGTACAAACAGGACGGCCTGATGCGGGAGAAAGTATATTATTGGACGACAGCATAAGGATCCTCGCCTCAACCTGTGCTTCAGTAAGTAGAGGTACGTGAACCGCCATTTGGTCGCCGTCAAAATCAGCGTTAAATGCCGCACAGACCAACGGATGTATTTGGATCGCCTTACCTTCAACCAGTATAGGTTCAAAGGCCTGGACGCCTAGTCTATGCAGTGTCGGCGCTCTGTTAAGCATGACGGGATGTCCTTTGATCACTTCTTCCAGAACGTCCCAAACCACTATTTCGCGCCGCTCTATCTGACGCTTTGCATTTTTTACATTTTGAGAAAAGCCGCGTTCAACAAGCTTTCTGATAACGAACGGCTTAAATAATTCAAGAGCCATCTCTTTGGGGAGGCCGCACTGATGCAGTCTGAGTGTTGGTCCGACAACGATAACAGACCGGCCGGAATAGTCCGTCCTCTTCCCAAGCAGGTTCTGTCTGAACCTTCCCTGCTTACCTTCTATTATGTCCGATAAAGATTTAAGCGGCCTTCCGGTTGAGCCTGTTACCGCCCTCTTTCTTCTGCCGTTATCTATAAGGACGTCAACCGCTTCCTGCAACATTCTTTTTTCGTTCCGGACGATCATCTCCGGCGCACCCATGGCAATGATCTTTTTTAGCCTGTTATTTCTGTTAAGCACTCTTCGATAGAGATCGTTCAAGTCTGAAGTGGCAAAACGGCCACCCTCAAGCTGAACCATCGGCCGGAGATCCGGCGGCATAACAGGAACAACTTCCAGGATCATCCATTCCGGTCTGTTCGCGGACTTCAAGAAAGCTTCCGTAACACGTAGACGCTTGATCACTTTCATTCTTTTCTGACCAACAGCGGTCTTCAAGTCTCTGCGGAGCTTTGCGACCAATTGACCCATGTCTATTCCGGCAAGAACATCTCTCACCGCTTTGGCGCCCATATCCACCTTAAAACTGCTCCCGTGTTTTTCCTTGGCTTCCTGATATTCAGCCTCCCGCAGAACCTGTCCAACCCGGAGCTTCATTTTCTCTTTGCCGCTGGGAGTTATCTCTGTGACCATATAAGCATCATAGTAAATGACTTCCTCAAGGCTCTTCGTGGAAATATCAAGAACGACCCCCATAAAACCCGGGATGCCTCTTAAATACCAAACGTGAGATACCGGGACAGCCAATTTAATATGACCCATTCGCTCGCGCCTTACTCGTGAGGTAGTAACTTCTACGCCGCATCTTTCGCACACGATACCGCGATATCTAACCCTTCTATATTTACCGCAATGACACTCCCAATCTTTTACCGGACCGAATATCTTTTCATCAAAAAGACCCTTTCTTTCCGGCTTAAATGTCCTGTAGTTTATAGTTTCCGGCTTTTCAACTTCGCCGTGTGACCATGAGAGGATCCGTTCTGTTGATGCCAGTCCGATCTTTAATTTTGTGAAGGTCTTTACATCTTTTCTTCTAAGCTGCATATATTACAACCTCACCTCCTTTTTGGGAACTCGTTTACCAAAAATACCTCTGGGCTCCGATTTTGACTCTTCATCAACGTTCACTTCTTTCCCGTCATCTGATAGAGTCTTCACATCAAGCCCTAAACTTCTAAGTTCTTTTATTAATACTTTGAATGATTCAGGTATGCCAGGCTTGCCCATTGGCTTTCCTTTAATAATGGATTCGTAAACCTTTGATCTCCCCACAACATCATCGCTCTTTACCGTTAAAAGTTCCTGCAGGGTATGTGCGGCGCCATAAGCTTCCAGTGCCCATACTTCCATTTCCCCGAAACGCTGTCCGCCAAACTGGGCTTTACCTCCCAGCGGCTGCTGGGTTATAAGAGAGTACGGCCCTGTGGAACGGGCGTGCATCTTATCATCAACAAGGTGGATCAGTTTCATTAAATACATATAACCGACCGCTACAGGCCGCTCAAAAGCTTTCCCTGTTCTTCCATCACGAAGCCATGTTTTACCGCTTTTATTGATCCAAGAATATCCGGCCTTTGAACCGGCTTTCTCCAATTCGGCCTCAACTTTGATGCATGAAGCATTCTCCATAATTGATTCATCAAAGGTCGGCACTTCATAATTATGCCCTAATACATGAGCGGCGTTGCCAAGGAATAGCTCAAGTATCTGACCGATATTCATACGGGACGGAACACCTAAAGGATTTAATACAACATCAACGGGAGTACCATCCGGCAGATAAGGCATATCTTCTTCGGGAAGGATCTTTGATACGACACCTTTGTTCCCGTGTCTTCCGGCAAGTTTGTCGCCGATGGAGACTTTTCTCATTTGTGCGATATAAACCCGGACAAGCTCATGGATCCCGGGAGGAAGCTCGTCGCCATTTTCTCTTGAAAATATCCTTACCGCCACGATCTTGCCTTTTTCTCCGGGAGGAACACGAAGAGAAGTATCTCTCATATCCCTTGCTTTATCGCCAAAAATAGCCCTAAGCAGTTTCTCTTCCGCAGGAAGCTCTGTTTCACCTTTTGGTGTTACCTTGCCGACCAGCACGGCGCCCGGAGTTACTTCAGCTCCAGGCATGATGATCCCTCTCTCATCGAGATCTTTAAGCGCATCTTCAGAAACGTTCGGGATCTCTCTTGTTATCTCTTCCATGCCGAGCTTTGTGGCCCTTACATCAACTTCCAGCCTTTCAATGTGGACCGAAGTGAAAACATCTTTCTTTACCAGTCTTTCTGATAAAAGTATCGCGTCTTCGTAGTTGTACCCTTCCCACGGCATAAAGGCCACAAGAAGATTCTTTCCCAAAGCGATCTCTCCCATGTCCGTTGCCGACCCATCAGCAATTGTCTGGCCTTTTGTGACCTTCTGGCCGGATCTCACAACAGGGCGGGCATGTATGCAGGTATTTTGATTTGACCGGTGGAATTTCCAAAGCCTATATGCATCTGTTTTCCTGCCGGTACTGATGACTATTTCGTCAGCGGTGACCGTCTTCACCTTGCCGGCATTAAGAGCGGTAACCAAAAGCCTGGAATCCCTACCAACTTTCAGCTCCAAACCTGTTCCGACATAAGGCGCTTCCGGCTGCAAAAGCGGCACTGATTGCCGTTGCATGTTGGCGCCCATAAGCGCTCGGTTCGCATCGTTATGCTCCAGGAACGGGATAAGCGCCGTCGTTATTCCAACGACCTGATCCGGAGCAACCCCGATGTAATCAACTTCTTTAGGGGTAGCAAAACTGAATTCTCTCTTATATCGCATAGGAACATGCTCCTCAAGGAGCTTGCCATTCTTATCGACTTTTACATCAGCCGGCCCTATACGATAATAATCTTCAACGTCAGCGGTCAAATATTCAATACTGTTTGTAACTCTTCCCTTACTGATCTTTCGGTAAGGCGTTTCAACAAAGCCGAACTTATTGACCCGGGCATAAGTGCCCAGAGAAGCAATGAGGCCTGCATTGGGTCCTTCCGGTGTTTCTATCGGACATATTCTTCCATAGTGAGAAGGATGAATATCTCTGACCTCGAAACCGGCTCGCTCACGAGTAAGTCCTCCGGGGCCAAGCGCGGAAAGCCTTCTTTTGTGGGTCAGTTCCGCAAGAGGATTTGTCTGATCCATGAATTGTGAAAGCTGACTGGATCCGAAGAACTCCCGTATTATCGCAGCAAGAGGCCTTATGTTTATGATCATCTGAGGAGTTATATTCTCTCCCGCTTTGACCACCATCTGTTCTTTTATAAGCCTCTCGACACGAGAGAGCCCTATTCTAAATTGCCTTTGAAGGAGTTCGCCAACGGATCTTACCCTTCTGTTGCCAAGATGGTCGATATCGTCAGGCATGCCTTGCCCCTGGTTGATCTTGATCAAATAGCTAACAATACCCAGAATATCTTCCCTTGTAAGGACATTTTTACCTTCGGCGATCTTTAGTCCCAGCTTTTTGTTCATTTTATATCTGCCGACCCTGCCAAGATCATACCTCTTACTGTTAAAGAAGAGATTATTTAAATAGACCTGCGCTCCCTCCATGGTTATCGGGTCGCCCGGCCTGAGCTTCTTATATATTTCTACCAAAGCTTCTTCTTTAGCCTTTATAGGGTATTCCTTCAGGGTCTTTCTGCCAAGATCAGTGTCTCCAAGTGATGCCTTGATCTGTTTTTCAGAACATCCAATCGCAGAAAGAAAAATTGTTATAGCCACTTTGCGGGTCCTATTTATCCTGGTGGGTGGCACGGTCTACGATC
>JBHPDX010000043.1:0-10263 GCA_042577445.1 Candidatus Margulisiibacteriota bacterium | reverse complement strand
TAAGGTAGAGATCTTTGAGAAGACCTCAGAGCGGGTCCATGTTACCGTTGATAAACAGGATATCAGAGATGTTATCGGGTTTATTTTTAAGGACCTGGGAGCAAGGTTCTCGATAGCTTCGGGCCTTGATAATCCGGGATATATGGAGATCCTTTATCATATGGCTTTTGATAAGCATAATCTTTTTGTGACAGTTAAGACATTTATAAGCAAAGCGGAACTCGAGATCGACACTATTACCAGTGTTGTTCCCGGTGCCGAATGGATCGAAAGAGAAATGAGCGAGCTTTTGGGTATTAAGTTCAAGGGGCATCCCGATATGAGGCGGCTCCTTTTGTCTGATGAATGGCCGGAAGGCGTATATCCGCTGCGGAAAGATTATCCGCAGATGAGGAGAGATTGATGACAAGGAATATCGTACCGATAGGGCCTTATCATCCTCTATTAGAGGAACCGGAATATTTTAAATTTACGGTCGAGGGTGAAACTGTGGTCGATGCTGATCTCGACATCGGCTGGAACCATAGGGGCATTGAAAAACTTGCTGAAGCAAAGAATTACGAGCAGATACCGTTCCTGGTAGAGAGGATATGCGGTATTTGTTCAACATCACATCCTTTTGCATATGTGCAGGCGGTAGAGGATGTAGGCGGCATCGAAGTTCCGGAACGAGCCCAGTATATCAGGACGATCATCGGAGAGCTTGAACGTGTCCACAGCCATCTTCTCTGGGTGGGGCTTGCGGGCCACTTCATAGGATATAACACGGTATTTATGTGGGCATGGAGATATAGAGAGCCCATACTCGATATCTTTGAGAAGATATCCGGGAACAGGAACCATTATGCCATGTTCAAGGTTGGCGGCGTAAGGCGTGACATAAAAGAGGAAAATATTCCCGAGCTTCTTACAGCTATCAATGATGCCGATAAATTCACGACAATGATCACGAAGGCAGTACTTGATGATCCTATACTTCAGGTAAGGCTTAAAGGCGTCGGTGCCTTGACCAAGCAGGATGCTATTGATCTTTGTGTGCTTGGGCCTACTGCCAGACCGTCCGGATTGGCCATCGACATACGCAAAGACCATCCTTATGCCGCATATGATAAGGTTGATTGGGAAATGATCGTAATGGAAGGCGGGGACGTTTTCGCTAAGGCCGCGGTCAGGCTGCTTGAGACCATAGAATCAATAAAAATAATAAGGCAGTGTCTAAAGAACATGCCTTCAGGACCCATCGAATTGGAAGATGTGGAAATTCCTCCGGGAGAGGGGATAGGCGTCCATGAAGCTCCAAGAGGAGAGGTCTTTCATTATATAAGGTCCAACGGCGGCCCTTATCCTGAACGGCATAAGATCAGAGCCCCGTCCTTTATGAATGTTCCATCATTCAAAAAAACAGTAATAGGGCAGAAGCTGGCTGATGCCGCGATTATAACCGCAGCGGTTGACCCGTGTTATTGCTGTACCGAGAGAATGATCGCAATTGATCCTGATAACAGGGTCATTGCGCAGGGAAAAGACCTTGTCAGGATGTCCCAGGAAAAGACAGAGGATCTAAAGAGAAGGTTTAGAAAATGAACGCTCATATATTAATATTGCCAATAATCGTTACGGCTGTATCCGGCTTATTGTGCCTGCTTCTTAAGGAGAAGCGCATCCGCCTGATACAGTGGCTGTCTATCGGCACTTTGCTTGCGGTCTTTTTAATGGGCATTGCTATCTTTATAAAAGGTAATCTGAGCTTTATCTACGGATCAACATTCCTGGGGCCTAATTTCGATCTTACGGTTGATAAGCTTGCTTCATGGGTGATACTTGCTGTTTCCTTCTTTGGACTTGTGATAGGGATATATTCTCTGAGGGCAATGGAAGGAAGACCGAGATTGTCCGAGTATTGGGCATACTTACTTTGGTCTGTTGGCGCATCGATAGGCGCGGCAGCCGCTAACGATCTGATAATGCTTCTGGTTTTCTGGGGTTTCTTAGGCCTTACATTATATCTTATGGTCGGGCTGGGAGATAATTCCGAGACAGCCGCAAAGAAGACCTTTGTAACGGTGGGCGGGGCTGATGCCTTGATGATCTTCGGCGTAGGTATAATATGGTATCTTACAGGAAGCTTTCAGATAGATGCTATACGGTTGAGCCTTTCCGAAGCGCTTCCGATAGCCGCTTATTTATGTTTACTTGTAGGAGCGCTGGCAAAAGCCGGAGCCATTCCTTTTCACGGGTGGATACCTGATTCCGCGGAAGTTGCGCCTGCTCCTGTAGTTGCCCTGCTTCCGTCGGCGCTTGATAAACTTTTGGGCATATATTTACTTATCAGGATATCTCTTGATATGTTCGTCGTGTTCCCCAATTCGCTTATGTCGATACTTCTTCTTGTGATCGGCTCTGTGACGGTCGTGATCGCGGTAATGATGGCTTTGGTCCAGCATGACCTAAAGAAACTGCTTTCCTACCATGCAGTCAGTCAAGTTGGTTATATGGTAATGGGTATCGGCACGGGCCTTCCGATCGGAATAGCCGGCGGCCTTTTCCATATGCTCAATAACGCCATATATAAGAGTTGTTTGTTTCTCTGCGGCGGCGCTATCGAAAAGAGAACAGGTACCACAGAACTCAATAACCTGGGCGGACTTGCAAGGCTTATGCCTATTACCTTTGCCGTGTGCCTCATATGTTCACTTGCCATAGCAGGGATCCCGCCGCTAAACGGCTTCATGTCCAAATGGATGATATACCAGGGCTTGATCGATCTTGGAAATAACGGCAACATGCTCTGGGTCATATGGCTGCTTGCTGCGATGTTCGGATCAGCATTAACACTTGCCAGCTTTACAAAGGTTATACATGCCGTGTTCATGGGAGAGAGAAGCAGTAATAAGGAAATAAAAGAAGTTGCTCCTTCCATGTGGTGGCCGATGGTCCTGCTGGCTGCGCTTTGCGTGATATTCGGCGTATTCGCTTTTGCTATCCCTCTTAAGTATTTTATTTATCCATCGGTCCTTGGAGTGTCATATACCGGAGTCTGGGCGCCCGGTCTTGCCGCTTTACTGATAATTATTGGATTGCTGATAGGCTTTATCATGTTCGGCGCGAAGAACATTAAGTTCAGGAGAGATGATATATTTATCGGCAGCGGATCTTATAATAAAGAGCAAATGAAAGTTTCCGGCGTTGAGTTTTACAGGACTGTCAGGGATTTCGGCATCCTGAAAAAAATGTACAGAGCTTTGGAAAATAAAGTACTAGATATATATGAGCAGGGGTCAAAGCTGGTCTTTGCTGTATCTGATCTCGCAAAAATGCATCATCAAGGCATGCTGCATACATATATATCTTGGTGTTTTCTGGGTCTTTTGATAGTATTGATCATACTTGTGAGGTAAGGTAAATGTTGGAACTTTATTTACTGCTTGGTTTTATTTTGATAGGCGCGATTGTTGCCGTTGAGATAAGAAGTCTCTTATCTTCTGTGGTGGCGCTTGGTGTTGTTGGTTTTGCTGTTTGCGTTGTATTTTTCCTGTTGCGCGCTCCAGATGTGGCGATCACACAGCTGATAGTAGAGATAGTCGTTATAGTGATACTGATCAGGGCCACTGGCATTAAAAAAGATATGGTGGAATCTTTTGGCGGGGTTAGGGAAATATTCTCAGCGCTCATAACGTTCGCATTTATCCTGGTCTTTGGCCTGCTCTTTTTATGGGCTTTAAGAGAGCTTCCGCCGTTCGGAAGCCCGTTACTTACGGTTTCCAAGACCTATTTAGCCAATGGATTAAAGCAGACAGGAGCTAGCAACCTCGTAACCGCGGTATTGCTAGATTACCGGGCTTATGACACTTTAGGTGAGGCGACAGTGCTCTTTACAGCTATTGCGGGCGCTATTGCCGTACTTAGATCAAAAGGAAGGAAAAAAGCCGATGAACGGGATGACGATAATAGTTAAAACGATCGTTAAGCTTGTCGGGGGCCTTGTGGTCCTCTTCGGGATCTATCTTGTGCTTCACGGGCATCTATCGCCCGGAGGCGGATTTGCCGGAGGGGTAATACTTGCCTCTGGATTTGTATTGATAACGCTTGCCTTTGGGAGGGAAAGTGCGCTAAAAAGATTAAGCGAAAGAGCTGCTTCAATGTTTGAAAGCGTAGGGGCTTTGGTTTTCTTAGGAGTGGCTCTATTGGGATATGCAGGTGGATACTTTTTCCTCAACCTTATTCCCAAGGGGGAGCCTTTTAAGTTGTTCAGCGCGGGTATGATCCCCATTAGTAATATAGGTATTGGCATAAAGGTAGGGGCCGCTCTTTTTGCAGGCTTTATTGCTTTAGTAGCTATGAAGATAAACGGGAAGGGAAAATAATGATATATCTGTTCTGCATACTTTTGTTGTTGCTTGGCATATATTGCATAGTCATTAAAAAGAACCTAATAAAGATCGTTATCGGTCTTGCAATAATCGAGTATGCCATTAACTTGCTCATCGTTGTGGTGGGATACAGGTCTGGAGGGCATGCTCCGATAGTTGAAAAGGGCGTGAACTGGATATATGTTGATCCGCTCCCGCAGGCGCTTGTTCTTACGTCTATTGTTATAGGCCTTGCTACAACGGTCCTCCTGGTGTCTATTTGCATCAGGCTGTATGAAAGATACGGGACCCTTGATATAAGAGAGATAAGGAAGTTAAGAGGATGATAAATATCATGCCATTATTTGTTGCCGTGCCTCTTCTTGTTGCCTTTGCAATACCGTTAGTTGCAAGGATCAGGAAAGGTTTGGTCGACAGCCTGGCTTTACTGACCGTGCTGTCCCTGGTTGCATTTTCCATTATCGCTGTCCTGAATACTTTCCCGGACAAAACACTTGTGTATACTATGGGCGGGCATCAGGCCCCGATAGGTATTATTCTGGTCCTGGACAGCCTTAGTGTGCTGCTTCTCCTTACTGTGGCCGTTGTGAGCACGGTCGCTTCATTGTTCTCAATTAATTATATGAACCGGTTCACCGGCAAACCTAAGTTCTATACGCTTCTGCTCTTGATGATCGCCGGCATGAACGGAGTGATACTCACAGGTGATTTCTTTAATATGTATGTATTCATTGAGATTGCCGCTATATCTTCCTATGCGCTTGTTGCGTTCGGGACGGAAAGTGAAGAAATAGAGGCTTCCTTTAAGTATATGGTCTTGGGCTCTGTCGCGTCTGCGTTCATACTGCTAGCAGTTATATTTATTTATGCCTGCTGCGGGACATTGAATATGGCCCATGTGTCGCAAATTATCGCTGAAGGCGGAATGAATTCGGTGCTTTGGATAAGTTTATCCTTGTTCATTATGGGATTCAGCGTAAAGGCTGCCTTGGTTCCTTTTCATGCGTGGCTTCCGGATGCTCATCCTTCAGCTCCAGCCCCGATATCCGCCATGCTTTCGGGGGTACTTATCAAGGCAATCGGCGCTTATGCCCTAATAAGGATAATCTTTAATGTGTTCGGGCTTACTCCCACTCTGTCATGGATCTTAATGATCCTAGGGACATTATCCATGGTGATAGGGGTATTTCTTGCCATAGGACAGTGGGATTACAAGAGACTCCTTGCTTATCACAGCATAAGCCAGATGGGGTATGTTATTTTCGGGATAGGGCTTGGAACTCCGCTTGGAATACTCGGCGGGCTGTTCCACCTGCTCAACCATGCCACTTTTAAATCACTCTTATTCCTGAATTCCGGGGCCGTGGAATATAAAACTGATACCAGGGATCTGAAGGAGCTGGGCGGCTTAAAAGAAAAGATGCCGGTAACTTCCACGACCTCCCTGATAGCTTCTATGTCTATTGCCGGTATTCCGCCGTTCAACGGTTTTTGGTCTAAATTGTTCATTATAATCGCGGGAGTTATGTCGGGCCATTATATTATGACCCTTCTCGCGGTGATAGTCAGCATTGTAACACTGGCATCCTTCCTTAAAGTTGAAAAGTTCGTATACTTTGGGAAGCTAAAGGAGAAATTTAAGAACATCACGGAAGTTCCGTTCTTTATGGGTGCAGCTATGGTCATTCTTGCCTTCGTGTGCATAGGGGTGGGCTTGGCTTTCCCGTATGTTATAAATGTTATTTTAGACCCTGCAGTCAATGTTCTGCTTAAGGGCGTTGAATATGCAGGACGCGTTCTTGGAGGATAAAATGGGAAGAATAGTTGTATTTATCATATCTTTTGCAGTATGGGGGATCCTCACGTGGATCCCTGATGCGCAGGAGCTCGCTGTGGGCGCCGCCATGTCCTTGGTTATTACGCTGGCGTTCGGCGATGTTTTTACGGTCAAGTTCAAAAAGCTCTTCCAGATAAAGAGATATTTTTACTTTGTTTATTATGCCTTTGTTTTTACATACTATTGTATTTTAGCGAATATTGATGTTGCCTTGAGGATCCTTAACCCAAGACTACCTATCAATCCGGGGATAGTGAAGATCAAGACCAATTTAAAGAATGAAGTTGCACAGACCATGTTGGCTAATTCGATCACTTTAACACCAGGGACCATGACCGTTGATATTAAGAAGGGATTCATGTATGTACACTGGATCAACGTGAAAGCCAAGGATGTTAAGAAGGCGACAGAGATCATCTCCCAGAGATTTGAAAAATTAATTAAGGAGATATTTGAATGATATCCGAGATATCCGGTATACCGCTTTATTTTTCAATACCTTTGATCATAAGCTGTTTTATGTGTTTATACAGAGTATGGAGGGGGCCAACGTCCGCTGACAGGATAGTTGCCATTGATATCCTGGGGATACTGGTCGTCGGGTTCTGTGTGCTGGCAACAGTGTTCATTGGTAGAAGGTTCTTAATGGATATAGCGCTTTCCTGGGCGATACTCGGGTTTGTCGGGACACTTGCATTAGCGAAGTATTTGGAGGGAAAAACCTTTGATAAATGAGAATATAGGGCTGTTTTTCATTGTAGTCGGACTGTTCTTTAATTTGGTCGGAGCATTCGGACTTGTAAGAATGCCCGATCTTTACAACAGGCTCCAAGCCGCGACAAAGTGTGTGACACTTGGAACATGTGCACTTCTTTTTGGAGCTGCAATATATATGGGTGTTTCTCAGGCAAGTTTGAAAGCGGGGCTTTGCATATTGTTCATATTGCTCACCTCTCCTACGGCTGCGCATGCGATCTCAAGAGGTGCGCATATATATGGCGTTAAATTATGGAGCAAGAGCGTTGTTGATAAATATGACAGCGAAATAGACAGAAAATTGCACTGGGGCAAGGAAGTATAATAATGAAGCTACCAAAGATAAGAGAGGTCATTGAGGCGGTAAAGTCCTTAGTTTTAGGGCCTTATACCTCTAAGTTCCCAAAAGTGCCGCATGAGCCAGCAGAGGGATTTCGAGGAAAAGCCTTGTTCTATGAAGAAGATTGCGTTGGCTGCGGCGCCTGTGCCGAAGTATGCCCTGCGAGAGCGATAGCAGTGGAAGAGGAGCTGCAAGACGGCAATAAGGGCATAAGACGGCTCACGCTTCGCCATACAAAGTGTATATTTTGCGGTCAATGCGAAAGGAACTGCATAACAAAGAAAGGAGTGAAGCTTACTACAGAATACGAGCTTTCAACTTTTAAAAAAGAAGAAGTATCCTCGACAGTTGAAAAAGCGCTTGTTTTCTGTGAATCCTGCAGCATGCCCATAACGGCTTATGACCATATAAAATGGATGGCTGACCGTGTTGGGACCCTCACTTTTACGAACCCGACCCTTTATCTTACTGCTATGAAAGACCTTGATCTTATAGATAAAGGATCAGAGCCTATCCCCAATAGACCCCACAAGAGATCCGATCAGATAAAGATATTGTGTCCTCACTGCCGAAGAGAAACAACTCTCTCGGAAGCATGGGGATAATATAAAAATATCAGTCCAGGTGTTCTTAATATGGTCAGCGATCTTCGCTCTAAACTTAAAAGTTTGATAAATGGCAAAGTTGCTGTTCTTGGCATTGGCAATACACTAAAGAATGATGACGGTATAGGAGCGCTTATTGCCAGAAGCTTGAACGGAAGGGTTAACGCAAAGGTCATTGATTGCGGGGAGACACCGGAGAATTACACAGGCGTAATAAGAAAAGAAGGCCCCGATACCGTATTGTTGATCGATGCAGTTGATTTTAAGGGCGAAGCAGGCGATATAAGACTTATTGAAAACTCCAAGATAAATAATCTTGGGCTCACAACACACAATATGCCGCTTACATTGTTTATCGGCTTGATCGAAAACGAAATAAAAGCCAAAGTCGTGATATTAGGCGTCCAGCCTAAAAGTACTGCTTTTGGAGAGAATATTAGTAGCGAGTTATTGTCCTCAAAAATGAAGATCGAGAATATTTTGATCGATATTTTAAGGGGGTGAGGAAATGCATAATATAGTGATCGCCAAGGATATATTGAGAAAATTACTGGGCATGATAGGGCCCGATCAGAAACCCAAGCGAATCTCTATCAAGATAGGTGAGATGGTCATTGTAGGGCATGATCCCAGTGATGTTCACAGTGTTTTTTCGGATATCGCAAAAGGGACGCCTCTTGAGAGCACAAAACTTGATATTGAGATCGTAAAAATGAGAGCAATATGCGAGGACTGCGGGAAAGAATATGAATTCGGCGATCAGGTTTTTGAGTGTTCTAAGTGCGGAGGAGCGGAATTCAAGGTTGATACGGGTGAGGAAATGGTTATCGAGAAGATCGAATGAACTACTTTTTCTTTACCGCGACAGCCTTTTCTTTTCCTCCAAGAAGCAGAAAGAAAACCGCCATTCTTATTGCCACGCCGTTCGCGACTTGATTGAGTATCACATTGTAAGGACCGTCCGCCACCTCTGATGAAAGCTCAACACCCCTGTTTATGGGCCCCGGATGCATGATCGCTACATCTTTTTTTGCCCTTTTGAGCCGTGTACTATTTATCCCGTAAAGCTTTGCATATTCTTCGATCGAAGGGAATAATCCTTTCTGCTGTCTTTCTTTCTGGATCCTGAGCACGTTTATGAAGTCGGCATCAGGTATTTCTTTGTCAAGATCGTATGCAACATTAACCCCCATTTTTTCGATGTCCTTCGGTATCATTGTGGGCGGGCCTACCACGGTTACTTTTGCCCCCAGTTTATTTAATCCCCATATATTCGATCTTGCCACGCGGCTGTGAAGAATATCCCCTATGATCACGACCTTCTTGCCTTTTAAGCTTCCCCCTTTTTCTCTCATGGTGAACATATCCAACAGTGCCTGGGTAGGATGTTCGTCTGTGCCGTCACCGGCGTTGACCACCGATCCTGAAACGTTCTTTGCTATAAGATGCGGCGCGCCGCTTGATGAATGCCTTATAACAAAGGCGTGAACCCCCATCGCTTCCACGTTCTTTGCAGTATCGATCAATGTTTCGCCTTTTAAGACGCTGCTTGCAGACATTGTGAGCGATGTAACGTTTGCCGACAAAGCCTTTGCCGCTATGTCGAAGGATGTTCTTGTTCTGGTGGATGGCTCAAAAAAAAGCATGGCTATGGTCTTTCCTGTGAGTGCCGGCACTTTTGGTACGGGACGCTTGAATATTTCTTTCATTCCTTCGGCGGTATCAAGTATAAGAGTAATTTCTTCGGGGGTTAGGTCTTTAAGGCCCAGCAAATTTTTTTGCGATAGACTGGCCAATTTCGGCATGGTTTCTCCTGATGTATCCTTGATTTTAACTTCGGGATATTATATCATAAACCCATTGGTTTTCGGAGTGTATTTTTAGAAAGCGGTAGGAAATGATCAGCAGAGATAATATTTTAAGCGGCATGTCGCCAAACGGCAGAAAGCTCCTCTCAAACTTTATTGCGGTCTTACTGACCGTTATACTTTTAGCAATAAGCTTCTTTGTTTATAAGATCTTTGAGGCAAAGTTCAGGGGAGTTCGTGAGTCGGGGTATGTTATGGGGACCAACGTTGAGATAAAAATAAATGGTCCCGATGCCAAGAAACACGCTAAAGCTGCTATGGAAGAGATGAAGCGCATTGCCCGTCTCATAAACTATCATAACGAGAAAAGCGAGCTATCCAATATCAATAATATGGCCGGGATCACCGCTGTTTCTGTTTCTCACGATACTTTCGATATCATCAAAAGAGGGCTTCGTGTATGCCGGATGACGGGCGGTGTTTATGATATAACAATAGGCCCGCTTATGGATATTTGGGACTTCAATTTAAAAAATCGCAAGGATAT
>JBHPDX010000042.1:0-10794 GCA_042577445.1 Candidatus Margulisiibacteriota bacterium | reverse complement strand
TTTTTTGTGCGCGAACTTCGTGTCCCTGAAAAGCCTCATGCAGGCCTGATCGCACACAGCCCAGGAATCGAAGTCATTGACCCATTTGTCCGCCTGCTTTTCAGTTACTAGCTCGGGGATGTCTACCATCGCGGCAAGCAGGCGCGCTTCAAAGATATCCGAATCCCAGAGCTGTAACGCAAGCTTATGGTCTTTTTTTATCTTTTTATTGAGAGACATTAACGAAGGCATGCAGATCCCGAGAGTGTTCTTTGAATTGATGCCGTACCTTGCCATTCCTTCGACATTTTTTGGGTTGGATAATGACTTAAGCTTCTTTATGATCTCTTGGTAGTTCATTTAACTGAAAAAGCTGGATATCCATTTACCGACATAATGGGTCGCGGCGATAACGAGAAGCGCTATGAACAGATGTTCGGTGATGACTTTCAAAGGTTTATTCCCCTCATCCTTTGCCAATATATAGCTCAGGGCGGCAAGAGCGGATAATCCCCAGAATATGCTCACTATGATGGCTGTTTGAAGAGTAAAAAGCAGAACAGGAATAATGAATGTTAGCGCAAAGATCAGTTTTGAGGCAAAAGTAGCCCCTGTTGATTCCCACACTTCTTTCGCGGTATGTTTGCCCTCGGATTCTTCGGCAATATGGATTCCCAGCGCATCAGAGAACGCATCTGCAATAGCTATTGTGAGAATGCCTCCGAGTACTGCCAGCTTTGAGCCTGTGCCGGAGCTTAAGCCGACCATAAGTCCCAAGGTCGTGATCACCGCTGAGGTTAAGCCGAAACAAAGGCCTGTTTTTAATGAATGATTCATGGCCGGATTATACCATATTTTGCTTGTGGTACCGTGAAATTTTTGGTGAAAAATGACGATATACATAATAGAGGGGATAATGCCTGTTGATCTTCTATGAGATCAGCTTATCTGTACAAAATATCCCTTCAGGAGAGTAATTTATGGCAGGGCACATACCAGGCGGAGGAAAACATTTAAATAGTTTAAATAGCGGCGGAAATATGCCTAAGATCGGTGCATTTGGCATCAAGATCGGGGATTCTCATAAGGTTATCCTTGATCTGCATTCTAAAAATCAGGCAAAGTTCATGAATACCCTCAAGCTTGCCCCGGGTGAAAATCGCATATGCCTGAAGCATCCTCTTGATCCTGCAGCCTTGGAAGGTACTTTCCCGACCGATGGGATAGTTATGATCAGCTTTGGGGGCAAAGACTTTTTTCTGGAGAGCAAGGCTGGGCCGGATAGCATAGGCAAGATATCTAACTCTTTTATTATCAGGCCCAGGGAATCCTATTTATATGCGGGTGTACTTAAAACGGAGCCGCTTATCCTGGGAACCGATTCAGAGCAGTCCAGAATTTTACAAAGGTATCTCCCCGCGATTTACCCTGTTGCCTGTATAATTTATGATGAAGGCGGCGGAAAGATCAGGATCGAAAGCGCGGGACCGAGCATTATGGTAAGAATGGTCATAAAGCCGGAAGCCTATTTAACTGAGAAGGAAAGGCAGAGGATAATAGATGCAAATGCTGCAAAGCTTTTGGAATGGAAAACAGACTTGTGGGGAGAGTTCTTTATTGAGGCAAACACATACGGAGAATTTCTGCGTATCCGCAGGGAACTGCCGGAGGATGCCGTCAGAAGGAATCCTTTTATAAGGATGAGGCAGGAGCAGAATTCACCGCGGATAAGGGTTGCAGGATATGTTGACATGGCAAAGTTTTTCAGGGGGTTTGATTACGGTGATGTAAGAAAGATCGAGGAAGCAAAAAGCATGCTTCAAAAGAGGCTGGACGAACTGATGCATAAGAAGGTCAAGGACAAGAGGGCTCATGAAAAAGAGTTGCGGCAGGTCATTTCAGAGCTGAAGCAGGTGAAGGAAGCGGAGGAGCGTGTATCGGAAAAGAAACAAAAACTACTCCAAAGGTTTGAAGGGACCGTTGAGATCTCGCGAGCAAGATATGAAAGGAACGTTATAACTTACTAACCGTTCTTATATTCCCCGGATACCTACCCCAAAAGTGTTCCGAGTAATAGTTTGTTCATTTCCCCTTCCTTTTTAAATGTTTATTAAGGTAATCAATAATATTTCCCATCTCTTTGCCGCTTGCATGGGTAATTTCCTTATTTTCACATCTAAATATTTTGTATCTTTTAGGGAATTCTGGTTGTTTTGTGGCATCATAAATTTTCCAGCCGTGCATTAATTGTAAACTTACTGGTCGCGGGATTAAATGTATATGTAAATTATGTTTATTGTTAGGTTCTAGGCCTGACTCAAAAAAGTAAACTACATATACTCGCTCAATAGGGTCATGCCTAAATGCCTTGTTCTTTTTCCAATAACTTCGTAACTTGTCGTCAATATCTTTGATATTTGGACCTAGTGCTTTTAATTCATTTTCCCGTAAATCTGCTAAGTCCTTTACTTCGCTGCAAGAGCGTTTTACTTGTAATGCCACCCAACCTAGGAAGCCTTCTTCCCCTTGATAGTGATTGAGTTCCCACCCACCCTTTAATGATATTTTATCTCCAACTGGTTTAAATTCATTTTTTGACATAGTAAGTCTTATTCATATACAAAGTTTGCGTCGTATAAGCGGATTTGATGCTGAGGTTTACGCCTTGTTCTCCTTCATGTAAACCGTCCTGATCGGGAACGGTATCACGATGCCTTCCTTCTTGTAGCGTTCATGCAGGCCCTTTATGAATTCATGCTTTAAGATGTGTTTGTCAACATACTCTTTCGCACGCAGGATCACGGTGAAGTTTATGCTGAAATCGTTGAATGTATGATAGCGGATGAAAGGATCGAACTCAGGAACACCTCCTTCCACCTTTTTCATTATCTCTTTGCCGACCTCCATGGTCACTTTTTCAACCTTCTTAAGGTCGCTGTCATAGCTTACGCCGACCTGCACAAGGACCGCCATACCAGTGTCAGGCTGGTAGAAATTGGTGATGATTGTTGAGGACATTTTTGAATTTGGGATGATTATTATGTTGTTAGGCAGCGTTCTTATTGTGGTGTTCCGCCAGGTGATATCGACGACATATCCGCCTTCACCCGAATCAAGCTTGATGTAGTCCCCAGGCTTTATCTGTCTTGCGGCAATTATCTGTATGCCGGCAAAAGTGTTCGAAAGTGTCTCTTGGAGTGCAAGAGCAACAGCTATACCGCCAACTCCCAATGCAGTAATAAGCGGAGCGATCGGTATCCCAAGGGATTGCAGGATTATGAGTATGCCGAGTATGAATATCGTGAACTTGATTATATGCTTGAATATCGATACTGCCGGCAATGCGCCATTTGTTCTCTTTGTATAAAAAGAAAAGATACCCGTTGAGAACCTGGAAAGGACGATCGTTACAGATCCGACAAATAGTATGATCATTCCCGCGCCGACCAGGCGGTCAATGTTTTTTTCCAGCGGCAGGCTTACGGCGGCGCTGTAAACCCCCGCAAGAAAGAACCAGAGTATGATCATCCCGCGGAGATTGGATATTATCTTATTTGCTTCGATCCAGTGTACCTTGTCGAAGAAGATCCTCAGCCTTTTGAGCAGGATCATTTCGATAATAATCCCGAGAAGCAAACCGCCTAATATTAGCGCGGCCGGTACCAATAGATCTATGGCTTTTACGGTCTCAGATAAGAGCATGTCTTTACCTCAATTTTGCTATGATATCAAACGGCCCTTTATTTACAACCACTTCTTTTTCTTAAAGTATTTGATCATAATAAGGCCGATCATTGCCATTATCAGAAGGACCATAGGATAACCCAGTGGCCATTCAAGTTCGGGCATATATTTAAAGTTCATGCCGTAAACGCCCGCTACAAAAGTGAGCGGAATAAATATAGTGGCGATTATCGTCAGCACTTTCATCACTTCGTTCATCTTGTTGCTTACTTCATTCATCCTGTTGCTTATGCTTGAAAGGTAAATGTCGAGCATGCCCGTAAGCATATCCCGTGAGGTTTCAATGGCATCGATGACCTGGATAGTATGATCGTAGACATCATGGAGATATATTATCGTGGTATCGTTAATGAGCGTTGATCCGCCCCTTGACAGGCCGCTTATAACTTCCCTTAAAGGCCATATTGATTTCCGCAGGAAGATCATTTCTCCTTTTAAGCCGTGTATTATCTGCAGTGTCTGTGGGGTAGGGTTGGCTATAACGCTTTCTTCAAGCATCTCTATTTTTTCCCCGCTCTTTTCAATGATTGTAAAGTAGCCGTCGACAACGGCATCCATCAATGAATAAGCGAGGTAGTCCGCCCCCGCTTTCCTTATGCGGCCCTTGCCCTTTCTTATCCTTTCTCTTACCGGACCAAAAATATCCCCTTCTTTTTCCTGAAAAGAGATCACGAAGTTCTGTCCGAGTATCAGGCTTACCTGTTCAGCATCCGTTTTGTTCTCCTTTTCATTGTGGCTGAGCATTTTTAATATGATATAGATGTAATTGTCGAAATCCTCTATTTTGGGGCGCTGTGTTGTATTTACGATATCCTCCAATACAAGAGGATGTATATTGAAATGGTTGCCGATCTTTTCGATCATGTCAGTTTGATGTAGGCCGTCAATGTTGATCCATGTTACGGTGGGCTTTTCTTTGAACGGCAGGCATTCTTCGATGGTTTTTGCCTCTTTTTCCTGGAACTGTTTTTCATCATAATCGATTATCGTGATCTTGATTTTTTCTGATCTTTTTTCTCCTATATGGACAAGGGTCCCTGGGGGAAGGCCGGACATTTTTGATGTTTTCCTCGTCAGTCTTGGCACGATTGATCACCTCAATTTTAGCGCGAAATGTTGATATCTTATGCTGTATAAACAAGCTGGTCAAGGCCTGAAAAACCTTATTGTGCTGAATTCCTCTCTTTGATATAATCGTCCTTCAGGTGAAAAAATGGCCAATGTAAAAGTGAGTCAGAACGGTTTTTCGAAAGTTCTTGTTTTGAACACGACTTTCCTGCCGATCAACATCTGCAGCTGGAAGAGAGCCATAACTTTGGTCTTTAAAGGTAAAGCCGACGGTATTGAGAGCAGTCCCAAGAAGATCAACGGCAAGTTCATGCTTCCGATGGTCATAAAACTGAAGAAGTACATTCCGCTCCCGTATAACGGGGTCATTTTTACAAGAAGGAATGTGTTCTTAAGGGATAATTTTACCTGCCAGTATTGCGGCAAAAAGACGCGCCTGACCATTGACCATATAGTTCCAAAGAGCCGCGGCGGAGAAGATACGTGGAGCAATGTGGCGGTCTCGTGTGTTCGCTGCAATAACAAGAAGGGCGACATGTCCCTTGAAGATGCGGAGATGAAATTACAGGGTACGCCGTATAAGCCGCCCTCGGGATTATACCTGCAGATGACCAGGTATAATTCCGCTCCAGACAGCTGGCAGTCCTACTTTTTTAGGAAAGCCAGCAGTAATTAGAGATTAGTATGATATGGTGAGGTAGCTCAGTTGGTAGAGCAGCGGCCTGAAAAGCCGCGTGTCGGCAGTTCAATTCTGCCCCTCACCACCATTGTGGGCCAGTAGCTCAGCTGGTAGAGCACTTCCCTTTTAAGGAAGGGGTCCAGGGTTCGAATCCCTGCTGGCTCACATTTACTTTCCGATGCAATTTCTATGCCAAAAAAAATATTTATAATATTAATTTGCTTCTTACTGATCTCTTTGGCAGGCTGCGCACGCAGTCCTAAGGATCCTTATTCCAACATCCGCAATATCGATTCTGCGATCGGCGAGAACGTGATCTGTTTCGGCGATAGTTTGACATCAGGGATGGGAGCCGAAAGAGGAGAGGATTATCCGAGCATCCTGCGCCAGAAGTTGGGTGTTCCCGTTATCAATGCCGGCCGTAGCGGCGATACGACAGAGACCGCGCTTAGCCGTCTCGATAAAGTATTAGAGAAGAACCCGAAAATAGTTATTGTTGAACTCGGTGCTAATGATTTCCTTACTTCATTTCAGGGCGGATGGGTAGAGGCTGATAAAAGCCATCTCAAGGCTTTTGAGAATCTTAAGATAATCGTCAACAAGATCCAGAACGTAGGGGTTGTTGTTATTGTCGCAGGAGTTAAATTGAATTCCAGATATGATAAAGGCTATCGTAAGCTGGCAAAGGAAACAGGTTCTGTGTTGGTTCCCGACATTATGGAGGGGATATACAATAATCAGAACCTTATGTCTCCGGACAACCGCCATCCAAATGCTTTAGGCTATCAAAAAATGGCCGATAAATTCATACTTGTCCTCGAACCTCTTCTGGTGGAGATGGAAAAGTAGCCCTGTTATTTTTGCAAAATGTCGACATCCCTAATGACCACGGGAGCGTTCTTAGGGGTAAATAAACGGAGATATGCTTGGAACATAGTAAAGGCGACAGGTAGGCAATCGACCTGTTCATAATTAGAAAAGAACAGCCCTTCGGGCTGCAGCACTCTCTGAATTTCCTGCACGACTTTTCCCATGAACAGCCATGGATCCGGCATGAACCTGCCCAGGTATCCTGCGATCAGAAAATTGTGTGTGACTACTGCGTCAAATGAATTGCTGGCAAATGGCAGTTTCTGGGCGTCACAGACCCTAAAGTCAAGCCCTCCTTCATCGCGAGCGTACTTCACAGCTACTTCATCTATATCTGCGCCGGTAGGCTTCGCTTTATATTCATCTCTCAAGAAATAACTGAGACGGCCGTAGCCCGAAGCTATATGTAATATCCGTGCGCCTTCTAATCTTTCCGGCATGCACTTTAGCATTGCTACAATGGTATCCAGGTACTCCAGTGTGTATTTACTATAGTTATGCGCGTCAGGGCGCTGTTTTGAGGAGTGCGTTTTTTGGGGCGGTGTCAATATTGCCATGATATTCTCTTCTATTGTGGGCGCTGCCTTTTCAAAGGAGGCCATATCTTTATACCCGTGCATTTGAGGTATCTTTACCTGAGAATTCTTTATAAATGGCGGAGAATATTGCCTGAGTCGTTTCCCGACGCTTTGGTAAGCGGAGAAATCCGCTTTATTGTATGCAGCATTGACTATAAATCCCATTTTTTACTTTACCTCGTATATTTATCGTTAAAATAACGCCAAAAATTCACTATTCTTACTTTATTTCTTGACTATTACTCCGCATTCTTTTACAATTCAGGGACGTTTTATGGGGTTGTAGTTCAGCTGGTTAGAACGCCTGCCTGTCACGCAGGAGGTCGCGGGTTCGAATCCCGTCAACCCCGTATTTTCCCGTATTTTTTGGAGTTTTATGAAAAGATATTTTTTACTTGTCATATTCGTCATTTTTATATTGTCCCTGCCGTTCGTTCTTGGGATGGGGAAAAAGCCGCCTAAGGCCGAAAAAGGTTTTCAGGCGATCGATTTTACCCTGGAAGATCTGGACGGGAACAGCGTTTCACTTTCATCATATATAGGTAAGAAGATCATCGTCCTCAACTTTTTTGCCACATGGTGCCCGCCCTGCAGGGAAGAGATCCCGCAGCTGCAGCGGTTCTATTCATTTTATAAAAGCGCCGATATTGAGGTTATCGCGGTCAACCTGAGGGAAAGTAAGGATAAGGTCCAGGATTTTGTGAATGCCAACGGCTTAACCTTTAAAGTGCTGCTTGATAAGAGCGGTGCTATCGGGACAAGCTATGGCGTTCGTTATATTCCAAGCAATTTCATTATCGATAAAAAAGGCAAGATAGTCTACAAGGGCCTTTATACCTCCGAAGATAAATTAAAAGAGGAAATCTCAAAACTGTTGTAATGAACACAGGCGAAGTTTCAATTATTATTGCATTTTTAGCCGGTGTTCTCACCTTCTTTTCTCCATGTGTTTTACCTTTGATCCCTTCTTACTTATGCTATATCACGGGATTTTCTGTCTATGATCTAATGAACAAAAAGGACAAAAAAGTCCTAAAAGAAGCCTTCATTAGCTCTGTATTTTTTGTTCTCGGCTTTTCTATTGTATTTATAGCTTTGGGAACAGGAGTGTCCTTTCTGGGAAGATATTTTCTGGGTGTTGTGGACATCCTTAGGATAGCAGGAGGATTGATCATAATATTCTTTGGCCTTGTGATCGCCGGGATCTTAAATGTTCCGTTCCTAAAGGCCGAGAAAAAATTGATGGTCGCTAATAAACCCTTCAACTATACCGGAGCAATGCTTGTGGGGATGGCCTTTTCCGTAGGGTGGGTTCCCTGCGTAGGGCCTATCCTTTCATCTATATTGATCGTTGCCGGAACAGGAAATTCAGTTCTAAGAGGCTTCCTGCTTCTTAGTGCATATTCCCTGGGGCTTGGCCTGCCGATAATAGCTTCCGCGGTCGCATTCAATTATTTGCTGACGTTCTTCAAGAAGATCAAAAAGTATATGAATATTATCTCAATGGTGAGCGGGATCCTGCTTGTGATCTTAGGCCTGCTGTTAATAACCGATGCCTTGACTTATTTAATGGCGCTCCTTTATTCCGTGTTCGATTACAAGGGCATATAGATGCGGGAAAAAGGCAAAGTTGTTAAGGTCCTGGATGGAGATAAGGTTGAGATCGAGATGAAGTCCACCGCCGGCTGTTCAAAATGCGGCCTCTGCAAGATAGGATTAAATAACAAGGTATATTTAACTGTCGGCTCAAACGAGCCTGTTTCTGTCGGGGATAATGTGGAGATCGAAATACCGGAGAAGCAGGTCATTTTTATCACGTTCCTGATATTCATTCTGCCTTTGATACTGTTCTTTCTCGGCTACTTGATCTATAATTATGTTTTGGCTATTGTTTTGCCCGTCATATATTTCTTTTGGCTCTGGTTCTATGATGGGGATGCCCGAAGAAAGGGCAAATATCTTCCTTATGTAGTCAAAAAAGTTTAGCGCCGGGGTAGCTCAGCTGGTAGAGCAACGCATTCGTAATGCGTGGGTCGTGAGTTCAACTCTCATCCCCGGCTTTCTGATCTACAGCAGGTCTGAACAATTTTCGTTTTACCTTGATTTGAAAAATTTAATGGTGCGAAGCAGACGGAAATTGTGAACAGGTTCGATTCCGATCGCTGGCTATTTTATGCGACTTTTTCTTTTGATACGTGAAGGAATGGCAGGCCCTCAAAAAAGGGATTTCTTGTCATTGATTCATTAGTCTTCAAAAATTTGTAAATATCGGAATTAACGATCAGCCAGAATTCTATTTCGTCACTACCTGCTTTTTTAACAACCCTGATAGCCTTGAGGGGATAGGCGGATCTTTTCTGCTCATATGGCAGCAATGGTTGGTCAGGCCTTCCATTGCCGAATACATTGATCCTCGTTATGCCGGACTTTGATGCGTGTGTACGCGTGAATTCTATTGTTCTGACCGTTGTCGCATAACTGGTTTTATCGCTTCTCTGGTGTTCCCCCTGTATTGTAAGGGTGTTGGCAGAATTAGAGCATCCAATGGTAAGGAAGGAGGTCTCTCTGCGGAGGCCGGGTTCTTTTGCTTTTTGGCATCTGATCTCGCCTTTCTTGATCTGCAGCGTGGTGAACGTCCCTGTAAGGGTATCGCCGGAGACAAGGCTGGTTTGAAGATAGCCAAGATCCCTTGAAAGGGCGTTTGCCCCTTGTTTTAGTGAACCCATTTTCCAGGTAACAGAGATCCCTGTGCCTGTTTCCATGCGGCCGCGCAGTTTTACTCCTCGTGGCAATGTTGCTTGAATTGACATATATCCTCCAATAAAAATTCTATACTTATATCGATATTTTTTCTCTGGAATCCCATATTATTTGAGTATTTATTCAATTGACTTCGCTTTCTTTTTTCAATAGAATTAAATATCTTTTGCCGCTGTAGCTCAACTGGCAGAGCAACTGATTTGTAATCAGTAGGTTGGAGGTTCAACTCCTCTCGGCGGCTTTGTAAAATTTGGGAGGAAAACCCTTTTAGGGGGACCCGAATTTTACAACAAAAAAATTTATGATCATAACTACTATTACTGTCGGTCCGCTCCAAACCAACTGCTACTTGGTTTCTTCTAGCGATACTAAGGAAACTATGGTCATTGATCCCGGCGATGAGCCGGCGAAGATCATAGACGTTATCGAAAAGTCAGGACTTAAGCCTTTGTGCATAGTTAATACCCACGCCCATCCGGACCATCTCCGCGGGAACGCAGATGTGGCAGGCAGGTTCAATATCCCTTCATATATAAGTGAAAGGGATTTTGCTCTTTTTGAGGAGTACAAGTCGTATTTTCATGAAGAGGCGACATATGCTTTGAAATTCGATATGCTTATGAAAGAGGGCGAAGTTATCTCCGTTGCTGATCTGGAGTTTGAGGTCCTGGAAACGCCCGGTCATTCGCCCGGGGCAGTATGCCTGCACGGTCAGGGAGTGCTTTTCAGCGGGGATATGCTGTTCGCGGGAGATGTGGGCAGGACGGATATTATCGGCGGTTCAGGCAGGCAGGTCATATCCTCGTTCAAGCGCCTTATGAAATTGCCGCCGAAAACAAAAGTGTATCCCGGCCACGGGCCGTCCACGACAATAAAAGAAGAAAGAAGATCTAATATCCTGGCAAAGAGAAAATAATGGACAATATCTATTTACTTTACGGCGAAGAAGATTTTATGCTCAAGGAAGAGATAAATGCTCTAAAGAAGAAGTATCTCGATCCGGCGGATCCTTTCGGTCTTGAGTATGTTGAAGGCGCCTCGGTTTCCACGGACCAGCTGATAAATGTGATCATAAATTTTTTTGTTGTAAAATTCGGGTCCCCCTAAAAGGGTTTT
>JBHPDX010000041.1:0-10836 GCA_042577445.1 Candidatus Margulisiibacteriota bacterium | reverse complement strand
CCGAAACTTCCGTTTGCACATTGGATGCACAAACTGCGGATAGGCTCATCCTTGTCTCGAATGCTGTTCAATTGACGATCGAAGGCATTACTTTGACCAACGGTTACCGCACAACTGTCGGCGGCGCCGGTGTGTATCTTACAGCAGGTTCAACATTAAACCTTGAAGATGCCATATTTATTTCAAATAAAGGATCGTCAACCCTTATACCTGGTGGAGCGGTCTATGCTGACGGTTCTTACGTTTATGCTAATGACAGTTATTTTTATGACAGCTACGGTTTTGGCGGAGTTAGTTACGGCGGAACATGGGAAGCGAATAATTGCATTTTCCTCAGCAACCAAGGTGGAACTACAATACACAGCGGCGGTGTGGCTACCGGCCGGGATACGAGTGTTCCTCCTTCATGGACAGCTACCAACTGCATTTTTAAAGATAATTGGGCCTACTCTAAAGGAGGAGTCTTTAGACAAGTTAACTTTACGGCGGATCACTGTACATTTGAAGCAAATTTTGCTAACCAACTATTGGTAGTGGGAGGCGGCGTGGCATATTCCGGCACAGCTTATGTAAGTGATTGTACTTTCATTGGCAATTATGCTGACGATGGCTCAATTGGTGATGGTGGAGTATTTTATGAGATGACCGTGGTCGCGACCAACTGTGCAAACGGAAGTTTCGGTAGAAGCTTTAAGGGTTATCCCTTCCAGATTCGGCCAGACTAAACCCCTGTTGCTCGCCCCCTGGTAAAGTCCGGTGAACACATGAACGGTGCCTCCAGCCTCTACACTGGATAATCCTTTTGATATTGTCTGGAACGGAGAACCCGCAGTCCCGTTCCCTGTGGTATCACTACCGGTGCCGTCCGATACATATACATCAGCAAACGAAATAGGCATTCCAATTTCAAATTTTGCATTGCTTGCATCATTAGTCCAAATACTGCTTGCACTGCCGACCGCCTCAATTGATATCAAACATTCCGTCGATACAAGAACATCCACGGTCCATTCGTATGTGGCTACACCTGCTGGATGCGACCATGACTCATATGTTATAAGCGTGTCCCATGTTGATCCCCCATTTGTTGAAAGCCATATATATACTTCACTTACTGATTCCCAGCTTATTTCATAAGTAATCTCATATAAAGATAATGCAGTTATCAATTCTCCGCCGTTAGGCGCTTCGACGGATATTGACGGCCCATGGATCTCAAATGTTGCATAACTTGTATCATAGTTCCATTTGTGGCTTGCACTGTCGACCGCCTCAATTGATATCAAACATTCCGTCGATACAAGAACATCCACGGTCCAGTCGTATGTATTTACGCCGGCGGAATGCGACCATGATTCATATGTAATAAATGTATCCCATGTTGCCCCTTCATTTGTTGAAAGTCTTATATATACATCAATTACTGATTCAGGGCTTATTTCATAAGTGATCTCATATAAAGATAGTGCGGCTATTGATCCTCCGCCCTTAGGCGCTTCGAGGACTATTGACGGCCCTTGGAATTCATAGGCACCCATGTCATTATTGAATCCTCTCGGACGGACATTTCCCGCAAGATCAGGAGACGGAGCTTCCAATGATGCGATATCTATACATGGAGAGCCGCCTCCAAGACGCATAAAGTTAGCAGCATCCGCTTCATCAGTTGAAACGAACAGAGGGTCAGCATTTATATTGCCGACACCTGCATAGCCCCCCTGAACATCAGAATATGTAATTGTTCGGCTTCCACCGGAAAATAATGTAGTATTCGCCCAGAAGATCGAATTAACCACATTAAAAGTAGCATCACGAGCCACCCCGCCCAGAGTGGCTTTGTTCTTATAGAAAACACAATTTGCCACATCCCATACCCCTAAATATGCAACACCACCCCGCCACGAACCCGTGGCATAATTGTCAGCAAATATGCAGTTAACCGCGGTCCACCAACCGCCTACGGCCACGCCACCGCCAACATTTGCATAATTATTCTGGAATATACAATTACGCGCCTCAACGGTAGAATTATAAGAATTAATTGCACCACCCATACCCCCGGCAGAAATATATTCAGAAGTACAATTTTTGATTGTGACATCTTCCAGAAAAAGGCGTGAACCGGCGGCTAAATTGATCCCACCACCATTTTCATTGATAGGATCTCCATTCCGCAGCGTGATCCCTTCTATGGTCAGACTGTTCGGATTGGGGACATCAATACATCTTCTACCGGCCTCTGCATCTATTGTAACTGATCCGGTCGCATCAGGTGAGATCATAAGTGTTATATCGGGCCTATCGGGCCAACCTATCATAGACTTAGTATCATAAACCTCACCGGTATAAAGCCCGGTCATGACCCTTACTTCTCCGGTTGGCGCAACGGAGTCCAGCCCTTTTTGTATAGTTTTAAACGGCGCTTCGATCGTTCCTGTTCCCGTCTCATCACTGCCGGACGTAGAAACATAAACGATCGGATTTAATATCGTAAATGATGCGTTACTGATATCACGGTTAGATATCGGCTCTGCGCTGGCATTAGTCACTTCGATGGATATCCGACATGTATCCGAAGAAAGCATTGGAACCGTCCAATCATAACTGCCGTTCAATCCTGTGTACGCTTCAGTGGTAATATATACCCATGTCGCGCCATCATCGGCCGAATACTCGATCGTGATGGAATTATGCATGATACCGTATATCTCATCTGTAGCTTTCCAGGTGATCTGATAAACGCTCCCTCCTGCTAGCTCCTCTCCCCCATTAGGCGCTTCAACGGAAATGGAAGGCCCCTGAAATTCATAAACCCCCATATCATTTCCAAGTCCATTCGGTCTTACATTTCCGGCAAGATCAGGTGAGGGGGCTTCCGTTGACGCACTATCTATACATGGGGAGTATGAACCAATTCGGAGGAAGTTATCGGTGTCCGCCTCATCAGTTGAAACGAACAGAGGATCAGCATTTATATTGCCGTCGCCGGTAAGGACCGTCTGACTATCAGAATATTTAACAGTAGAAGAAACACCATTAAATACAGGCCCTGTACCGCCAGCGGTATTCTCCCAAAAAATAGAATTTCGACCATCCCATGTGCCCTGATAAGCTACACCGCCATTATTGCCGGCGCTATTATCAAAAAACACACAATTAACTACTGTCCATGTTGCTAATCGAGCTACGCCACCACCCTCGACGGCGTTGTTGCCAAAAAATACACAGTTTGTTGCTGTCCATATCCCCTGGCTAGCTATACCGCCATAATAAGCACTGCTGTTGTTACTAAATATACAATCAGTTGCATTCCAGTCGCCTTGATAAGCCACGGCGCCACCAGGACCAGTTGCAGCACGATTATTTCTAAAAATACAATCAGTAACTTTCCATGATCCACGCCCTCCAACTCCGCCTCCGCCATAGGCATAGTTGCCATCAAAAATACAGTTCTGAGCCTCAACAGTGGAATTATTGGCATAAACCGCACCGCCATAATTGTTGGCTTCTTCAGTACAAGCCTTGATCGTTACATCTATTAACCGGAGGTTTACGCCGCCTGTTAACAATATGCCTCCACCAGTTAAATTATTAACTTTACCATTCTGCAGCGTGATCCCCTCAATAGTCAGATCGACCGCGGTTGAAACATTGAATACTCTGCCTAATGACAGTGCGTCTATTGTGCACACGGAACTTTCAGTGGAAGCCTTAAGGGTAATGTTGTCACTATCCGGCCAAGCTATATCATATTCATTGTAAGTTCCGCTGAACGCTTCCACTGTTCCGCCGGCGGCAACACAATTCAACCCTTTCTGTATCGTGGCGAACGGCGCCTCCACTGTTCCCGTCCCCATTGTGTCCGATCCCGACGGTGAAACATAAACGGTCGAAAGCCGGATAATTTCAAAGGCTGTGTCGTTCACATCGTAATTTGAGTTGCTTTCTGTGCTGGAATTGACCGCCTCTATGGAGATAAAGTACTGGTCGGATGCGATCAAAGGCGGTTCCCATGTAGATATACCGGTATTCGCCTCAACTGTTATCAGAGCGTACGATGCCCCTTCATTCGTTGAATATCTTATGGTTATAGGTTTAGCGGGCATTCCCCATATTTCATCCGTAGCTCTCCAGGTTATCTCTATGCGCTGCCCGCAAGTATATATCTCGCCGCCGTTCGGTGATTCAACCATGATCAACGGCCCATGGGATTCAAGAGCGCCCATATCTGTTGCAAAGCCGCTAGGGCGCGGATAACCATCATAATCGTCGGATGGTGCGCCTTCAAAAGTAGCGGAATCCTTACACGGCGATCCGCTGCCAAGGCGGAAATAATGCTGGGCTGCTTCACTTGTTGAAGCAAATATAGGATCAGCGGCAATGCATCCTGTTGTCGGATTACCCGTAAAATCGCCCCAGTCCTCATATTCCACATCGCTGTATTTTATTGAGTTAAGGGCGCCGCCGGCCATACTGAAAGGATCGCCACTGCCCCAGAAAATACAGTTAAGAATGATCAAGGTGCCGTACCCACCCCTGCTTGCAACACCCCCAGCAGCAGCGCTGTTCCCGTAAAATGTGCAGTTCGTTAATCTTCCTTTAAGATAATATAACACACCGCCGCTGCCGCCGGCGCTATTGTTAATAAAAAGACAGTTCTCTGCATTTAACCATTTATCACCAAAAGCGGTATAATTTATAACTCCTCCGTTACCGCCTGTGCTGTTATTTCTAAAGATGCACTTATATGCATCGAACCAGCTTGTTTGGGCAACTCCACCACCCGAAGCACCATAATTTCCATCAAAAACACAATTTGTGACCACTCCTGTCATCCTGTTGAATACTGGGCCATCATTCGAGCTATTATTAATAAATGTACTGTCCTTTGCATACCAATAGATCGGATCTGACTCGCTAGCACCATACGCAACACCAACAATATTTCCGCTGAACGCACAATTGCTCACCGTCCATGTGCCATGGTATGCTACCCCTTCATTGCTGATAAATGCGCTGTCCACAGCGTAAACGGTCGAGCCTTCTGAATAAACCGCGCTTCCATAAGTGTTCGACTCATTTGAAATAAATTTAGTTCTTTCCAAGTTTAATGTTGAACCTGCGGGAAGATACACGCCGCCACCAACGCCGGCGATATAACCTCTGGTCAAAGTAATACCTTCGATCGTCAGCTGCACTGTGGATTCTACGCTTATGATCCGCCCTGTATCCTGTGCATCGATGGTGCAAACGGAAGTTTCAGTAGAAGATCTAAGGGTTATCCCTTCTAGATCCGGCCAGGTTATATTCTTGTTCCCTGTACCCTGATAAAGCCCGGTGAACAGATGAACAGTACCACCCGCCTCCGCACTACTTAATCCTTTTACTATTGTTTTGAACGGCGCACCCACTGCACCTGTACCTGTGGCATCATTTCCGGTGCTGTCGGATACGTATACGTCAGTAAGCGCATAAGTAGCGGAAGAGAACATAAGAATAAAGAGGCATACTAATACAAAAAGTACCGCTTTTTGAAAAACGCTTTGAATTTTAACTCTGTTAATACTCAAAGTCAGGCTCCTATAATTAAGCAAAAAAAACAACGCAGAGCCTCTTCAGCTCCACGTAATATACAATATAGTATGTAAATTATAGCTCATATAGATATCCAATACAATTGATTTTCGCCGGAAATCATGGAAAATTTCAGGTTTTTGAAGGATTATTTATGAAGTCTTTTTCTTGAAAAGCCTGATCCTTATCTTTTTGTAAAACACGTACAGATAAGCGATCCCAAAAATAGAGACGAGCCAACCCAGATAATCAGCCAGTCGCTTGCCATATTTAAGTTCCACTACTCCTTTCCCGTAAACCAGCATCAAATAAGGCGACGCTTCGTATACCTTTACCCTTTTCCCTCCCACATATGCCTTCCATCTGGGGAAATAAGTGGTCTTTACAAGTATCGGGACCTCTTTTCGGCTGTTGACCTTTAATTTTATATATGTCCCCTGCTTGTTCTGCTCAAGCACTTTTACGCTGTCGGACCCTGCTGCAACGGTCTGGGGAATATTTTTCCCTTTGACCAGGATCCTTTTCCCTTTGCGCTTAAACCACTCTTCGACCCTTACATCCCAAACCTTCTTCTCCACGGTCTGCGGACGGGAATATACAAGTTCGACCGGCTTGGTCCTGTCCACACGGTACCTGCCGTACTTCCCGCCGATCTCGACCGGTATTTTTTCACCGTTGAACATGATGGATCTGGTGCCCATTTCGCCTATATTGACCTTTTTATGATCTACTTTGCCGGGTTTGCCTGAAGAAGATAACTCTCCGGAATTGTAGATATTGCCGTTGATGTAGACCCCTAAAAGAACGAATAGAAGCAGGACAAACCCCCACCTGAGAAAACCATTCAGCCGGTTATACATAAGTTTATAGACAAGCATCATGGACATTATTAAAAAGTAAAATGTGAACTGGAAACGGCTGCCAAGCAGGCCCATATCGGTAAGCGAGAGCACGGCAAAAAGCAGGATCAGGACTATCGCCGGATGGAATAATATCTTTTCCTCTTTTTCTTCTATAACAAGCCCCGCCCCCGCCACAATAAGCACGAAAAGAGATACCGGTATTGAATACGGGATGTTCAAGCTTACAAGGTCTCCCGCGCAATATTTAAAATAAGCTATAGCGGGAATTATCCAGGAACCGCAGATAAGCAGGGAGAACACCAGGATCCTCGTAAGATAAACGGTCTCGTAGTTCTTGAATTCCACTATCTCCTTTACCAGCATGGCAAGTATCGCTATAAAAGCGATGACATGGTTCGTCAGAATTATTGCGGAGAGCATAAAGACCAGCATTAAAAGGTTTTTCCGGGAGCGGTCATCCTGGAGCTTGCCGATAAAGAAGAAAAGGAGCGGAAGAGCGAAAGTGCTCAGCCCGAGCTTGTCAAAAATAACTGAACTTGGGTCTCCCCCGACCGAAACGGTGAGCGCCATTACCGGGACCATCATCAGAAGCATTATCAAAGATGACTCTCTCGATGAGAAAACGAATTTTTTTGGAAGATAATACATCGACATCGGGAGCACAAAAAGCGATGCCGCGGTCAACAGCTTATATGACAAAGCCAGGCCGAAAATAAGACCGAAAAGGCCCACGGCATAATCATAAAGAGGAGGAATGAAAGTTCCCTGCGGATAGCCCGCAAAAATAAAAGGGTTCCAGCCGGTAAAGGCCGGGAAGAGATAGGTTTTGCTGAACCAGGCAAGGGAAAGATGCCGCACGGCATTCCACGAACCAAGCTGGTTCTTGAATATAAAAGGGATAAAAACGAAAATAAAAAGATGTGCCTGAATTAAAACAAAAGAGAAGAAAAAGTAGATGTTAACGTGCCGTAAATAGTTTATATATTTCTTCAAGATTTCCCCTATCCTAAAGATCAGTTCTTGTTTGAGTATAACATATCTTTTTGCTAAAATGAACCGATCGGTGGGCAAAATGAACAAAGAATACAGATTACTGGGTGTAGAAAAAAAGTGGCAGGATTTTTGGGACAAGAACAAGACCTATAAATGCGCCGAGGATAATGCGTATCCCAAAAAGAAAAGATTTTACTGCCTGGACATGTTCCCTTATCCTTCCGGGGCTGGTCTGCATGTGGGGCATCCCGAAGGCTATACCGCATCCGACATCCTCTCAAGATATAAAAGGATGAAAGGGTTCAACGTGCTCCATCCGATGGGCTGGGACGCGTTCGGGCTCCCCGCGGAGAACTACGCGATAAAAACAGGGACCCATCCAAAGACCTGCACGGAACAGAATATTTCCAATTTTAAACGGCAGATAAAAAGCATCGGGTTCTCTTATGACTGGGACAGGGAGATAGATACTACTGACCCGGGATATTTTAAGTGGACGCAGTGGATATTCTTGAAGTTATTTGAAAAAGGATTGGCTTACGAAGCGACCGTTCCGATCAACTGGTGCCCTTCCTGCAAGACGGGATTGGCAAATGAAGAGGTCAGCGACGGGAAGTGCCACAGATGCAGCAGCGAAATAACAAAAAAGGATATCCGTCAGTGGATGCTAAAGATAACCGCTTACGCCGACAGGCTGCTTGACGACCTGGAAAAGCTGGACTGGCCGGAAGCCATAAAGATAATGCAGAGGAACTGGATCGGGAAAAGCATCGGCGCGGAAGTCGACTTCAAGGTCGACGGCTTCAAAGAAGTGATAAGAGTATTCACTACAAGGCCGGACACGCTGTTCGGCGCTACATACATGGTACTGGCGCCGGAGCATCCGATGGTGCTTGAGATCACGACCGAAGAGCATGCTGATGAAGTGCAGGAATATATAGAAAAGGCGCGCCAGAAAAGCGATCTTGAAAGAGAGCATTTATTGAAATCAAAGAGCGGAGTGTTCACCGGCGCTTACGCCATTAATCCGGTAAATAATGAGAAGATCCCGGTCTGGATATCCGATTACGTGCTGTTGACTTACGGGACCGGCGCGATAATGTCCGTCCCCGCGCATGACGAAAGGGATTTTGAGTTCGCAACGAAGTTCAAACTGCCGATAATACAAGTGGTTTCAAAGGATGGCAAGCTTGTCTCGCCGACAGGCGGGCCCCATGAATTAAAGGAAGCGTACGTCGAGGATGGTATTGCGGTCAACTCCGGAAAATATAACGGGCTTAAAACGGCCGATTTCAAAGAAAAGATAACCGCCGACCTTGAAAAGAAAAAGCAGGGAAAGAAAACTATAAATTACAAACTTCGCGATTGGGTATTTTCCAGGCAAAGATATTGGGGAGAGCCGATCCCCGTCGTTCACTGCAAAAAATGCGGCGTTGTTGCGCTACCGGAAAGTGAATTACCGCTGAAACTGCCGGAAGTAAAAAAATACGAACCGACAGGGACCGGCGAATCCCCTCTGGCGAATATTGAAAAATGGGTAAAGACAAAATGCCCGAAATGCAATGCTCCGGCTGAAAGAGAAACGAACACAATGCCGCAATGGGCAGGCTCCAACTGGTATTTCTTGAGGTATATCGATCCGAAGAACAATAAAGCGCTTGCTGACAAGGAAAAAATTAAATACTGGATGCCCGTCGATCATTACATCGGCGGAGCGGAACACGCTGTGCTGCATCTTTTATATTCAAGGTTCTGGTACAAATTTTTGTATGACATAAAATTAGTGCCGAATGACGAACCGTTCCAGAAGCTGACGAACCAGGGGTTGATCCTCGCAGAAGACGGACAGAAAATGAGCAAATCTTTAGGCAATGTCGTCAATCCCGATGAAGTAATAGCAAAACACGGAGCGGATGCTTTCAGGATGTACGAAATGTTCATGGGCCCGCTGGAGGCCGCAAAGCCATGGTCAATGCAGGGAATATTGGGCATCCGAAGATTCCTTGATAAGGTATCGAACCTTTATGAAAAAAATATCGAAAACAAAGAACTTCCGAAGAATACAGATGCGCTCATGCATAAGACGATCAAGAAGGTCGGGGAAGATATCGAGGGTCTGAGATTTAACACAGCGATAAGCGCGATGATGATATTTGTGAACGAATGCGGGCCGATCGAATTCTTATCAAAAGATCTGGCAAAGAATTTCCTTTTGATCCTAGCCCCGTTCGCGCCGCACATAACGGAAGAGCTGTGGGAAAAGATCGGCGAAAAACCAAGTATACATAAACAGAGCTGGCCAAGTTTTGATCCGAAGCTTATTGTTGAAGAGGAATTGACGATCCCGATACAGGTAAGCGGAAAACTGAGGGATACGATAAAAGTAAGCGCAGGCGAAAGCGAAAAAAAGATAAAAGAGCTGGCTCAGGCGAGCGAAAAGGTCAAAAAGTTTCTGGAAGGCAAACAAATAGTGAAGATCATTTATATCCCCAAAAGACTAGTGAACATAGTCGCAAAATAACTTCATGAAAGATATTTTAGAAAAAAAAGTTTTCCCTAATATATCAAAACCGTCCAGATATCTGGGCAACGAACTTCATTCTGTCCATAAAGACCTGTCAAAGATGGATTTGAAAGTCGTTCTTGCTTTTCCGGACACCTACGAGATCGGCATGTCGAACTTAGGTGTCCAGATACTGTATTCAATATTAAATGAAAAGTCGAATATTGCCGCCGAACGCACGTATGCCCCGTCATCCGACATGGAAGCAAAATTAAGGGAGCTTAAGCTTCCGCTCTTCTCATTGGAATCAAAAAAACCGATCGCTGAATTTGATATACTCGGCTTTTCCATCCAGCACGAGCTTACATATACTAATATATTGAATATGCTTGACATGGCCGGTATCCCTTTAAGATCAAGCGAAAGAGGGGATGGACACCCACTGATCTTTGCCGGAGGGCCGAATTCCTTCAACCCTACCCCGCTTGCCGAATTCTTGGACTTTGTTGTCGTCGGAGAGGCGGAGGAAAGTATATTAGAGATCGCCAATACTCTGATCAAGAAAAAGAATTCGACGCGAAAAGAAAAACTGGAAGCATTGAGCAAAATAGACAGCGTATATGTTCCTCTCTTTGGAGAAACCCCTGTTAAAAAAGGCGTAATTAAGGATGTTAATAAAGTCCCCTATCCCACCGCACCTATAATCCCTTTTCTTGATATCGTCCACAACCGCGCGGTCCTGGAAATAATGCGGGGATGCCCGCGAAATTGCAGGTTCTGCCAGGCAAGATACGTTACAGGCCCTGTCAGGCAGAAAGATAAAAAAATATTGATAAAATATGCCGAAGACCTTCTTAAAAATACAGGTTTTGAGGAAATATCACTGGTCTCGCTTTCATCAAG
>JBHPDX010000040.1:0-11090 GCA_042577445.1 Candidatus Margulisiibacteriota bacterium | reverse complement strand
CCGGGAAGGATAATCGGCCTCTGCGGCTGCATCGCTGAGAAGGACAAAAATGATATTTTCAGGAAGATCCCTTTTGTCGATTTCGTTGTCGGTCCGGGACAGGAAGGGAATATCATGGGCCTTATCAATAAAGTTAAAAAAGGCGAGCACAAGCTGGTCTCTACCGGCGAGTTATGCGGCGATTATCCCTTTAAGACCATAAAAAGAGAGAAGTCTACTACTGCTTATATCCGCATCATGGTCGGCTGTGATAATTATTGCTCATATTGTATCGTTCCATATGTTAGAGGGCGCGAAATTAGTCGCTTGAAAGAAGATATACTGGAAGAAATAAACGATCTTGATAAGAAAACCTATAAAGAGGTGGTTTTGCTCGGACAGAACGTCAATTCCTACGGCAAGGGAACGGATCATATGTTCCCGCAGCTGCTTAAAGATGTCAGTGGGCTTAAAGGGGTCGAAAGGATAAGGTTCTTCACTTCCCATCCAAGAGATATGTCTGATGAGATCATTGACGCGGTCAAGGAACTCCCAAAAGCATGTGAATTCTTCCATTTACCGCTCCAGTCAGGCGACGATGTTATCTTAAAGAGGATGAACAGGGGGTATACTTCGGATCATTACAGGAAACTCGTCGATAGGATCAGGAAAAAGATCCCTCATGCGGCAATAACTTCGGATGTGGTTGCCGGATTTCCGGGGGAGACCGAAGAACAGTTCGAAAATACCTTAAAATTGATAAGTGAGCTTGAACTCGACCTAGTCAACACTTTTGCCTACTCCATTCGGCAGGGGTCAGCGGCGGCAAAAATGGAAGGTCAGCTTCCCAAGGATGTAATAAAAGACAGGCTGCAAAGGCTGATGAAAGTCGTTGAAGCGACGGTCCTTAAGCGCAACAATGCTTTGGTCGGAACGGCCCAGGAAGTACTGGTCGACTGCAAGACAAGGACGGGACTTTCGGGAAGGACAAGAGGGAATAAGATCGTTCTCTTTGAGGGGCCTCAAAAATTGATCGGTAAACTGGTAAATATGAAAATAACCGGCGCGAAAGCATGGGTTTTGCATGGGCTTGTTGATTAAGAACCTGCGACTGAACGTCGCGGTTCCAAAATAAACTAATACAGGCAAGTGCGTTTTGGAGCCGAGGCGTTTAGCCTCAGGCTCTTAGTGAACGCAAAGAAGAGCCGACCTGCCTGCCGGTAGGCAGGGGCGTTCATCCTCAGGCTCTTGGTTGCCGCTTCTTGAACTCCCCACATGAAATTGATATAATCATCTCGCTTCCGATCTCTAGCTTTTAAAGGGGGAAATTGCGTGGCAAACAGTGAAATGAAGATATTTTCAGGGACCGCACACCCGGAATTATCCGAGAATATAGCCAAATATATAGGCAAGGGCCTGTCGAAAATAAACATTTCCAGGTTCTCGGGCGGGGAGATATATACCAGGATACTCGAGAATGTGCGCGGTGCGTCCACCTATGTGATACAGACATGCAGCGAGAATGTGAATCAGGATCTTATGGAATTGTTCCTGATCATAGATGCCTTGAAACGCGCATCAGCCAAAAGCATCACCGCAGTAATACCGCACTTTGGTTATGCCAGGCAGGATAAGAAATCGGCGTCAAGAGAGCCGATCTCCGCGAAGCTCATAGCCAACCTGTTAACGACCGCCGGAATAGACAGGATAATCACGATGGATGTTCACGCGGACCAGATACAGGGATTTTTTGATGTTCCGATGGATCATCTTACGGCGATGCCGCTTTTTGAGGAATACCTTAAGAACAAAAAGATCAAAGATCCTATTGTAGTTGCGCCTGATACCGGCCGCGCGAAAACGGCGAAAAAACTCAGCGACAGGCTCGGCACGAACCTTGCAATACTGCATAAGACGCGGCCCGAGCATCAGAAGGCCGAAATAATGCATATAGTCGGGGACGTGAAGGGGAAAAGCCCCGTAATCGTTGATGATATGGTGGATACCGCCGGTACTGCCACACACGGAGTTGATATCCTTCGGAAGAACGGGTGTATCGATGAGATATATTTCGTGTCAACTCACGGGATACTTTCCGGCAAAGCTGTGGAAAGAATGAATAATGCAAAGTTCAAAGAGGTCGTTGTTACAGACTCCCTGCCCACGGCGAATAAGAAGATAAAAGGGCTTCAGGTGGTCTCGGTAGCACCGTTGTTCGGTGAAGCAATAAAAAGGAATTATGAGAACTTATCCATAAGTTCTTTATTTGATTAATATGTCTAAAAATGTCGTAAATATAGGAATAATAGGTCTGGGGACCGTTGGCTCAGCAGTAGCCTCCATCCTTCGAAGGAATTCCCGCATCATACAAGAAAAAGCGGGCGTATCCATTGTTGTAAGAAAAGCTGCTGATATCCGTTCTTCACGCAGAAAGATCTTCGGTGTGGATGTCGTCTCGGATGCTTCTAAGGTCATCAGGGATCCTAAGATCAGTATTATAGTTGAAGCTATCGGGGGCATCTTTCCCGCGAAAAAGTATATCCTTGAAGCGATCAAGAATAAAAAACATGTCGTGACATCGAATAAAGAGGTGATCGCAAAGCACGGAGAAGAGATATTTAAGGCGGCCGCAAAGAATAAAGTAAGCGTTCTTTTTGAAGGCGCTGTCGGCGGCGGCATCCCCATAATCAGATCAATTAAGGAAAGCCTTGCGGCCAATAAAATAAGCGAGATATACGGGATAGTTAACGGGACAACGAATTATATCCTGGATAAAATGACACAGGAAGGAAGCAGCTTTAATGAGGCGCTTGCAGAAGCCCAGAAAAAGGGGTTCGCCGAAGCCGATCCCTCCATTGATGTTGACGGCAGCGATGCGGCTTACAAGGCATCTATCCTGGCGAGTGTGGCGACAGATTCTTACATAAACCCTTCGAAGGTATACAGGGAAGGCATTTCCAAGGTCTCACAGGAAGACATAGATTACGCAAGGGGAGCAGGTTATGTAATAAAGCTTCTTGCCGTGATAAAGCTGTCTTCCGGCGGCGAAGTGGATGTAAGGGTGCACCCGACACTTATTTCGAAGAACCATCCTCTGGCAAATGTATCGGAAAATAATAATGCGATCTATGTTAAGGGCGATGTTGTCGGTAAGGTCATGTTCTACGGGCCCGGCGCTGGCGGGCTGCCTACCGCTTCTTCGGTGATATCCGATATCATAGAGATATCCAGAGGAGGGGCCGGAAAGCATTCATTTAACCTTAAGAAGGCAAAAGCAAAGAATATAGTAGACATAAAGAGCCGCTATTACATAAGACTTGAAGCTCCGGACAGGGCAGGCGTGCTTTCCGGGATATCGGGAGTGTTCGCCAAAGAAAAGGTCAGCATTCAGACTGTAGTGCAGAAAGAGAACGTAAAGGATACAGCGCAGATCGTTATTATCCTGCATGAAAATGTGGAAAAAAGCATTCAAAAAGCGTTAAAAAAGATCGCTTTGCTCCCTATGGTAAAAAAGATCAGCAATGTGATAAGGGTGGGGTTGGACTAAGAGGTCTTCTTATTTCTTCTTTTCTCTTCTTTTTCTCATGGCTCTGTCTGCAAGAGCGTATACTTCACCCATAAGGAAGGGTTTTCTCAGGTATTCCATGGCGCCGAGTGTTATGGCGTTCGCGAACGATTCTTCGGAAGCATAAGCCGTGACTATTATCACTTCTACGGATGTGTCAGCCTTTTTGATGCCTTTCAGCACTTCTATGCCGTCCATTTCGGGCATCCTTAGGTCAACGAACGCGATATCATACTTATTGTTCTTTACGGATTCTATAGCCTCTTTCCCGCTGGTAAAACCCGCAACATCGTAGTCTTTTATCCTTAATATTTCCTTAAATGACTCGATCACCGAGGTCTGGTCATCAATTATTATTACTTTTGCTTTTTCTGCCATGATCAATCCTCCAATCAACTGTTGGATATTCTATCAGAAACCCGGTTTAGTTTCAATATTTAATTGCCGAATCGTTTGCGTGTCCTATGGTTTTCATATATAATTTACGGCATGTCGAGAAGGATATTTTTCATATTATTGGTCCTGTTATTGATAGGCTGGATGGCTTTAGCCGCTTTCTCTGAAACAAAAACGCGGGTCGTTAAATTTAAGGTCAGGATCTTCGATAAGGATATAGGGCTGCTCATAAACAATAAAGAGGTCGAGGGGGACTGGGATTTTTCATATTCGATAAAGCCGCAGCAGGATATCAACACCGGATCATTCAAAGAAGGGCCTGTGATCGGATATATTGCTGATATTATAGGGGGTACGATAACGCTGCCTACGGTCCATCCTGTACTTGCCGACAGCTTAAAGAATGACACCAGTTTTAAGGTTGATTATATAAACAAAAAAGAAGGCGAAAAGGACGACCAGACCTTCCGGAAGAGCAAGATACTCACCGTAAGGTTGGTCAAAAATAAAAACGGGGACTCCACGGCCGTATATACTTTCCGTGCGGGTTCGGTGATGTAATATGAACACTTCAAAGATCTTTCTAGGTTTATTTATTTGCCTGTTTTTTTCTCAGCTTGTTTACTGTGCCGGCGATATCGTTTCGCGGGTTTACCTTAACGATGAAGTCCTTGCCGATGCTCAAGAGATCGTGCTGTTCGCAAAGGTAAGGCCTGTCCAGGTGAGCCCTCTTGGGCTAGTTGTAAAAGGAAGATCCTTTGATCTGTTCGGGAAAATGGTTTTTGACGGTGATCAGAAGATCTTGGACGAAAAAATAAACAAAAAAGAGCGGTTTGATGTTACATATAAGACCATTGATGGCGACAGTGAGGAATCTCTTACTTTTTCCGGCTGTCTTATGGACGGCAAGTACGGCGAGGGCGGCCTTGTTGTATATAGATTTTTGGCAACGGACATTCGCTAATAATTATTTGCTTTCCACCGGCCTTTTAGTGTAAAATTCCTTGTTTTCGTCTTTTGATGCGGCGGCGTAGCTCAGCTGGTTAGAGCATACGGCTCATACCCGTAGTGTCGGTGGTTCGAGTCCACCCGCCGCCATTTAATAAAATGGAAAAGGAGATTAATATGACAGAAGAAATATCCCATGATGACAGGGTCCTGACGGGGGCGGCTTATGCCGTAGGTGTCCCGGCAATATACATAATAATGACAGAAAAAAGGAACGACCCTTTTGTCGGCGCACACGGCGTTCAGGCGTTGTTCTATTGGGTCGCGATCATGGTATTGTGGGTGGGTGTACGCGTGCTGCTCGGCTTTTTTGATTCGATAGGGATATATTTTGCGCTGCTCGACTCACTATCCTCGATAGCTATTTTCGTGTTGTGGGTTTACGCGCTTTACTCTGGTTTTCGCGCTTATATGGGCGAGACCTTTGATATTCCTATCATAAGCGGTATAGCCAAGAAGAATTTTTAGTCTTCTGTTTTAACCTTCATTGTTATATAATAGCCCGCCATGGTTAAAAAAACTTTTTTACGTACAATAAAAGATAATAATATGATATCCCGCGGGGACAGGGTGCTTATCGGCATTTCCGGTGGAGCGGATTCAACGACACTTCTTTATTTGCTTGATCATTTCCGGGAAAAGCTTGGCATTGAACTTTACGCGGCCCATCTGGACCATAAAATAAGAGGGGCTGACGCAAAAAAAGATGAAGGTTAAAACAGAAGACTAAAAATTCTTCTTGGCTATACCGCTTATGATAGGAATATCAAAGGTCTCGCCCATATAAGCGCGAAAACCAGAGTAAAGCGCGTAAACCCACAACACGAAAATAGCTATCGAGGATAGTGAGTCGAGCAGCGCAAAATATATCCCTATCGAATCAAAAAAGCCGAGCAGCACGCGTACACCCACCCACAATACCATGATCGCGACCCAATAGAACAACGCCTGAACGCCGTGTGCGCCGACAAAAGGGTCGTTCCTTTTTTCTGTCATTATTATGTATATTGCCGGGACACCTACGGCATAAGCCGCCCCCGTCAGGACCCTGTCATCATGGGATATTTCTTCTGTCATATTAATCTCCTTTTCCATTTTATTAAATGGCGGCGGGTGGACTCGAACCACCGACACTACGGGTATGAGCCGTATGCTCTAACCAGCTGAGCTACGCCGCCGCATCAAAAGACGAAAACAAGGAATTTTACACTAAAAGGCCGGTGGAAAGCAAATAATTATTAGCGAATGTCCGTTGCCAAAAATCTATATACAACAAGGCCGCCCTCGCCGTACTTGCCGTCCATAAGACAGCCGGAAAAAGTAAGAGATTCCTCACTGTCGCCATCAATGGTCTTATATGTAACATCAAACCGCTCTTTTTTGTTTATTTTTTCGTCCAAGATCTTCTGATCACCGTCAAAAACCATTTTCCCGAACAGATCAAAGGATCTTCCTTTTACAACTAGCCCAAGAGGGCTCACCTGGACAGGCCTTACCTTTGCGAACAGCACGATCTCTTGAGCATCGGCAAGGACTTCATCGTTAAGGTAAACCCGCGAAACGATATCGCCGGCACAGTAAACAAGCTGAGAAAAAAACAGGCAAATAAATAAACCTAGAAAGATCTTTGAAGTGTTCATATTACATCACCGAACCCGCACGGAAAGTATATACGGCCGTGGAGTCCCCGTTTTTATTTTTGACCAACCTTACGGTGAGTATCTTGCTCTTCCGGAAGGTCTGGTCGTCCTTTTCGCCTTCTTTTTTGTTTATATAATCAACCTTAAAACTGGTGTCATTCTTTAAGCTGTCGGCAAGTACAGGATGGACCGTAGGCAGCGTTATCGTACCCCCTATAATATCAGCAATATATCCGATCACAGGCCCTTCTTTGAATGATCCGGTGTTGATATCCTGCTGCGGCTTTATCGAATATGAAAAATCCCAGTCCCCCTCGACCTCTTTATTGTTTATGAGCAGCCCTATATCCTTATCGAAGATCCTGACCTTAAATTTAACGACCCGCGTTTTTGTTTCAGAGAAAGCGGCTAAAGCCATCCAGCCTATCAATAACAGGACCAATAATATGAAAAATATCCTTCTCGACATGCCGTAAATTATATATGAAAACCATAGGACACGCAAACGATTCGGCAATTAAATATTGAAACTAAACCGGGTTTCTGATAGAATATCCAACAGTTGATTGGAGGATTGATCATGGCAGAAAAAGCAAAAGTAATAATAATTGATGACCAGACCTCGGTGATCGAGTCATTTAAGGAAATATTAAGGATAAAAGACTACGATGTTGCGGGTTTTACCAGCGGGAAAGAGGCTATAGAATCCGTAAAGAACAATAAGTATGATATCGCGTTCGTTGACCTAAGGATGCCCGAAATGGACGGCATAGAAGTGCTGAAAGGCATCAAAAAGGCTGACACATCCGTAGAAGTGATAATAGTCACGGCTTATGCTTCCGAAGAATCGTTCGCGAACGCCATAACACTCGGCGCCATGGAATACCTGAGAAAACCCTTCCTTATGGGTGAAGTATACGCTCTTGCAGACAGAGCCATGAGAAAAAGAAGAGAAAAGAAGAAATAAGAAGACCTCTTAGTCCAACCCCACCCTTATCACATTGCTGATCTTTTTTACCATAGGGAGCAAAGCGATCTTTTTTAACGCTTTTTGAATGCTTTTTTCCACATTTTCATGCAGGATAATAACGATCTGCGCTGTATCCTTTACGTTCTCTTTCTGCACTACAGTCTGAATGCTGACCTTTTCTTTGGCGAACACTCCCGATATCCCGGAAAGCACGCCTGCCCTGTCCGGAGCTTCAAGTCTTATGTAATAGCGGCTCTTTATGTCTACTATATTCTTTGCTTTTGCCTTCTTAAGGTTAAATGAATGCTTTCCGGCCCCTCCTCTGGATATCTCTATGATATCGGATATCACCGAAGAAGCGGTAGGCAGCCCGCCAGCGCCGGGCCCGTAGAACATGACCTTACCGACAACATCGCCCTTAACATAGATCGCATTATTATTTTCCGATACATTTGCCAGAGGATGGTTCTTCGAAATAAGTGTCGGGTGCACCCTTACATCCACTTCGCCGCCGGAAGACAGCTTTATCACGGCAAGAAGCTTTATTACATAACCTGCTCCCCTTGCGTAATCTATGTCTTCCTGTGAGACCTTGGAAATGCCTTCCCTGTATACCTTCGAAGGGTTTATGTAAGAATCTGTCGCCACACTCGCCAGGATAGATGCCTTGTAAGCCGCATCGCTGCCGTCAACATCAATGGAGGGATCGGCTTCGGCGAACCCCTTTTTCTGGGCTTCTGCAAGCGCCTCATTAAAGCTGCTTCCTTCCTGTGTCATTTTATCCAGGATATAATTCGTTGTCCCGTTAACTATCCCGTATATCTCGCTTATTTTATTGGCCGCAAGGCTTTCCTTAATTGATCTGATTATGGGGATGCCGCCGCCGACAGCGCCTTCAAAAAGAACGCTTACTTTATTCTTTGCGGCCGCCTTAAATATCTCTTCTCCGTGCTTTGCGATCACCTCTTTATTCGATGTCACGACATGTTTTTTATTCTTGATCGCTTCAAGGATATACTTTTTCGCGGGAAAGATGCCCCCGATAGCTTCAACTATAATACTGATCTTAGGATCCCTGATGACCTTAGAAGCATCCGAGACGACATCCACACCGAAGATCTTTCTGCGTGAAGAACGGATATCAGCAGCTTTTCTTACAACAATGGATACGCCCGCTTTTTCTTGTATGATGCGGGAATTCCTTCGAAGGATGGAGGCTACTGCTGAGCCAACGGTCCCCAGACCTATTATTCCTATATTTACGACATTTTTAGACATATTAATCAAATAAAGAACTTATGGATAAGTTCTCATAATTCCTTTTTATTGCTTCACCGAACAACGGTGCTACCGAGACCACCTGAAGCCCTTTTATCTTCTTATTCGCCGTGGGCAGGGAGTCTGTAACAACGACCTCTTTGAACTTTGCATTATTCATTCTTTCCACAGCTTTGCCGGAAAGTATCCCGTGAGTTGACACGAAATATATCTCATCGATACACCCGTTCTTCCGAAGGATATCAACTCCGTGTGTGGCAGTACCGGCGGTATCCACCATATCATCAACGATTACGGGGCTTTTCCCCTTCACGTCCCCGACTATATGCATTATTTCGGCCTTCTGATGCTCGGGCCGCGTCTTATGCAGTATTGCAAGGTTCGTGCCGAGCCTGTCGCTGAGTTTTTTCGCCGTTTTCGCGCGGCCGGTATCAGGCGCAACTACAATAGGATCTTTGATCTTTTTGTTCTTAAGGTATTCCTCAAAAAGCGGCATCGCCGTAAGATGATCCATCGGAACATCAAAAAATCCCTGTATCTGGTCCGCGTGAACATCCATCGTGATTATCCTGTCTATTCCGGCGGTCGTTAACAGGTTGGCTATGAGCTTCGCGGAGATCGGCTCTCTTGACGCCGATTTCTTATCCTGCCTGGCATAACCAAAGTGCGGTATTACTGCGGTGATGCTTTTGGCTGATGCGCGTTTCAAGGCATCTATGATCAGGAACAATTCCATAAGATCCTGATTCACATTCTCGCTGCATGTCTGTATCACATAGGTGGACGCACCGCGCACATTCTCGAGTATCCTGGTATATATCTCCCCGCCCGAGAACCTGGAAATGTTTATTTTCGACAGGCCCTTGCCTATATATTTGGCTATATTCTCGGATAATTCCGGGTGTGCGGTCCCTGAAAATATCTTCATTTCACTGTTTGCCACGCAATTTCCCCCTTTAAAAGCTAGAGATCGGAAGCGAGATGATTATATCAATTTCATGTGGGGAGTTCAAGAAGCGGCAACCAAGAGCCTGAGGATGAACGCCCCTGCCTACCGGCAGGCAGGTCGGCTCTTCTTTGCGTTCACTAAGAGCCTGAGGCTAAACGCCTCGGCTCCAAAACGCACTTGCCTGTATTAGTTTATTTTGGAACCGCGACGTTCAGTCGCAGGTTCTTAATCAACAAGCCCATGCAAAACCCATGCTTTCGCGCCGGTTATTTTCATATTTACCAGTTTACCGATCAATTTTTGAGGCCCCTCAAAGAGAACGATCTTATTCCCTCTTGTCCTTCCCGAAAGTCCCGTCCTTGTCTTGCAGTCGACCAGTACTTCCTGGGCCGTTCCGACCAAAGCATTGTTGCGCTTAAGGACCGTCGCTTCAACGACTTTCATCAGCCTTTGCAGCCTGTCTTTTATTACATCCTTGGGAAGCTGACCTTCCATTTTTGCCGCCGCTGACCCCTGCCGAATGGAGTAGGCAAAAGTGTTGACTAGGTCGAGTTCAAGCTCACTTATCAATTTTAAGGTATTTTCGAACTGTTCTTCGGTCTCCCCCGGAAATCCGGCAACCACATCCGAAGTTATTGCCGCATGAGGGATCTTTTTCCTGATCCTATCGACGAGTTTCCTGTAATGATCCGAAGTATACCCCCTGTTCATCCTCTTTAAGATAACATCGTCGCCTGACTGGAGCGGTAAATGGAAGAATTCACATGCTTTTGGGAGTTCCTTGACCGCGTCAATGATCTCATCAGACATATCTCTTGGATGGGAAGTGAAGAACCTTATCCTTTCGACCCCTTTAAGCCCACTGACATCTTTAAGCAGCTGCGGGAACATATGATCCGTTCCCTTGCCGTAGGAATTGACGTTCTGTCCGAGCAAAACCACCTCTTTATAGGTTTTCTTATCAAGATCGTTTATTTCTTCCAGTATATCTTCTTTCAAGCGACTAATTTCGCGCCCTCTAACATATGGAACGATACAATATGAGCAATAATTATCACAGCCGACCATGATGCGGATATAAGCAGTAGTAGACTTCTCTCTTTTTATGGTCTTAAAGGGATAATCGCCGCATAACTCGCCGGTAGAGACCAGCTTCTGATCGCCTTTTTTAACTTTATTGATAAGGCCCATGATATTCCCTTCCTGTCCCGGACCGACAACGAAATCGACAAAAGGGATCTTCCTGAAAATATCATTTTTGTCCTTCTCAGCGATGCAGCCGCAGAGGCCGATTATCCTTCCCGG
>JBHPDX010000039.1:0-12065 GCA_042577445.1 Candidatus Margulisiibacteriota bacterium | reverse complement strand
AAGAACGGATCTATCCTCCTCAGAAAATGCGCAGGAAAAGTCGCAGATCTGGAAAACATAGTCGAGAAAAATCCTATTGAGGGAACAATAGGTATCGCTCATACAAGATGGGCAACACACGGCAAGCCGTCCACAGAGAACAGCCACCCTCACATGGACTGCAAAGAAGAAATAGCCGTAATACACAACGGCATAATCGAAAATTATATAGAATTAAGGCACAAGCTTGCCGATGAAGGACATAACTTTAGGTCCGTTACGGATACTGAGGTCCTTTCTCATCTCATAGAAAAACATATGAACGGAAGCCTCGAAGAGGCAGTAAGAAAAGCTCTGCGGGAAGTGGAAGGATCCTTTGCTATAGCAGTTCTTCATAAAACCGAGCCGAACAAGATCGTTGTAGCTAAAAAAGGGAGCCCCCTTATTATAGGGATAGGAGATGATGAAACCTTCATAGCTTCGGATACCCCGGCAATAATCAAATACACCGGAAAAGTGATATATCTGAATGACCTGGAGATAGCCTCGGTAAAAAAGAAAAGCGTGGAAATAATGGACTTAGACGGAAAGAAGATCAAAAAGAAGGTCAACCTGGTCTCGTGGGACCCTGTATCAGCGGAAAAGGGCGGCTATAACCATTTCATGTTAAAGGAGATACACGAACAGCCGATAGTGATCCGAAATACCATATCAAGCAGGATAAAGAACGATGAAATACGGTTCGATGAACTAAAGATAACGGACGATCAGCTTAAAGAGGTGAACAGGGTCATATTCACTGCATGCGGGACTTCCTGGCATGCAGGTCTTATCGGGGAATATCTGATAGAAAAGTTGGCAAGAATACCATCCGAAGTTGAATATGCGGCGGAGTTTAGGTACAGAAATCCCGTGATCGATAAGAATACTCTGATCGTCGCTATATCACAGTCGGGTGAAACAGCGGACACTTTGGGAGCAATACAGGAAGCCAAATCGAAAGGGGCTAAGATACTATCCATAGTGAACGTTCGCGGAAGCTCCATTGCAAGGGAATCGGATGGCGTCATATATACACATGCCGGACCGGAGATCGGAGTTGCTTCAACTAAGGCATTTACGACCCAAATCGCGGAAATATACCTATTAGCGCTGAAGCTCGGGACATTAAAAGGCAGCCTAACGGAAGAAGAGCTGGACAAGAGGATATCAGACCTGATCAAGATACCGCAAAAACTGGAAAAAATACTCCAGGAAGAAAAGCACATAGAGGACATAAGTAATATCTATTACAAAAGCACCAATGCGCTCTACCTTGGCAGAGGAGAAGGTTTCCCTGTGGCGCTGGAAGGCGCCCTCAAGTTAAAGGAAGTATCGTATATCCACGCTGAAGGGTATCCCGCGGCAGAAATGAAGCACGGCCCCATAGCGCTTATTGACGAGAACATGCCCGTCATAGCTTTGGCCTTTAAAGGTAGGAGACTCGACAAAATAATGGGTAATATCGAGGAAGTAAAAGCACGCGGAGGCATTGTTATAGCCATCGCCACAGAAGGCGATCAAAGCGTTGCTGGAAAAGCTGACGACATAATCTACATTCCAGGCACTCCGGAGTCCTTATCTGCCATACTTGCAGTCGTACCATTACAGCTTCTTGCCTACCATATTGCTGTAAAACGCGGCTGTCATGTTGACCAGCCTCGCAACCTTGCAAAAAGCGTAACAGTAGAATAAGCCTGCCCCTATATTTGACCCCCCCGGGGGGGGACTAGTAATTTCTTCTAAAAATTGTATAATTTAACTTTATGTCTAAAGCTAAATATTATATATCAGAGAACAATAAATTCGTTATAGAGAACTATAATTCAGCGCCGACATTCTCGAGCTTTTTCCCGGGGATAGCCGGGATTTTTGGCGCCCCGATGTGGGTCTTTTACGCTAACAGAGGACAATGCATAGCCTCCATGGGAGTAGAAGACAAGGACGGGGCGATCATGGAATTTCTTCCCGCGAATAAAGCCCATAGGAACGTTTCTATTACAGGGTTCAGGACTTTCATAAAGGTTGACGGTGAATATTACGAGCCTTTTTTACAGACCGCGCATAATAAGAACGAAATGAAGATATCCCCTGAAAACCTTGTACTTATCGAAGAAAATACGGACTTGAAGATCAAGGTAACGGTCAAATATTTTCCTCTCCCCAATGAGCGATTCCCTGCTTTCACAAGAGAGTTGATAATCGAAAATCAGTCCAAAAAGGCTAGGAATATCGAGGTCGTTGACGGCCTTCCTGTTATCGTTCCTTCAGGATTCTCAGATCATCTATTAAAGAACATAAGCCAGACCATTGAAGCATGGAGCATAGTAGAGAACCTGGAAAACAATGCTCCTTTCTACAAACTAAAGGTAAAGCCCGCAGATATATCAGAAACAAAGTATATTGAAAAAGGCAATTTCTTTCTTTCCTTCGCAAAGAACGGAGGCAAGGAAGTTGCTTCAAAATACATAATCAATCCTGATATCGTCTTTGGCGAAACATCGAGCCTTTGCCTGCCCACCCAGTTCATCGAAAGCAAGAATTTCACCGTACCGGAAAAACAATTGGGCGAAGGGCTGACCCCCAGCGCAATGTCTTTCAATAAGAACAAGATCAAAGGGGGCTCAACTCTTGAGATATATTCGATATTGGGTCAGATGGATAATGTAAGCCTGCTTAATCAAGCAAAAGAGAAGATGATGAATAAAGCCTATATCGAGATGAAGGCAAAGGATAATAAGGTCCAAATAAACAACATAACCTCGATGATAGATACCAATAGCTCATCCAAAAGTTTCGACCTTTATTCAAAGCAGACTTTTTTAGATAATACCATGAGAGGCGGACTTCCCGTAGAGATCGGCAACCATATAATTTACCTCTATTATAGAAAACACGGCGATATGGAAAGGGATTATAACAGCTTCAAGTTGATCCCTTCATATTTCTCCCAAGGCAGAGGTAATTATAGGGATATCAACCAGAACAGAAGGAACGACATATTCTTCAATCCACTTGTTAAAGAAGATAATATAGTAAGGTTCTTTAACCTTATCCAGCTCGACGGATTTAATCCTCTCGTAGTCCTTGGCAGCAAATTTCATATTGAATCAAATAAAACGGCCGAAGCTATCATAAAGAAGCATATAAAGAACCATAACGATAAACATGTGCAGGAGATCCTTGCGCCGTTCACTTTAGGTGTATTTATAAAAAAGATAGAGGAAGAAGGGGTTATATTTAACACCTCAAAAGAGGAATTTGCTCGGAATATAATGAAGAATGCGATAAAAATAGAGGAAGCGGAGCATGGAGAAGGGTACTGGGCCGATCATTTCTTCTATAATACAGATCTTCTCGAAAGCTTTGAGAACATCTATCCGGATAAAATAAATGATACTCTTTTTAACGAAAAGATCTTCACCTTTTATGACAATGATCACATTGTATTGGGCAGACAGAACAAATATTACAGGAACAACGGGAGGATACTCCAGCTTGAAAGCGTTGTGCTGGATCCAGCAAAACAAGGGCTTATTAATTCAAGAATGACCGATAAGAACATCATGAGGGCAGATTTCGGCCGCGGGGAAATATACCACACAACCCTTCTCATAAAGATACTTTGTACTATAGCAAATAAAGCCGCTTCTTTTGACGCAGAGGGTATCGGCATAGAAATGGAATCGGATAAACCTGACTGGTATGACGCTTTGAACGGGCTTCCTGCCTTATTCGGGTCCTCGACATCTCAAACCTTGGAGCTAAAGAGGATATGCCAATACATACTGGACCATATGAAAGGCGATATAAACCAGGGCATGCCGGTTGAAATTAAGTGGTATATTGACGCTATTAACAAAGAGCTGGAGATTTTCTTTAACAAAGGTAACAGCCATAAATACTGGGATTCATCATACTCTGCCAAAGAAGATTTCAGAATGAAGACTAAGCTGGGCATAAGCGGAAATGAAGCGAATATTAGCAACGAATATATCAAAGAGTTTCTCGTTAATGTTATAAGAAAGTGCGATACCGGCATAGAAAAATGCAAAAAGAAATACAACAATTATTACACTTATTTCATCAATGAACCATCAAGAATAAACGATGAGACCGGCGTCATAAAGATAGAGGAATTCACCCAAAAACCGCTGCCTTTGTTCCTTGAAGGTTTTGTTCATGCCTTGAAGGTGAACAAAGATAAAAATATCTTTGATCTTGTCAGAAAAAGCGATCTATATGACAAAAAGCTGAAAATGTACAAAGTTAACGCGTCCCTTAAGGATATGACGATCGAGATCGGAAGAACAAAAGTGTTCATTCCCGGCTGGCTTGAAAATGAATCCATATGGCTTCATATGGAATACAAGTTCATCTTGGAGCTCTTAAAGGCCGGCATGCACAAGGAATTCTTTGGTGAGCTGCAAAATGTCCTGATCCCGTTCATTGACCCCAAAATATACAAAAGGAGTACGTTCGAGAATTCATCTTTCATTGCCAGCAGCGTTCATCCGGACGAAAAGCAACATGGAAGAGGTTTTATTGCTAGGCTTTCAGGCTGTGCGGCTGAGTTCATTGATATGTGGATAAGGATGATGTGCGGCCACAACATATTTTTTATGGATAAAGCAGGTAAATTGAATTTCAAGCTTTCTCCTGTGCTCCCCGGATGGCTGTTCAATAAAGGGGAGATAAGCTTTAAGCTTCTCGGCTCGATCGATGCAACATATAAGAACGAACAAATGAAAGATACTTTTGATAATGGAGTTTCAGTTTCATCATATAAACTGATATTAAATGACGATAAAGAGGTCGATATTAACGGTCCTGCCATACAACAGCCATATGCTGAGATGATCAGGAACCGTGAAGTAAAAAAAATAATTGCCACATTAACTTGAAAGGAATATAATTTCACTCATTATGTTTCCATTTGGCGTAACTTTTTATCCGGATCAATGGCCCAGGGATTACTGGGATAAGGCGTTCTCAGAAATTGCCGAAACAGGGTTTTCTTTGGTCCGCTTTGGTGAAATGGCCTGGGACTGGGTTGAACCTTCTGACGGAAAATTTAATTTTAAAGAAATGGATGACGCGCTGGACACCGCAGACAAGAACGGGATAAAAGTATTACTCGGTATCCCTACTTCTCAGGCTCCCAATTGGCTCATAAAAAAGCATCCTGATCTCCGGCCTATTGATAACGAAGGCATCCCCTACCCCGAATACGGCCCTAGGCCTAACGTCTGCAAGAATAGCAGTACATATATTAAACATGCGGAAAAGCTGCTGAAAGCAATGGTTAAACGATACAGTAAACACCCTGCCGTATGGATGTGGCAGTTGGATAACGAACCGGTGGTGGCGCCGCTTGATTCAACGACCCAAAAAGACTTCTGCCACTGCAGATCAACAGAAGACGCCTTTAAAAAATGGGCGAAGGGAAAATATAAAAATATCGATGACCTGAACCAGGCATGGGGCACAAAATTCTGGACCTGCAGTTTCGGTTCATTTGATGAGATCACACCTCCAAGATCAGGCGTATGGGATGCTGGAAACCCCCATATTTTCCTTGATTGGTTCAGGTTCAAGACGGATTCATTGAGCCAATTTCTCAATTGGGAAAAGTCTCTTGTAAGAAAGATAGATGAGAGCAGAAAAATAGGCACGAATGGTTTTGTCGGCATCTGCCCGCGCGTTCCTGACCATGACCTGCTTTCAGGCGGCATGGAGTGGTACGGACTGGATATATACCCGAAGGGCGGAGGCCTGGAACCGAACGGCGTTGCAAGGATGACCGACCTCTGGAGGAGCTACACTTTCAGGAAAGAATGCGAGTTCCATGTCACGGAACTGCAGGGCGGCAACAACGTTAGGTGGGGAAATCCTGATTTCGTTCACGGTAAAGAGATAAGATTATGGACACACCAGATGGTTGCGCACGGTGCACAGACGATACTCTATCACAACTGGAGAACTCCTCTGTTCGGAAGTGAAACAGGAGGTTTCGGCATATTGAACCTCGACGGCACACCTTCGGACAGGCTTGAACAGATAAAAATCGCCATTAAAGAAGTGAATAAAATATACCCTGAACTTTCAAAACATGTTATTGAGCCTAAGCTTGCCATTGCGAACTTAAGGAGCAGTGAAGTCCAGACATATCAGGAACAGGGACCAGCAAGAGCAATATCAGGGCAATGGACACCGGTAAGAGGCGACATAGGATTGATGTACTCGCTTTTCTCGACAGAAAGCGCGCACAATCTGGTATGGAATTATCACAATCCGGTAGCCTTTATTTTTGAAAGGCATCTGGAAGAAAGCACTCTGCCTTTCAGCGTGATACTACTGCCTAATCCTTATGTTTTGACCGAAAAACAGGCAAAGGTCCTGAAAAAATACATATATGACGGGGGCACACTGATCACAGAAGCAAGGTTCGGGCTAAAGGATGAATATGCAAGACTTTATGAGAAACCGTTGATAGATACCCTTTTTGACATTGATTACGACCATACTGAGACCATAGGAGATAAACTAAGCATTTCATCTATGGAAGCGAATGCTTACGGCTTCAGAGATATCGTAAAGTCCGAGAACGGCATCCTGGCAAGCTACGATGACGGCCACCCGGCAATAATAGAGAAAAAGATTGGTAAGGGCAGGCTCATATATGCAACATTCAGCCTGTTCTTAAGTCTATGGAAGGAAAAGAACCAGAAGCTGCAGGATTTTATAAAAGAGCAGATCCCCGTCCCTGAAATAAAGATCACGAATTCAAAAAATGTTGAAATGGTGACCTGGGGCGGGACAAGATCAACGGTACTATATCTCATTAACCACTCGGACAGCTCCGATTCGCCAATAATAAAGCTTTCAGACAAGTTCAGCTCAGCGATAGATATACTTGGCGATAAAGAATACAAAATAAACAATTCGACAATATTTTTGGAGTTCAAGCCGTTTGAAGTAAAGGTAATTATTCTGCAGTAGTAATCATTAAAGGAGGCTAAAAAGTGAAATACGGACATTTCGATGATAAAAATAAGGAATATGTGATAACCAGGCCGGATACTCCCCTTCCCTGGATAAATTATCTAGGATGCGAGGATTACTGCGCCCTTATGTCAAACACGGCTGGAGGTTACAGCTTTTACAAGGATGCCAAGGAACTGCGCTTAACAAGATATAGATACAATAATATTCCTATGGACAGAGGCGGCAGATATCTATATATAAAGGACAACAAAACAGAGGATTTTTGGTCTGTTTCGTGGCAGCCGGTCCTAAAGGACCTGGATAAGTACAAATATGAATGCCGTCATGGATTAGGTTATACAACGATAAGATCCGCTTATTCCGGCATAGCGACTAAAACGACCTACTTTGTACCTCTTGGGGAAAGCCTGGAAGTATGGATGCTGGAAGTCAAGAATGAATCAAAAAACCCGAGAGAACTAACTATAACCTCATTTGTGGAATTCTGCCTCTGGGATGCATTGAACGACATGACCGACTATCAGTACAACTTGAACATAGGCGAAACGGCCTACAAAGACGGGACAATATACCATCTGTCACGCTACAGAGTTGAAGAAACTTTCTTTGCGTATTTCACATGCACAAATCAGAAGCCTCATAGCTTTGATTCCGACCGCACGGCTTTTCTCGGAACATACGGCTCATTAGAAAAGCCAAAGGCAGTTATCGATGGCAAAGGCTCAAATTCAATTGCACACGGCTGGGCTCCTGTTGGATCCCACACGCTCAAGATCAAGCTGGCGCCAAAAGAAACAAAAACATTGATCTTTGTGCTTGGCTACAGCGAAAAGAAGAACGATGTACACAGGGTCCTCAAAAAGTTCAAGACACGCGCTGCAGTGGAAAAAGAACTGCGAACATTAAAAACATACTGGGAGAACGGCTTGAACAAGTACTCCGTCGATTCAGAGGACGATGATGTAAACTCCATGGTGAACATATGGAACCAATATCAGTGCAGAACGACCTTTAACTGGTCGCGTTCGGCATCATATTATGAAGCCGGTATCGGCCGCGGCATGGGCTTCAGGGACTCCAACCAGGATACACTGGGCTTTTCCCATCAAATACCGGATAAGGTAAGGAACAGGATCGTTGATCTTGCCTCCACTCAATTCAAGGAAGGTAATGCCCTGCATCAATACTCGCCGCTGACAAAAAAGGCCATAAGCAACGAAAAGAACTACTCAGATGACCACCTGTGGCTGATAATTTCAACGGCCAATTATGTAAAAGAATCCGGAGATATAGGATTCTTGAAAAAAGACGTCAAATTCGGTAACGGCGGCTCCGCTTCAATGTACAAACATCTGGCAAAAGCGATCGATTACACATTGAAAAATCTAGGACCCCACGGACTACCTCTAATGTTCTTCGCTGACTGGAATGACTGTCTGAACCTGGGAGGCAGAAAGAACAGAGCTGAGTCGGTGCTGGTAGGAGAAATGCTGGTTTTTGCTGCAAAAGAGATGAGTGAGCTGGCGGAGATCCTTGGCAAAACAGAGGACGCGAAGAAATACTCAAAGATCGCCGAAAAAATGACAAGAACTGTGAACGAAAAGGCCTGGGACGGCTCATGGTATATCAGGGGCTTTACGGACGATGGCAAACCGCTTGGCTCTTCAAAGAACAAGGAAGGACAGATATACCTGGAAACCCAGCCTTGGGCTGTAATGTCCGGAGTGGCTGACAACAAGAGGGCGGCAAAATGTATGGATTCCGTAAAAAAACTGCTGGCCACAAAATACGGGATTATGCTGCTCAGCCCGTCATATTCTAAATTCCATCATGAACTCGGATCTATTTCTGTTTATCCTGGGGGATTAAAGGAGAACGGTGCTATATTCTGCCATCCCAACCCATGGGCAATGATAGCGGAGTGCCTGCTGGGAAGAGGAGATCAGGCTTTTGAATACTATAAAGCCATCCTCCCTGCAACAAAGAACAAGATATCTGAGATCCACAAGGTTGAACCATATATTTACTGCCAAATGATCGCCGGCCATGATTCCAAGAGTTTCGGTGAAGGGAAAAACTCATGGCTTACCGGTACGGCCGCATGGAACTTTGTAGCAATATCTAACTGGATACTTGGCATCAGGCCGCATTACAACGGACTTGTCATTGATCCATGCATACCAAGCAAATGGGATGGATTCCAGGTAAGAAGATACTTCAGGGGCAGTGAATACTACATAACCGTAAGGAACCCGAACAAGCTATCAAGAGGCGTTAAGTCGATAATAGTGGACGGCAAGAAGATCAAGGGCAACATAGCTCCTATATTCAAGGATAACAAAGAACACCACGTTGAAGTAAAGCTTGAAGCTTAATAGGATCACTGCTTCTTAAGAAGATATATCTTATACTTCATGTATTTTGAGAAATCCTCAGGTTTCATCGGTATTATGTTGTTCCGAATGATCTGCTCTACCTTTTCACCCTTGATCCTCATCTTAAAGAATACCCTGATCATCCAGAAAACCGGGGGGAAATACACTTCGATGAACGAGAGGACAGCCTTAAGGGTCGGCTTTATATAATTACCATAGGTCATATTACCGTAATAAAGCGTTTTCATCGCACGATCCGAGATATCATCCTCTTTCAGCTTTTCGAACTTAAACTCCTTGGCAAACCGCAAATAGTCATCGAGATAAAATGAGGGGAGATGGGCTACCTTTGCCCCGCGTGAATTCTCGAGCCTGTAATAATCTGAAGAAAGTATATATCCCCCGTCCTTTAAAATATCCCTGGCCTTTGCAAGTGCACTATCGATAGGAATATACTGAACGCTTTCGCTCATCAGTATCATGTCATATTTTTTATCAGGGGTGAAATCCTCGAGTCTTGAAAGGACAAAGGGTATCGATCCTCCGGTCCTTTCCTTGAATAACTGCTGTTGATACAGGTCTGGTGAAAGAGAAGTTACATCGTAGCCCTTCTCCTTCAATTTGATCGCATTGCCCCCCACTCCGCAACCAACATCAAGGATGGTCTTCACATCCTGTGGGATGAATGAAATAAGATGATCAATATACCGCTCCTGAGCTTTTTGGAAGTTCTCCAAAGTAAGGTCATCCCCATCCTCCCACACTCCCCAATGAAGGTAATTGGTCTGGGCAAGATCAAGATAAAGCTTCAGGACTATGTCTTTTTTTACTTTTTTCCGTTTAAAAATAGCTGATCCTCCTTTAAATAACTGGGGAGGAAGGATTCGTCCTATGCTCCCGCTTGGGCGGTAGGCTCCGGGACATGGTATTTTTCCTTACGCTCGCTCTGGGCTCGCTTTTCCTCGCTCCGCTCGGCGGAAAAATACCTTTCTCATCCTCCTCCTGTTGTGCTCCGCACAACCCTATCGCTGAACGCGATACCATATTTCCTTCAGGAAATCTGGGGAGGAAGGATTCGAACCTTCGTATGGCGGCACCAAAAACCGCTGCCTTACCGCTTGGCTACTCCCCATCATCTTACTTCAAATGACTTCGTTCAGTTCCTGTTAGCTCAAATATCTTTCGGAATAAGATAGCCTCCGCTTCCGTTAACTCAATGCCGCGTCTTTTCATAACGGCGCCTGCAGTCTTTATGGCCTTTTCAACATCATGGACCTCGAAACCGCTGCTTCCTCCCCAGGCAAAAGAAGACACGAATTTAGGCATTATCCCGCCGCCGAACATATTACCAGCCACCCCAAAGACAGACCCGCTGTTTATAAGAGTGCCTATCCCAAATTTGACGTGATCAGCAATAGCTGCACCAAAGAACATCTGCTTTGAATCGGTCTCCTGGTCTATGTATTTTATGCGTATGCTGCCGTAATTGTTCTTCATGTTTGAAGTCGTTGTTCCAGCTCCAAAATTGACCCACTCACCAATATATGAGTGGCCAAGGAATCCATAATGCTGTTTATTGACATATCCCTGGAAGATCGTACCTGAAACCTCTCCCCCGATCCTTGAATGGGGACCGATACTTGTATTTTTCCTGATCTTACCTCCCAGAACGGCGGAATGATCCCCGATATACGCAGGCCCTTCTATTAAGGAATGCGGATGCACCGTTACTCCCCTGCCTATATAAATAGGTCCGTCTTTGGCATCCAGAACAGCAAATGCGCCTATATTTGAGCCATCATCGATAAATATCCTGCCCTTGGGGCTTAAAACGGAGGTCTGATGGAGCCGGCCTTTTATCAATCCGCCCTTAGTTTTGCTGCTGAAGTCGCGTCCGATCTCTTCTCCATTTTCTCTTATTAGATCAAAATAGAAGTTTATGATCCTCGCCTTTACCGCCGTCACCCGCACAGCACCCTTAAAATCAGATAAGAGATCAGCGGTTACAGCACCATTAATCTTGGATTTTAATGATTCAAGGTTGTCTTTGCTAAGCCTTGCCGCAACGATCCTGCCATCACATTCAAACAGCTCATCAGGGCCATTGGTCGGGATCAGTTTTGCAAGATCCTTATCAAAAAGAACGCTCCCATCCAGGAACAATATGGAGGTCTCTTTGCCCATTTTGTTTATAATGGTCCCAGGATATTTTCCCCGAACCGTATCAACAAGGTAGTCCCTGCAGAAAATATAAGTATTAACCCTTGGATATTCCCTCCTCACTTTTTCAAGAAGGGTATTTATGCCGCAACGGAGGTCAAAGACCGGTCTCATCCAACATATAGGGAGCAGGTCCTTATGCCTTTCACCTTCATAAACGCAAATACTAGCCAATGTGCACCTCCAGGTTATTTAAACAGCTTCCTTTTAAATTTAGGGTCTTGAAAAGTATACTTGAAACGCGTATGAACATCGTACTTACCCTGCATTATAGCCACAACGTCCTCAATAAAGACCCTCTCTTCATCTGTGGGGATAACAAAAACTTTAATTTTTGAACCATTCGGTGATATATCAGATTCCTTTTCATTACTGTTAGAGCTTTTGTTCTTAGCTTCATCCAGATTAATATCCATGAATTCAAGGCCATCCACTACCCTTTTC
>JBHPDX010000038.1:0-12091 GCA_042577445.1 Candidatus Margulisiibacteriota bacterium | reverse complement strand
ATCATTGCCATTATAGATATAGGGGCGGAAGCGGCAAGCTTGAACCTTCCATAGGACTTGATATTGACGAAAAGTCCGTTAAATTCGTAACGCTAAGCGAACGAGGCCCAAAGAAAATAGTGACCAGGTTCGCGATCAAAGAGATCCCCCCTTCCGAAGACAAAATAGCGGCCACGGCGAGCATCATTAAACAGATCATGGCAGAAGAAAATATCGAACCCGGGAGTAGGGTCTTTACCTGTGTTTACGGTGTGGGCCCCACAATAAGAAGGATCTCCATACCCGTAATGCCAGACCAGGAGATCGCTGAGGCCGTAAAGTGGGAAATAAGGAACCTGATACCCTTTTCTATAGAAGGCGCGGTCGTTGATTACTATAAAATAGGCAAAGTGACCGAAAAGGGCGTGGAAAAATATGACATACTGGCCGCCGTAGTACAACATGAGACGCTGGATAAGCTGCTTGATATTTGCGGACAGGCGGGGCTTCAGCTGCAGGGAATAAGCCCCATCCCATTTGCTCTCTGGAACCTAGTAAAGGAAAGCATTGAATTTAAAGAAGATGAGATCATTGCCATTATAGATATAGGGGCGGAAGCGGCAAGCTTGAACCTGTTCAAGAACAATATACTGCAATTCACCAGGGACATAACGGTTGCCGGCGACAGCATAACCAAAGCCATGACAGGCATGCTTGTCGCGGATGAATGGCAATTGAACCTGAGCTATGAGCAGGCTGAAGAGATCAAAATGAATTGCGGGATACCAGCCGAAGGAACGACCGAAAAAACAAAGGACGGCGTACCCCTGATCCATATTCTCGAGATGATATCTCCAACACTTCGCAGGCTCAGGAATGAGATACTCCGCTCATTCGATTACTACAAAGACCAGTTCAGAGAGGAAAAGATCGACAAAGTGTTCCTTACAGGGGGCAGCTCCAAACTTAAGAACCTGGACGGCTACTTATCCGAAGCTCTTGGGATAAAAGTAGAGATACTTGAACCCATGAAGAACATAGACTTGAGCGACGACCTTAAAAACAAAGAACAAAAACTGAATGAATACCTGCCAAGGTTATCATTATCGATCGGTTTGGCCCTGGGGCACGCGGAAATGATCAATTTTTTAAGGATCCTTAAGCCTCCCAGGCAAAAGATACAACTGCCCGGGTTCCTGCAGAACGTAAATATACCTATGCCTTCAAAGACCGCGGTCGCGGCAACAACGGCACTTTTTATAATGATAATCAGCTTCAATGTCTACTTGGCGGTAAAAAGGAACAGTTATAGGAGCGAATTAAGGGATAAGCAAATAATATTGGCGGACATAAAAGCGCTGCACCAAAGAAAGGCCGTGCTGGCGGATATCGCCAAAAAAGAGACGCATATAAGGTCTATCCTGGCGCAGCTGACCACAACTTTCCCGAAAGGCATACTCCTTACCAATCTTATTTATGACAACAATAAAAAACAGGTCTGGCTGACCGGCACTGCTCCGTATACAGGAATGGCAGGGAAGCTGGTAAAGAACCTTGAAGATTCAGGATACTTTAAAAATGTTATACTGTTGGAAATAAAGAAACCTCCCTCTGCAACAAGCGGATCGCAAGTAATATTCAGATTAACGGCGCGTTTGGAGTAAATAATGGCAGAAGGCATTCATAAAAGCAGTTTACAGAATACATTGGCCATAGCGGTTGCTGTACTGATCGTGCTATGGGGATCATATACTTTTCTTTATTCCCCGAAAATGAGAGAGATCAAGCGGTTAAAAAGCGATCTCAGGATCGCCAACCAGGAAATCAGGCTGATAACAGGCAAAGATATCGATGCAAAAAAAATAGCTGAGACAAAAGGGATGCTGCAGGCAGAGCTTGAGGAGTTGAGCAAAAAAATACCCGGGGAAAAAGAGGCCCCCTATCTGATAAACAGCTTCATTAATGAAGTGGGCAAGGGTTTGAGCATAGACTTTAAGTTGATCAAGCCGGGCGGAATAGTTGCCGAAGGCCAGTACAGAAAGATCCCGATAATCGTGGAATTTGAGTCGAGTTATTCCAGCTTCCATAAATATTTACAGCAACTAAAACAACTTCCAGCAACCGTTAGGGTCGACAAACTGGACCTTTATAGATCCGGCAAGTATGACAAGGTTTCGATCAAAATGGACCTTTCTGCTTTTGTAATGCCCGGGGGAACTCTTCCGGCGCAGCAAAAAGGAAAAACCGATCTTTCAAAATTCGATGACCCGTTCTTCCCAAAGGTCAAAAAAGTAGTGACGAAAAAGGCGAAGCCGGTCCTGCCCGGGCTTGCATATTCAGGGTTCATGGAAGGAGAACGGCGCCGCGCGATCATAAACAACGCTCCTATGGCCGTTGGAGACAGTATACGAGGGTATACGGTCGTAGCCATCTATAAAAACAGAGTTATATTGAAAAAGTCCGGAAAATTGTATACACTATGGATTAAATAGATGAAATTCAAACTATTAACTATAAATACGGCTGTTATTTTGACCCTTATTCTAAGCGGGTCAAGCACCATCGCTTTAAGTGCAACCACTAAAGAGGCGGGATCAACTGCGAAGACGGCCGCCACACCTATCGCTAAACCCGTAGAGAAAAAATTGATATCGCTGGACCTCAGGAATGTCGATATAAACACCGTCCTCCAGGTCTTTGCAAAAGAGACCGGCATGTCAATAGTTGCCGGGAAAAATGTTTACGGCACGGTCACCATATCATTGAACAAAGTGGACCCTACCCTGGCGCTCGGGGCGATCCTGAAAGCGAACGGCTACACTTACAAAAAAGAAGGGAACGTCATAACCGTATTCGCATCAGAAGAGCCCGTCAGGATACAAAAGATGCCTGACGGAACATACATAAGCACTTTCATAATCAATTACGTGACGCCTACGCAGCTGAGGGCAACATTAGTGAAGATCCTGCCCTCTCGAGTAAAACTTCATGTCACAGAAGGCAATAAAACACTGGTTGCACAAGGCTACCTTAATGATATAAAAAGAACAGAGACCCTGATAAGGGATATAGACATACCGCCAAAACAGGTAATGGTCGAATCGAAGATCATTGAAGTATCGCTTAATGAATCCACAAATTTGGGCGTCAACTTTAAAGAGATCAACCCTAAAAATCCGAATGAATACATACAGACATCCGGGCTTGCTGCTGAAGGAGCAAAGGGCGTATTCTATTCCATAACCAGCTCAAATCAGGAATCAGTGGTAGCAGCTTTGGCTACCAGGACCGGATTCAACATATTATCAAGCCCGAAGGTAATAGCCCTGAACGACGAAACAGCAGAAATTATAACAGGCGGGAGGCTGGGATACAGGGTAAAAACCTACACTGAAACCGGCATGATCGAAAGCGTGGAATTCCTGGATGTAGGAACAAAACTTGTCATAACTCCAAGCATAAAAAGTGACGGTAATATAGTGATGGAGATCCATCCTGAGATAAGCGAAGGAAAGATCGAGGACCAGCTTCCGCAGAAGAACTCCACAGAAACGACCACCAAGGTAGTTGTTAAAGACGGTCAAACAATAGTGATCGGCGGCCTGGTCAGGAATTCGCAAAAGAAAGAAGTGAACGGCGTACCCATTTTAATGGATATTCCTGTGCTGGGCGCAATATTCAAAGGTACCGAAATAATATCAGAGAAAAAGGAAATTATCGTTCTTATAACTCCCCACATCATAAACTCAGAGATAATAGATGCTATGGAAGATCAAATAAATGAGATCAACGCCAAAAGAGAATATCTGACACCTCATACCCCGGGAGACCTACTTAAGTAATTTTGGCACCGAAGCGATCAGTTTTTTCGTATAAGAAGATCCCGGCCTAGAGAACAGCTTTTTACTATCACCTACCTCTACTATCTTGCCGTTTTGAAGCACCGCCACTCTATCACACAGGTACCTTACGACCGACAGGTCATGAGAGATAAAGATGTACGTTAAGTTATACTTGGTCCTTATGTCTTTGAGCAGATTGAGTATCTGAGCTTGGATAGAAACATCCAGTGACGAGACCGGCTCGTCAAGCACGATCATTTTTGGGTCCAGGGAAAGCGCCCTGGCAACTCCCACACGCTGCCGCTCCCCTCCCGACAGTTCATGAGGATACTTGTCGTAGAATTTCTTGCTTAACTCCACTGTATCAAGGAGTTTAAGCACTTTCTTAAGCCTTTCCTTTCTTTCGAGCTTACCGTGTATCCTCAGTGGTTCTTCCAAAGCTTCCCCTATTCTCATTCGGGGATTCAACGATGTATATGGATTTTGAAATATTATCTGAACTTCCCGCCTATATGCTTTTTCTTCCGGATCGGTCATAAGACTAATATCTTTTTTCTTATAATGTATACCGCCGGAAGTAGGAGGGATCAGCTTTAAGATCAGTCTGCCGAGTGTAGTTTTACCTGAGCCCGACTCTCCGGCCACGCCAAGAATCTCGCCCTTGGACACCGTAAGGCTGACATTATCCAGGGCTTTGACGGAGCCAAAATGTTTGCATAAGCCCTTTATTTCGATCAGATCACCCATTGAACTTTATTTCCTTTATCCTTAAACATCTGCTGAGATGCGCCCTTGAAACCCTGCAAAGTTCGGGCCTGCTCTTTTTACATATCTTCCTTAAAAAGACACACCGCGGTGAGAACGAACACCCGGGAATTTCTTCCAGCATGCTCGGAGGCCGCCCTTGGATCACCTTGAGCTCTTCACTCTTCTTATGCACGTCCGGCAAACACTTGAGAAGCATATAAGTATATGGGTTTCTCGATGCGCTGATAACCTCTCTCCCGCCCTGCTCCATTATCCTGCCGGCATACATCACATAGAACCTGTCTGAGAACTCAGATGCCAGAGCTATATTATGAGTGATCAGGATGATGGCCATATCAAGGCTTTTCCTGAGCTCAATAAGCAGGTCCATTATTTCCCTTCCTGTTATAACATCGAGCGCTGTGGTCGGCTCATCAGCGATAAGGAGCTTTGGTTTGGAAGCAATTGCCATGGCGATCATTATCCTTTGCTTCATTCCCCCGGAGAACTGATGAGGATACTGATCAAGCCTTTCCTCCGGATCCTTGATCTTAACCTGCTTAAGGAGCGTGATAGCCCTGCGTCTTGCTTCCTTGCGGTCCAGGCCCTCATGCACTCTCAACGTTTCCATGATCTGCTCGCCGATAGAAAGGACGGGGTTAAGGGAAGAAAAAGGGTCCTGAAATATCATGGATATCTGTTTTCCCCGGACGCTCGGCATTTTCTTTTCTTCCATCCCCGAGATATCGATGCCGTTGAACTTTATACTCCCTGAGATCCGGCCGGGCGGATCGATCAACCTTATAAGAGATAGCGCCAGAGTGCTTTTACCGCAACCCGATTCTCCAACGATACCCACGATCTCGCCTTTTTTAACAGAAAGGTCAACACCCCGCACAGCTTTAACGATCCCTTCTTCGGTATAAAAATCAACGGTCAGATCTTTGGTTTCAAGCACAGCATTACTCCTTAGGGTTCAATGCCTCTCTAAGGCCATCCCCCACAAAATACAGAGATAGAACAGAAAACAATATGAAAAGCCCAGGGATGATCGCCATCCAAGGGGCATCGAACATATAAGCCTGTGCGTCCATGAGCATACTTCCCCATGAAGCCTGCGGCGGCTGGACCCCAAGCCCAAGGAAGCTTAATGCAGACTCAGTAAGGATCGCCCCTGCCATCCCAAGCGTTGCCGCCACAATGACAGGAGATAAAGCGTTCGGCAGAATATGCCTGAATATGATCCGGCCATTGGAGGCTCCTATGGCTCTCGCAGCCTCAACAAATTCCCTTTCTTTTAGAGATAAGAACTCGGACCTCACAAGCCTTGCAACACCCATCCAGGATGTTATTCCGATAACTGCCATAACATTGTAGATATTGGGAGTAAGTATCGACTGTATCGTCAGGACAAGGAATATCGTCGGAAAAGCAAGCATTATATCAACGAACCTCATAATGGTATTGTCGATAAAACCTCCGAAATAACCTGATATCGAACCTATAATAATGCCGATAATAATGGCGATACTTACCGCTACAAAGCCAATAGAAAGAGATATCCTTGCGCCGTAAAGTATCCTTGAAAAAATATCCCTACCTATATCATCCGTGCCGAAGAGATGTCCTGCGGAAGGACCGACTATCATACTGCTGACTATTTCATTCGGGTCATAAGGTGAGAACAAAGGGGAAAGTATCGCAACGAACACCATAAAGATCAGGAATAATGCTCCAAGAACAGCCAACTTATTCCTCTTGAAACGCCTCAAAACCGATATCATCTAAGAAGGCTTTCTTTTTGGAATGAAAGGAAAAGATCGTAATCCAGGAGTATGCCTTTTGCAAACTCAAGATCAATGACCTGCATTTCTCCTCTGGCAATACGAAAATCGGCCTGCTCCATTACGGCGTTAAAGTACTGCATAATGGCCCTGGGTTTAAGCTCGCTGTTCTTTTCTATTAACGAGACGATGAACTTGACCGCGTCCTCTTCAAAAGGAAAGAAGGGAGAATCAACCGCCCCGGGATCGATCCTGAACTCATGCATAAGATCAGAGACAAAGGTCAAAGATTCTTTTGCCGAAAGCGGGTGTATGGCGATGATCTTCTGTATACCGATCCTGTCTATTATCTCCTTTGAAAGCAGTGAGAAGATGTTCTGCTGCTGCCTCACAGAAAACGACAGAAATAGACTTAAATTATTCGGGCAGGCATTATAGACAGAATGCAGCCCGGTATTTATATCCTCATATATGTCGGGCTTTTCGGTACGGATCCTCTGGAACTCATCGATCATCCATAATATTCTGTGATACTTGGTGCTGAGCTTGACCATCTTCATTATGCATGTCATGGCCCTTACGGCATCATCGGAATTTTCGATAGGCCGATTCAGGCCCAGCTTCCGTGCAGACGGCGAAAGCATCGTGTTCCCCATTATCCACTTCGCTCCCATCCTTTGCTGGGGAAGGCTTTTTGAGCGCATAAGCTTCAGGGCTTTACTGAATTCAGGATAGATCGTAACGAACGATTCATCGGCTCCGCCTTCTGCAGCCAATTCTTTTATGACCTTCTCGCCCAGTCCGGTAATAAAATATACATAAAGGTCAAGAAAAGAGCGTATGGTGCGGGGGAATTCGATATATACCGGGAGAAGGTCACAAAAAGTGGTATGGCAAAGATAACATATATGTTTCAGGGTGTGCGATTTCCCTTCTCCGTACCAGGCCCATAAAAGATTGATCGTGGATTGTTCGCGCCGCTCCAGCGTATTCAAAATGATCTGGATGTCATCAAGGATCTCTTTGCGGTCGGCCCATATTTTTACAAAATTTTCATCAGGCACGACCTGGAAGGGCCATTCACGAAAGCCTAAATGAGGATACTTTGCTTCCATCTCGGCCATATTGTCCCCCTCTTGAGCGATCATTCGTATCCGTTCGAATCATAAATAGCATCGTTCGATGCCGTAACGCTACCCGTATTGCTAATTAAAGCTGATCCATCACCATTAGGACCTTTTGAATAAAGCACATAATAATGCGCCGTCGAAGGGTCTCCTGTCGCCAGCTTATATCCATAGGGACTTGTGGAAGTACTTCCGAACGGATCATAGAGATCTGTTTCAACTATTTGTATGGATGCCTGCTGGAGAGCTGACAAAAGATCGTTCTCGGGAGGATATTCATTGCCGTTGTTCTTATAGTAAGTCTCTATCGCTACTTTCAATGTACGCAGATCCCCCCTGGCTTTTGTTGACCTGGCTTCATCCTGCATACCCTTGAAAGCAAGTATCGGGATCATCATAAGAAGGGCCAGGATCCCCATAACGATCAAAAGCTCAATAAGCGTGAAACCCTTATTCCTCAGTACTTTCATCACCTAAAATTATACCACTAAATGCGGTAAAGATATATATTATCACTCAAGTTATTGCCTATCTTTTTTATACCGGATCCGCGGGTCGATCATTGCATAGCCAATATCCGCAAAAAGATTGCCCAGAACAATAAGTATCGCTGAAAAAATGGCAATGGCCATGATCATCGGATAATTTCTCTGGAATACCGCCTGCACGCCAAGCCGGCCCATTCCGGGCCAGGCAAATATCGTTTCAATGATGAACGCTCCGCCGAAGAGGTCCGGTAATGATAATCCGAATAAAGTAATGATCGGGAGCAGGGCATTCCTCAAAGCATGCTTAAATATGACCATCCGCTCCGGCAGTCCTTTTGCCCTTGCTGTCTTGATATATTCCTGGCGAAGGACCTCCAGCATGGAAGCACGCTGATATCTTGATATGGCGGCAAGGCTGACTATTACCATTGTCGCGACAGGAAGGACCATGTGCCACGCAACATCAAGTATTCGTTGCATGATGTTCGGGTCTTTAAGCAAAGGATCGTACATGCCGAATGACGGGAACCATCCAAGTTTCATCGAAAAGATCAATATAAATACCAGCGCGAGCCAGAAAGTTGGTATGGACATAAAAAAGAAAGAGAATACCGTAAAGGCATTATCGAACCAGGAACCCTTCTTGACCGCAGAGAGTACTCCTGCGGGGATCGCTATTATAAGCATGATCAAATATGCAAAGACCATGAGAAGGAGGGTCGCGGGCAGCCGCTCAAGGATCTCATGTATGACCGGCCTTCTGGAAACAAATGAAATACCGAGATCTCCACGGACAGCTTTTGATGCCCATACAAAATATTGAACGATGACGGGCTTATCAAGTCCCCAGTTTGCGCGAATACGAACGATCTCCTCGGGCTTAACATCTGGGCTTGCAAACATTGAGGTTGGATCACCTGGAGCCATATGGATTATGAAGAAGGTGATCAATGAAATCCCTATAAGAAGAGGAATAAGCTGCAATAATCTTTTAAATATATATTTCCCCATGCTATTCCTTTACAAATACTTGCTCTATATTTAAGAACAATCCTGCAGGCCCCGGCCTTGAAAGACCCCCTACCCTGTCCCTGACACCTATTATTGATTTCGGATACCAAAGAAAAACATATGGAGCATCACCCGTTATAAGCTTATACATTTTAGCATATATTCTCTTCCGCTCAGCTTTGGTCTGTTTTATCCTTCCTTCTTCCAGCAGTTTATCAACCGATCGGTTGCGATAACCGATAAAATTCAATCCTTTTGGATACTCGCTGGAATGCCATATGCTGTAGGAATCGGGATCAATGCCGAGAGACCAGCCGATAATAATAGCGTCAAAGTTCTTTGGATCCTTCATCGCGTTTATTATCTTTAGCAGCGCGCTCCACTCCAGTATCCTCATGTCCATCTTGATACCGACCTTCTTATATTGCTGTTGGAGTATTATCGCCGCCTTCTCTCTCTCCTTATTGCCGTGATTAACAAGGACTGTGAATTCCAATCTTTTTCCGTTTTTGTATCGATATCCGTTCTTCCCTTTCTTCCAGCCGGCCGCATCAAGCAGCTCCTCGGCCTTTTTCAGGTTATATTCATACTTATGAACATCATCGCTGTAAGCCCATGAGATCGGGGCATTGGGAGCATATGCCGGCGAAGCATGCCCGCGGAATATAAGATTGATCAGCTGCTGCCTGTTAGTTGCGTAGCAGACCGCCCGGCGAACCCTGATATCTTTAAAAACTTCGCTTTTCAAGTTAAGCCCCATGTAAGTATAAACAAGTGAATCATATTCAAAAACATTGATGCCTTTCTTTGTCTTGATCCTCTTATAGTCCTTTGGGGGTATCCCTGCCGAATCGATCTGGCCGGACTCAAGGGCAAGAAGCTCAACATTCGAATCGGGGATCATCTTATAAGTGATATATTTGAGCTTTGGCTTTCCAAGATAGAAATTATTATTCCGCTGAAGCTCAACATAGTCCCCTGTCCGCCACTCTTTGAACTTGAACGGTCCTGTTCCGACAGGTTTTCTGTTAAAGAATGACATATCAAGCTCTTTGCCGGCAAGGATATGCTTCGGAATAATGCTCATCGAAGCTGCGGCCAAAAATGGAGAAAAAGGTTCAGGAAGAACGGCTCTGATCGTATATTTATCAACAACTTCGAATTTAATAGGCGTGCCGTTAATAATATAACTGCTTCGCCTTACTGAATTAACTTTAGGATTAAGTATCGTATCGAAAGTGAATTTAACATCATCCGAGGTAAATTGACGTCCGTCATGCCAATAGACGTCTTTTCGAAGATAGAAGGTCCAAACTAAGCCGTCATCGGATACCTTCCATTTGGTCGCGAGGTCAGGAATGAATTCCAGGTCCTCATCTATCCTTATTAAAGAAGAGAAAATAGGCCCTTCCACAGCAGAAGAAGCGGTATCCGCAGAGAGTATCGGGTTTATAAGAGAAACTTCGCCATTAAGAGAGAATATTAGTTTGCCGTCGGGATCATAGTTTAATGCGAAAACACATGCTGTAAGCGCAATTAAAGCTATAAGAGTAATAAGAAGGCGTCTCATATGTTGGTTAATTCCAAAAGCTCCGTAGTACCGTTCCTTTTATAGCCGACCATACGATAACTTCCCTTAGGTTCATCATAAAAATAAAGTATCTTGCCCGCGGTATCATCGGCAGCATATTCTTTCCCCGTAAAAGGATTCTTTGGGATCTTGGACACATATCCCGGGTCAAGTAGATAATCATCGCATAATTGCCTTAAAGTTATATTGTTGTCCAAAGGATAGAAAGTGTTCTCTATTTCGTAGCTCTCGATCGCAAGCTGAACGCTTCTCATCACCGCTTTTACGCCGGCTTCCTTTGTCCTGTCCTTGATGCCGAGAAAATTCGGCATCATGAAGACCGCGATAATGCTTATTATCGTTATAACAACCAACAATTCCAATAATGTAAATCCTTTGCTCTTCATAATATCCCTTAAAAAGACATCGTGCTCATCAACTTGATCATAGGCATGAACATCGCGAACACTATTATACCAACAACAGCGCCAACTACCAATGTCGAGATCGGCTCGATCAGGCCGGAGAATAATTTGACCTTGCTCTCCGCTATTTCCTCGAAATAGCTCTTCAGTTCTCCGAAGACCATATCAAGCTTCGCACTCGACTCACCGACGGCTATCAAACTTAACGCCAGTGATGGAAATAATCTGCTGTTAAGCGAATGGGACAGTTTAGCGCCGGACCTGACCATTGAGACGGACTCCATTATGCTTTCTTTATATATAGGGCTTCCGAGGACGCTTCCGGACATGAAAAGAGCGTCCGTAACACTTATGCCGGCCTTAACCGCCTGGCAGAAATTATCAAAGAACCTGGACAAGATCATTTCTCTCCTTATCTTTCCTATCAGCGGCAGGCGGAACAGCACATGGTCAACAAAAAGCCTGCCTTTATCTGTTCTTGAATACCTAAAGAGGGCCAGAGCTGAACATAAAAAGAAGATGAATATGAAATGAAGGTTATTGAAAATGAATTCACCGAACCTTATCGCCGCCATGCTGATTAGGGGAAGCTCTATGCCGGCATCGGCATAAATAGTACTAAAACTTGGCAATAGAACGGAGATAAGGATGAATAATGCAACGAAACTTACCATAACAATAAAAGCCGGATAACTTAAGGCCCCTATCAGCTTCTTCCTAAAGCGATCTTTGTTCTCTAAAAAGAAAGAAGCCCTCTTCAATCCTCCGCTCAGGTCCCCCCTCTGCTCGCTTACTCTCACAAAATCAATAACAGTATCGTTCACCACAAAAGGGAGCTTACTCAGCGACTCGGACAATGAGTTGCCCTGAGCGATACTATTTAAAATGTCCTCACAGAAGCTCCAATTTCCGCAGGAAAGTTTAAGGGCATCAAAAAGATTGACGCCTGAATCAAGCATGAGGGCAAGTTCTCTTAAAAAGCGGCTAATATAGTGGAAATAGCGACCGCCGTCCCGATAGAAAAAATGCTTCTCGAGACCGATTCACCATATCTCACCCCGGAGCCTTTCAGGGGACGAAGGAACGAGCCTTCTTTTATAAGATATGTCGCCGAAAAG
>JBHPDX010000037.1:0-13296 GCA_042577445.1 Candidatus Margulisiibacteriota bacterium | reverse complement strand
GAAGAGAAGATTATTTTAAGACTAGCGCAGGTAAAAGAGCATTAAAGATCATGCTTAGGGAATATTTAAAGAAGTAATATTATTTATTGTAATCTTAATAATTTAAGAGTATAATTTTAGTGTTATCCTTGCAAACCCTTGATAACCAAGGAAAAGGGGTGCATCTGATGCAAATAAACAAGCTAAGGTCCGCAATAAGAATAACGATCCTTTCTATCCTTTTAATAGGCCTGATATCCTCAAATCCCGCGGTCGCAGCAACGCATATTTGGACCGATACAACACAGGGAGAATTCGACGCCGGCACCAAGACAGATGTGAACACTACTCTCATTCCAAATTCCGTTATACTGGATTCTTCTGCGACTGAAACAATACCGGAGGGAGTCGCCGCATCCAGTGCCTGGAGCAGCGGCCCAATAACCAATGCCATTAACGACATTACCGGAGATTACTGGCGGTCCAACAATTATGGCTCGATCGATGAATGGATAAGATTTACATTGAAAAATGATACCTATATTACCCCTACCATTGATCCGGCTGCATCCAGTGCCTGGTCCAGCGGCCTTGAAACCAATGCCATCAACGGCAATACTGCCGATTACTGGCGGGCTGTTAATTATGGCTCGGTCGGAGAATGGATAAGGTTCCCCATTATAGAAGAAGGCGACTGGACAACTTCCGGTATTACATCAACAACAAAATCATCAGCATGGTCAAGCGGTCCAGAAAGTAATGCAACTAATGATAATATTACGGATTACTGGCGGTCCGACGCCTATGGCTCGACCACGGAATGGATACAATTCAATTTTGCAGGCCCGACAGCCGTCAGCGGTGTGCGGCTTTATACACGTGTCCCGCAGATGGTCAGCATCTCCACTGATGACGGCATTGTTAAGCCTAATGTCTTCCTTGGAGCAGGCTGGAATTATTTCAGCTGGACACCTGCAGATACAGTATACATAAAAGTTGCTGTTACAGGCCTGGGGGCGGAAAATCATGCATACTTATATGAATTTGATTACCGTTCTGCAGCGCCATCTGCAACGGTAAAAACAAATGGCGTGCGGCTTTACACAGAAGTCCCACAGGTTGCAGACATTTCTATCTCCAACACGGACGATACCTCTTACACTCTCATTAAGAGAGGAGTCCTTCTTGCAAAAGGATGGAGCCATTTCAGCTGGGATCAAACCGATACCAGATATATTAAAGTTACTTTTCCGGGCCTAGGCGCGGAAACCTATGCACACTTATATGATTTTGGTTACCGCACCGAAACTCCGGCCGTAGGCCAGACAAGCGGTATCAAGGTCTGGTCGCCATCCGGTGTCAATCAGACAGTGGCATTCACTATTTCAGATACAGATGACACTGTCGGCGGCTATTCGGATTATTATGAGGGCGCATCTGAGGCATCTGCTTCCTCCGCCTGGTCAAGCGGACCTATAACTCAAGCCATCGACACCCTGCCAACCCTTTATTGGCGGGCCAATAATTACGGCTCGACAACGGATTGGATAAGATTTGTCGTTTCGGGTGAAGCTGACTACACAACTGCCGGTATTACATCGGTAACAAGATCCAGCGCCTGGAGCAGCGCTCCAGAAATCCAAGCAATTGATACTCTGCCAACCCTTTATTGGCGGTCCGACGCCTATGGCTCGACCACGGAATGGATACAATTCAACTTTGCCGGCCCGACCTCTGTCAGTGGCGTGCGGCTTTACACGGCTATTCCCCAGCGTGCAAATATCATAACCGATGACGGCACAGTAAAATCAAACGTCTTCCTTGCAAAAGGCTGGAATTATTTCAGCTGGTCCCCTGCAGATACTGCGTACATAAGAGTGACTGTTACAGATTTGGGTTATGAAAATTATGCATTTCTTGGTGAGTTCGGCTACCGCAGCGGCGCAACGCCCGGAGGAGTGAGCACTAAGGGGATCCGCATTTACGCGCCTTATGCCCAGACTGTCGACATCGCCATATCAAACACAGATGACGAGGAATCGGCATATACAAATATAAAATCCAGCCATTCCCTTTCTGCCGGCTGGAATTATCCCGACTGGACCGGCTCACCAACAGATGCTAAATATATAAAAGTTACTCATACGAATCTGGGCAGTCAAACTTACGCATTTCTTGGCGAGTTCGGCTACCGTTCCGGCGCTCACACCCTTCCCCAGTCTGCGACACTGACCGGCAACACATGGAATACGATCAACTGGACCGGCGGTTCGCGACCCACCAAATACGTAAAAGCAACCATTACTGATTTGGCTGGTCAAAATTACGCTTTTGTATCAGATCTAAAGTTTGTTGCTGGTGGCTATGATGCCTCGGGAAATCTGGTTTCTTCGTCAAAATTCACGAACGGCATTCCAGCATATGGGACAATTTCATGGGATCCACCTACCCAACCTCCGACATGCGGCGCCGATTCACTGAAGTTCCAGATCGCTACCGAAAACAACAGTAATCCGACTACTTTTAAAGGGCCGGACGGAACAGCAGGCACTTACTATACAAATCCCGCCGGGGAGGCCATCCACTCAAGCCATGACGGTGCTGGGAACCAATATTTAAAATACAAAGCGTATCTTTCCACTACTAAAACTCTTGTATCGCCCAGAATGGATAATGTTTCCATAACATGGAACGCAGCACCTGCTACTCCCACTAACTCCGCGCCGACAGGCACCATTGCCGAGCTAAATCCAACATTCAGCTGGTCGGCATACTCCGATTCTAACGGCGATCTTCAAGAGGCAAGACAAGTAAGATTAAGGACAAGCGCCGGCGCGTACGGCGACGGCAGCAGCAAGGACAGCGGAGAAGTTGCCGGAACTGCAGACAACTGGACTCCAACAACCTGGAACCTTGGGAACGGAACATATTATTTTCAGGTAAGAGTAAAAGACGACAGCGGCTGGGCAAATAACTGGAGTTATTGGAGTACGGAAACTAGTTTTGTAGTGAATTTGATACCGCCGGATGCTCCTACAAGTGTCACAGCAAGTCCTGTTAGCTGGACAACCACTGATAATTTTGACTTCACTTGGGTCGCACCGACGGTAACTTTCCCGCAATCCCCTATAGCCGGTTACTATTATAAAACAGGAGCGGCACCGACAAGCAATACTGACGGCACTTGGACAACCAACACTTACATTAATGATCTAACGGCTGTCAGTGAAGGGACCAATGATTTTTATGTCTTTGCGGAAGATGATACAGGCATGGCCGATTATAATAATTATGGTACGACCAATTACTATTTGGACACAACGGAGCCCGGAAATCCGACCAGCACCCTTGGCTGGGGAGAAGCGGCGCAAACAAATCCTATTACTTCCGGCTCCCCGTACAGCTATACAAATCCCCGCTTTATATGGAGCGGCGCAGATGATGGCGACGGTTCCGGAATTAAAGGGTATCATGTCTATTTCGGTACTAACAGCGGTGCGGATCCGGAAACCTCAGGAACCTACCAAACAAGCACAACTTACGATGCTGCCGGGATGACATTCGGAAACACATATTATTTACTGATAAAGTCAGTTGATAACCTTGATCAAGTATCATCAGCAAAATATACAGCATTCCAGTATGTCTACGCTGCGTCGGATACAACACCGCCTTCGGTCATCAATATTTATTCAAACAACGCTGCGGGCAGCTACAAAGAAGGTCAGACAATAGCGGTAAGAGTTGCCTTCGATGAGCCTGTCACCGTGAACACTTCGGGAGGAACGCCAACACTTGACCTAAACAGCGGGGGCAGTGCAGTAGCAACTTATAATAGCGGTTCCGGTACTGACACTCTGATCTTCAATTATACGGTCGGTGCCGGTGATACAAGCTCTGACCTGGGTTACGATGCCACGAACTCGTTAAAATTGAATGGAGGAACCATAAAGGACGCGGCAACAAATGACGCAGACCTGACGCTGTTCAATCCGGGAAATCCAGGTTCGCTCAGGTGGAATGAGAGCCTTATTATCGATACAACGGCACCACCGGTAACGAATGTGACGTCTGCCAAAACGAACGGCACATACACCGTCGGAGAGCTTATCCCTATTACTGTCACATTCAACGAAGCAGTTAACGTGAACACCGGCGGCGGAACCCCTACCCTGGCACTGGACAGCGGCGGAACGGCGACCTACGCAAGCGGGACCGGAACAAATGATCTCATCTTTAATTATACTGTGGGAGCCAGCCAGAACAGCAGCGATCTTGATTATGTCGCGACAGGCTCACTGGTCCTGAACGGCGGAACTATCCAGGATGCGGCAACCAACAATGCCGTTCTTACTCTCCCGGCACCCGGAGGAGCAGGATCACTTGCGGGCAATAAATCTATTGTCATAGATACGACCGGTCCGGCAGTAAGCAATGTTACATCCACAAAAACAAACGACACTTATACTGTGGGAGCGAATATGTTGATCTCCGTCACGTTCGATAAGATCGTTACGGTCGTCGGCGGGCCTCCGTCTTTGACATTGGATAGCGGCGGAACAGCAACTTACAACAGTGGATCAGGGACCAGCACAATATTCTTCGATTATACAGTAGGGGCCGGGCAGGACAGCGCGGACCTTGATGCAACAACACTTAACCTGAACGGCGCGACGATCCAGGATGGTATAGGAAATGATGCGGTACTGTCGCTTCCAGCTCCCGGCGCGGCGGGCTCCTTAAGCTTGAACAAGGATATCGCTATCGATACGACCGGGCCAATTGTCAGCAATATAACATCCACGGCAATTAACCAAACTTACGGCGTTGCAGCTGTGATACCGATAACCGTCACTTTCGACACTCCGGCTGTCGTAAATACATCCGGAGGCACACCGATATTAGGATTGAACAGCGGCGGCGGCGCAGTGGCTTTTTACAATAGCGGCTCAGGGAGCACTGACCTGATATTTAATTACACTGTCGGGGTTGGACAGTCGACAAGCGATCTTGATTATTCATCTGCCAATGCACTTGTATTGGGCGGCGGAACGATCAAAGATGCAGTAGGAAATGACGCAAATCCAATGCTGCCAAATCCGGGTGCATCCGGTTCACTTGGCCTGAACAAAGACATAGCCATAGACTCCGACGCGCCGACCATCGAATCGGTGACAATAAACGGGAGAAGGTTCCTTGCAGGAGACGTACTGCCAAAAGGTAAGACAGATAACACCGTTTCAATAAAAGCGATCGATGTGACCGGGACACCTACTATTACTATGCTTGTTGACAGCACCCCTGTTTCATTGACAGGCCCTGCCGGCGGACCGCCTGAATGGATATCAACAGGAACATTCGCAAGCCCTCCATCGCCTCCTGAAGTACACGATATAACGCTCTCCGTGGCTGATGACGCGCTCAATACAACACTAACGACTTTGGAAGTAATTGTCGGGGCGGGAGGAGTTCAGGTGATCGGAACGCCTCTTAACTATCCGAACCCGTTCAGGCCGCTCTCAGGCGGGCCGGACGCAGTAACTAAGATACAGTACAAACTTAGCGACGATGCGCCGATCGAGATAATTATCTTGAATATTGCCGGCGAGGAAGTCAGGAGAGGAAAATATTCACCAGGTGCTTCCGGCGGACAAGCCGGTATCAACACTATAGAATGGGACGGCAAATCAATGGGCGGCCAGGTCGTCGGCAACGGCATGTATATTTATATTATAACTTCGGGCGGCAGGAAAATAAGCACAGGCAGGCTGGTCGTTCGGGATGAATAATAAACTGTCTCTAATTAATATGGAGGTGTCTTATGTTTAATGGTAAAAAAATGTTCCTTATTCTGGTCCCTTTAATGGTCCTTCTTTCCGTCTCCGTCTTCGCAGCCGCCCCGTATACGATGAACTTTCAAGGAAGGGTGATAAAGAACGACGGCACGCCCGAAACAGGAGTGAAGTCCATAAAGTTCGAACTTTTCGATGTTTCTTCCGGAGGAGTGAACATATGGACCGAAACTCTCGATGTCGCCTGTGATACAGATGGAGTATTCAATGTAATATTAGGTAATGGTACTCCTCTTGATCCGGGCGATTTCAACCAGCAGCTTTGGATGCAGCTCTCATACGACCCGGGCGGAGGCCTTATTGAACTGCTGCCAAGGCAGAAGCTAACGCCGGCACCTTATGCCATAAATGCTGTTCCTTCAGGCGTTATAGTGATGTGGTCAGGTCTTATCGCCAGCATCCCTTCCGGGTGGGCGCTATGCGACGGCACGAACGGGACACCAAATTTAAGAGATAGGTTCATAGTAGGAGCAGGAACATCGTATGCAGTTAACACACAAGGCGGATCAAATACTCACACATTATCCGTAGCTGAAATGCCGAGCCATACGCATAATTATTCTATGCCTACCACTGCAGGAGGTTTTCTAGTCGGAAGCACTGTAATTTTTTGGCAAGCAGCCGCTCAAGTCACAACACCCACTGGTGAGAACCAGCCCCATGAGAACAGACCGCCGTATTACGCGCTTGCATATATAATGAAGTTGTAGGAATTGTTTAAGGAATAAAATATATGAGAAAGAATATTTTAAAATGTTTCTTAATAGCCTGCGTAATGCTGATGGCAGCTTCGGGAAGTTCTTTTGCCGAAGTAATGAGAGGAGATGCATATAGAATACCGACGAACGTCCTTGACGGAGGCGGCACACTGGAGGTCTCCGCAGGCGGCTACAAGATCATGAGCTCCGTAGGGCAGACAGGATCCATCAGCACATCTGCAGGCGGAGACTATATAATTCAGCAGGGCTATTTGTATACCCGCTTAACGGAAGGCAACATCCCTAACCTTACAAGCATATATAGGTTATGGATAAACAGCATAGATTTCAACTCAGGAGATATCCTGCCGCCTAATAGGGCCAATAATGTCGTTTTTATAGAAGTGGACGACGATGCCCAGGATGTTCCGACGGTAGTAATGCTTTTGGATGGTATAAATGTTTCGCTGACAGGACCGCTATCACCACCGCCTCCTCAGGAGATACCGACACCTCCCCAGATGTTTAAAACATACTGGAGAGGAACCTTTGCCACGCCAACAACCCCGCCAACAACGCATTATCTGACATTCTATACAAGCGATGAAGTGGTTAACGAAGGGATCGTAACTCTGGAAGCAATGGTAATAGCCGGCGCAGCGCAGGTGGTCGGCAGACCTCTTAATTATCCGAACCCGTTCAGGCCGCTTTCCGGCGGGCCGGACGCCGTCACCAAGATCCAGTACACACTGTCGGACAGCGCATCGATCACGATAATAATATATGATATAACGGGACAGGAAGTAAGAAGAGGAACGTACTCGACCGGTACCCAGGGCGGAAGAGCCGGTGTGAACACGATCGAATGGAACGGCAAGTCTATGTTCAATAAGGTCGTCGGGAACGGCATGTACATCTATAAGATAATCTCCAACGGCAGAACTATCAGCACCGGCAAGATAGTAATAGCGGATTAATTATCGGATATTGATCTGCATCTGACCAGCGTTTGTAAACTAATCCATATTCATGTATAATTATATTAGTTTCCCATAAAACCCTTGTGGATCAAGGGAAAGCGGAGGTAAATATATAATGATAAATAAAAAAATGTTCCTGATCCTTATTCCTTTGATAATACTTCTTTCCGTCTCCGTCTTCGCAGCCGCCCCAAAACTTCTAAACTTCCAGGGAAGGCTGATAAATAAGGATACAGGCGATCCTATAGCAGGAGCACAAACTGTGATATTTGAGCTCTATGATGCCGCACCGCTCGGGAGCGGGACCAAAGTGTGGGATCAAACGATCAGTAATGTTGGATGTGATTCGGAAGGTATCTTCAGTGTTGTTCTGGGCGGAGGCGCAATATCTTTGGACACCGTTAATTTCGACCAGGAGCTCTGGATGCAGATAACTTATGGCAGCCAGATATTCGATCCAAGGCAGAGGTTGACAATGGTCCCTTACGCATTCCAGGCGGTCTCTGCGGAAACGGCTAATGTCGCCAATACGGCATATTCAGTGGCAGGCAGCGCAGGGGTACCTATTGGCACGATCCTGCCATTTGCGGGATCCGCAGGGAACATTCCCACAAATTACGTGTCATGTGAAGGTCAATTGTTAAACCAAACTGAATACAATGAACTGTATGTAGCCCTAGGAAGCGGGACCATTTACGGCACAAGCGGATCAGATTTTTATGTCCCTGATTACAGAGGTCAGTTTTTAAGAGGCTGGGATAACGGTAAAGGTGACGATCCAGATGTTGCAGACAGAACCAACCCCGACGGCGGAGCAGGAGTAGTGGGCGATATTATAGGATCAAGACAGGGTGATGCATTTCAAGGACATGTTCATACCTACGTTAGATATCAAGGTAATCCTTCAGGATGGGAATTGGATCAGGCTGGAAATAACTCATTTAATTTGCCTATCAATACAACCGGGCCTGTCAACGATGGCACGCATGGCGCACCAAGAGTTACCTATGAAACCCGCCCAAAAAACGTTTACGTAATGTACATAATGAGGGCGAAATAAAAGGAGGGATATTTATGTTAAAAAGTAAAAAAATATTAATAAGCGCGGCGGTGATCATATTACTGCTTTCGATCTCCGCTTTCGCAGCCGCCCCAAGGCTTTTGAACTTCCAGGGAAGGCTGCTAAATAAGGATACAGGCGATCCTATAGCAGGAGCGCAATCTGTGATATTTGAGCTCTATGATGCCGCACCGCTCGGGAGCGGGACCAAAGTGTGGGATCAAACGATCAGTAATGTTGAATGTGATTCGGAAGGTATCTTCAGTGTTGTTCTGGGCGGAGGCGCAATATCTTTGGACACCGTTAACTTCGACCAGCCGCTCTGGATGCAGATAACTTATGACAGCCAGATATTCGACCCGAGGCAGAAGTTAACTGCTACACCATATGCTATTCACGCTATAAACGGCGTTCCGGTAGGCACGATCCTTCCCTTCGGCGGAAGCGGCGCCCCGGACGGTTACTTACTCTGCGACGGGCAAGCAGTCAGCAGAACGGTTGTTTATGGTGATCTATTTAGTGTAATCGACATAACATACGGCAGCGGCGACGGCTCAACCACTTTCAATGTTCCTGATCTAAGAGGTATTTTCCCCAGAGGAGCAGGAACAAGCGGACAGTTAAGTGACGCTATGTCAGCTCCTTTTTCGGCAACACTTGGAACATACCAAAATGACCAATTACAAGGACACCATCATTTAATTCAAGATAACGAAGGAACTCAGTTTTATAGGAAAGGTGCCGTTCTAAACCGACAAGGTCTTATTTATGAGGGGCACGAACCAGGTGGACTCTTCCGCGCAAGAGGATTTGTGACAGGATCAAATGGGGTAGTAAGGGGTGGGAATTCTACACGCCCTGCAAATCTCGCTTTGAATTTTATAATTAAATATTAAGATCAAAATAAATAAAGGAGGAATATATATGAAAAAAAATATTATAAGGAGTCTGGTAATAGTCTGCGTGGTAATAATGACAACTGCGGGAGGATCTTTTAGTGAGATAATGGAAACCTCCGATTACAAGATACCAACAAGCATCCTTGACGGCCACAGCACGATAGAGGTCTCAACCGATTATCTGCTCTACGGCGCAGGCGGACAGGCAACATCGATCGGGACATCGGAAACTGCGGATTATTTTCTGCGGCTTGGGTATATCTACACCCTCTCGACAGAAGGCAACCAGCCCAACCTTACAAGCATATACAGGATATGGATAAACAATACAGCTTTTACCTCCGGGGACGTTCTGCCGCCAAACAGGACCAATACAGTTTCCATAGAAGTAACCGATGTACAGTCGGTCGAGACGGTAGTTATGCTTTTGGACGGCATTGATGTTCCGCTGTTAGAACAGGCGCCGCCGTCGCCCCCGCCATTGAATAGCTCAACGAGATACTACTGGCAGGGAAGCTTTAATACCCCGTCTTCGCCGCCAACATCACATTACCTTACGTTCTACACGAGCGATGAAGTGGTAAATGAAGGAATAGCAACACTTGAAGCCAAAGTAATAACCGGCGCAGTGCAGGTGGTCGGCCAGCCCCTTAATTATCCGAACCCGTTCAGTCCACTTTCCGGCGGGCCAAGTGCGGTAACCAAGATACAGTATATGCTGTCGGATGACGCTTCGATCACGATAATAATATATGATATAACGGGACAGGAAGTACGAAGAGGGACATACTCGACCGGCAGCCAGGGCGGAAGGGCCGGCGTGAACACGATCGAATGGAACGGCAAATCTATGTTCAATAAGGTCGTCGGGAACGGCATGTACATCTACAAGATAATCTCTAACGGCAGAACTATCAGCACCGGCAAGATAGTAATAGTAGATTAAATTAAGGAGGAAGAAAAATGTTCAATAGAAAATTATATGTTATTTTAGCGTTATTCATGGTCATTCTCTGCGTGTCTGCTTTCGCTACCGCCCCGAAACTTATGAACTTCCAGGGAAGGTTGATAGATAAGGATACCGGCACGCCTATAACTGGGAATGTAGATGTAACATTTGAGCTTTTCACAACTGAGAGCGGAAATGATCCTACCGGCTGGGATGAAACTCTCAATGTCAGCTGCGACGATGAGGGGGTCTTCAGTGTTATCCTGGGCGACGCAGCAGATCCTCTGGATGCTGTGAATTTCGACCAGCCGCTTTGGATGGAGATCGTCTATGACAGCCAGATATTCGCGCCAAGGCAAAAGCTGACCATGACCCCCTACACTTTTTATGCCGTAAGCGCAGAAACAGCGGAGACGACATTGGCTTTATCAAGCGAAGCGGTCGTCATATCCGACACTCTTGTCGGCATCGGGACAACAAGCCCCACAGCAACCCTTGAAGTCCTCGGCCAGGTCAAGATGCTTGGGGGTTTCAATGCAAGAGCGACCGACACTCCTTATTATGCTGAAACCGATGGATTCGTTACTGTTTTTTTAAACACCTCTGGATCCCCCAAATCTGCCTCCATCCAGGGCCAGGTTAACGGGGCCACTATTTTAGCTGAACATGCTCTTGCTGGACAGTATGTTTCGTTCATGATGCCTGTTAAAAAGGGCTCGACCTGGCAGACTGCTTATTGGGTACAAGTTATACCGGGGATCGATCCGGGACTAGTGATTTACTGGGTTCCGTTAGGCCAATAATTTTACGGATGAACTGAAAAGAGCCACCCGCTTTACATCGCGTATCCTCTAATGTAAACTTTATCTGCTATGATAAATGTAAGATCCTTCCCTAAAGACCTTATAGATATATGTAAGAAGATCAAGAAGGCCGGCTTCAGCTGCTTCGTTGTGGGGGGCGGTGTGAGGGATATCCTTCTCGGGAATAAGGTAACGAACTGGGACATTGCAACCGATGCCACGCCGAAAGATGTAGAAAAACTGTTCAATAAGGTCATTCCGACCGGAATTGAATTCGGCACTGTTACGGTAATGAAGGGCAAGATCCCCTATGAAATAACCACTTTCCGCTCCGACCAGAGATACGTTGACGGAAGGCACCCCGAAAAAGTGACCTTCACGAAAGATATTGATAAAGACCTCTCAAGGCGCGATTTCACTATCAACGCAATGGCTTATGATCCGCTGGAAGGGAAACTGATAGATAACTATGAAGGGCAGAAGGACCTGCTGAAGAAAGTCATTCGAACTGTAGGCGATCCGGTTGAAAGATTTAATGAGGACGGACTCCGCCCTGTGAGAGCATGCCGCTTCGCAGCTAAACTGCAGTTCAATATCGATAAAGCAACGCTTGAAGCTATACCTAAGTGCCTGGAAGTCGCGAAAAAAGTCGCAATGGAAAGAGTGCACGATGAATTGATGAGAATGCTTGAAGCGGATAAGCCGTCAGCCGGGATAGAAGCCATGAGGCAGACAGAGCTTCTTTCTTTATTTATACCGGAACTGGAAGAAGGCGTCGGGATGGAACAGCCGAAACCCTTCCATGAATACGACGTTTACTGGCACAGCCTCTACAGCTGCGACTATGTATCAAAAGAAAAGCCTGTGCTGAGACTCACTGCGCTTTTGCATGATATTGCCAAGCCGCCGTGTAAAGACGGGGTTAAATTTTACGGGCATGATTCAAAAGGCGCGGAAATGTCAGAAAAGATCATGAAAAGGTTGAAATTCAGCAATAAGGACATTGACCGCGTCGCGAACCTTATCCAGAACCATATGTTCCATTATACATCTGATTGGTCGGACGCGGCGGTAAGAAGGTTCATGAAGCGTGTCGGCGTGGAAAATCTGGGAGACATGTTCGAACTTAGGATGGCGGACCTGAAAGCGATGGAAAAAGAAGTGGACTTTGATCACCCGAAAGAACTGCGCGCACGGATCAAGAAAGTTATCGATGAGGAGAACGCCCTCCACGTGAAAGACCTGAAAGTGGACGGTAAAGACGTGATGAAGGCATTAGGCATCAAGCCGGGACCGGAGGTCGGAGAAATATTGAACTCCCTGCTCGAGAAGGTTTTGGACGATCCAAAGCTCAATGACCGCAAAAAACTGACGGAAATGATAAAAAAGAATAAAAAATGAAGAAACTTTTTGCACTCGCAGTGATCCTTCTTGTCCTTGCCTCCTGCTGCTTCGGCGAAGAGATAGTAAAGATCGAAAAGGTCCGGGCTTATAAGATCGGCGATTACGACCAGGTTGAAATATTCACTTCCTCGAAAGCCGATCCGATGGTGCTTCCATTGGAGACACACAACCAGATCGCCATTATTTTCCCGAACACTAAGATAGATAAAACTTTCGAGGTCCCCTCCCCCTCCGATAAAATAACCAATATAAAGGTCGTTCAGTTCAGCCACGACATGGTCTATGTGATAGTGGAGCTGCGAGGCGAGGTGGATTACGAACTGGCAAGCATAATCGGCAGGAACAAGGTCATACTTGAGCTTGGAAGAGAAAAGAAGCCGGCAAAGGCAGCTATAGAGAAAGAAACAGCGACTCCTGAAGTAAAAGAAGAAACGATCGTCAAAGCTGTAAAGATCCCCAAGGGCATTCCCGATAAGTTCAAGATATACATAATGGGCAAACTTTTTCCTTCTTATAAAAAGGCGATCATCAAGAACGGCAAGATAATGGTCCCGGCAAGGAAATTCTTTGAATCGCTCGGCTGCACAGTAGACTTTAACAGCAGGACCCAAACGCTTTACGCAAGGGTAAAATACGAGTGGAGACTGAAATTGAAGCCCTATTCCAACCGCG
>JBHPDX010000036.1:0-13353 GCA_042577445.1 Candidatus Margulisiibacteriota bacterium | reverse complement strand
CGGGCCCTCGATCAACCGTGCATGATTATTTTTTGTCATAAGAATCCAAAGAATATCATATAAACATCAGTTCTGTCTAACATGAATTTGAGCTATAATACCGGCAGAGGTGGTAAATATGATGGATTATCTGTATAAGAACTGGCCCAAAATAGGTATCGTATCTGCTGTTTTCATTCTCGTGATGCTTATCTTTTATCCGGGAACAAAGATCGGAAGTCTGCAGTGGCTTTTTTGGTTGCTCGTGCCTGTTTATATGATACATCAGTTCGAGGAATATGTTTTCCCTGGCGGATTTAAGAATGAATTGAACCAGGAGGTCATGAAAAGCAGCAACTCAGAATCTCCGCTGAACGACAAGACTGCTTTTTGGATAAACGTCCCTATTGTATGGGTGATTTTCCCAATATCAGCGATCATCGGGCTTAATTTCGTGCTGATACCGGCGGTTTGCATGCTCTTTGCCGCCGCTAACGGTATACTTCATCTTGCTTTTTCTATTAGAAAAATGAAGTACGGTCCCGGATTTCTTGCAAGTCTGTTCCTAAATATACCTCTTGCCGTATATACGGTCGGGAATCTTATTGCAAAAGATATGATAAACACTCAGGGACTGGTGATCGCGACAGTAATTGCATTATTTCTGCATTCATTGATCCCGATCTACCTGATCAAACAGGGGAAAGCTTCAGCTGGGTAGGTTGTCTCCGACCTTAAGTTCGTGGCCTATCGCAAATTGATACGCGGACATTCTTTTTCCGGCCTGCGGCTGGACTTCCAACACCAAAAGAGATCCCTCACCGGCTCCGATAACAAAACCTTCGCCTTTCATGATATCCGATATCTTACCGGGCACTCCTTTATCCCTTTCAACCACTTCTGACCGCCAGATCTTTAAGGTTTTATCATTATGATATGTATGTGCTCCAGGCCATGGATCGAACGCTCGTATCTTGTTGTATATCGATCTTGCGGGCTGCTTCCAGTCGATCACGCCCTGCTCTCTCTTCAATGTCGGCGCATAAGTAGCCCCTTTATCGTTCTGCTTAACTGCCCCTGCCTTACCCTCCTTGATCAATCTTATCGTATGTACAAGGAGTTTCGCGGCAGCATCAAATATCTTGGGGAAGAGTGTCCTCGAAGTGTCCTCAATATCGATCGGGACTTTAACCTGAGAAATGATATCACCGGTATCGAGGGTCTCCGAAAGTTTAAATATCGTCACTCCGGTCTCTTTTTCGCCTTTCATAATGGCATACTGGATCGGAGCCGCCCCGCGGTACCTTGGGAGAAGCGATGCGTGAACATTTATGCACCCGTATTTTGGAATATCCAATATCTCTTTCGGTATGATATTTCCATAGGCGACAACAACTATAAGTTCCGGAGCAAGCGATCTGATCTCTGCCGTCAGAACTTTATCTTTTAATTTTTCCGGCTGGAGGATCCTCATGTCGTTCTTGAGCGCTAGCTCCTTTACTGGAGACGGCGTAAGTTTAAGCCCCCTTCCCTTTGGCCTGTCTGGTTGTGTGATAACTGCGATGATCTCTTCTTTTGCTTCAATTAATACTTGAAGGCATTTCGCGGCAGGCTCCGGCGTCCCCATAAATATTATTTTCATAGCGCCTCTTCCTTTGGTGTTTTCGGTTTGTAGGTTATAAGATTAGGGTCCTCTATCCTGTCGATGAAAAGCTTGCCGTCAAGATGGTCGATCTCGTGCTGAAAAACGGTGGCGAGAAGCTCCTTTGCCTCAATAGTAATGTTCTCGCCTTTTAAATTCATTGCTTTAACGGTAACTCCCGATGATCTTGTTACAGGCCCTTCCACTCCAGGTACGCTAAGACATCCTTCTACTATTGTTTGCTTCCCTGATCTTTTGATCACCTTCGGATTGATCAGAACATGAAGCCCTTCTCCGATATCGGCAAGTATGACCCGATGAAGCGACCCAACCTGAGGCGCGGCAAGGCCGATCCCCGGCGCTACCCTCATTGTCTCTTCCATATCAGAGATAAGCTTTCTGATCTCAGAGGTTATAGCTCTGACCGGTTTAGAGGTCTTTCTCAATAAAGGATTGTTATTAGTTAATATTTCACGCAGCGACATATATTTTCCCTTATATTAAACTTTGCGGATCGATATCCAAACTGATCCGCGATCGCCCCAATTTTACCACTTTGGAGGCACTTTCAGTAGCGGCAGCCCTCATCTCATCCATATCCTTTCCTTTTAAGATCATCTGATACCTATATTCACCCCTGAGTTTAGGTATATAAGCCTTTGCCGGGCCAAGTATCTGGAAAGTTTTACTCCTTCTGCTGAGCATATCCTTGAGATCTTTCGCGAGTTTCCTGACTTTTTCTTCTTCCGTATTTGAAATGATGATATTTATCAGTTTTCCGAACGGGGGATAGTTAAGAGCTTCTCTCTCCTCGATCTCTTTTTCGTAAAAGCTCTCATAGTCATGCTTCGCGGCATCCTGTATCGCGCAATTCTCGGGATTGTAGGTTTGAATTATCACTTCGCCTGGTAAAAAATGCCTTCCCGCACGCCCGGCAACCTGGGTAAGCAGCTGAAAAGTGTGCTCGGTAGCGCGGAAATCGGGGATATTAAGTCCCACATCCGCTGAAACTGCCGCAACAAGTGTGACCGATTCAAGATCAAGGCCTTTTGTAACTATCTGGGTCCCTATCAGAACATCGGCATCACCCTGAGCGAACACTTTAATGGCTTTCTCGTAAGCACCTTTTTTATTTACCGTATCACGGTCAAGCCTGATGATGCGGACAAAGGGAAATACGTCGGCGACTTCCTTTTCTATCCGCTGGGTGCCTGTGCCGAAAAACTTGATCGATGAGCTCTGGCATTTCGGGCAGATGAGGGGAGCATGGCTCTCAAAACTGCAGTGACCGCATCTAAGTTTTTTGTCGCTCATATGAAATACAAGAGGGACCGAACATTTCGGACATTCAACTGTATGGCCGCACTCCCTGCACATTACAAAAGTGAAGTACCCCCTGCGGTTCATAAAAAGTATTATCTGCTTTTTCTTTCCAAGAACGCTCTTTATCTCTTTTCTAAGCTTAGAGCTTAAGACCCCGCGGTTCCCGCTCTTTAATTCTTCGCGCATATCAACTATTTCGACGGGAGGAAGCGGCCTATCATCGATACGCTTGGGAAGTGAGACCATTTTATATTCGCCTGTTTTCGCCTTATAGAAAGTTTCAATCGACGGCGTTGCAGTACCAAGCACAACAACGGCATTGTTCATTTCGGCAAGCTTCTGGGCAACTTCCTTGGCATTGTATCTGGGATTTTGCTCCTGTTTGTAAGTATTCTCGAATTCTTCGTCGATGACGATAAGGCCTAAGTTTTCAAGTGGAGCAAAGACCGCTGACCGCGTTCCGAGCACCACCCTTGATTCTCCGGAAGCCATTCGATTCCACTCAAACGCTCTTTCCTTGACAGACATATCGCTGTGGAAAAGGGACATTTGATCGCCGAATCTCTTCTGGAAACGCTCTATCATAAGAGGTGTAAGGCCTATTTCGGGTACCAAAGCTATAGCGGTCTTTCCTTTTTCCAGAACTTTTTCGATGCTTCGAAGATATACTTCCGTTTTCCCTGAACCGGTAACGCCGTATAGAAGGACCGTCTCTTTTTTTCCCTCATCGATCAGAGAAGTGATCAGGTCCATCGCTTTTTCCTGATATTCCGTGGGCTTTAATTCGGACTTTTTTGCGGCTGATGAAGTTTTCGCCGCCTGTTTTCGCTTTTCATATAATGGTTTTCGCCGCTTTTCGCTTAAAGCGCGTTTTTCCTTTATGAGCATTCCCGGGGGCATTATGGTCCGCAGCGCTGTGATAAAGAAAGAATTGTAGTAATCAGCCATCCATTTAACTACTTTAAGAGAGCTTTCGGAAAAAAGAGGATATGGGCTGAGTATTTGGATGATATCTTTGGTCTTTTCGACCTCCGCCTTCTCCGTAAAACCTATAACATATCCTACATCTTTACGTTTTCCGAAGGGAATAAGGACCTGCATGCCTATTTTAAGATCGCCCTCAAGTTTTTCGGGTATGGAGTAGTGGTAAACCTTATCCAGCTTGGGCGTTACTTTGCTTAATATGACTTCCGCGTACATAGCGGTTCATTTTACCATATTTAGAAGCCACAAAATCCATTATTCTACTTGCGGTATCGTGTTTCGAAATTTTGCCCAGATCGCTCACCTTGCCGCCAGGATAGATCAAACTGATCCTGCTTGAATCCAGCTCAAAAGCCTGCGGGCTGTTGGCAACGATCATATCAAGGTTCTTAGTCTTAAGCTTCTTTTTTGAATTCCTTATAAGATCGTCTGTTTCAAGTGAAAATCCGATCAATATTCTCCTGCCCTTTTTCTTCCCAAGCGTTCCAAGGATATCAGAGGTTTTCTCTAGTTCGATCTTGACCTTTGAAGTGGTCTTTTTGATCTTGCTCTTTGAACTTTTTGCAGGTTTATAATCAGCTACCGCCGCTGTCATGACCACCGCATCAGAGCGCCTGTATTCAACGGTAACCGCCTCCTGCATCTGCCTTGCGGTCTCAACCTCGATCACCCTGCATCCGTTAGGTTTTACGATCTGAGTCGGGGTCGTTATCAAAGTAACGCTCGCTCCCCTATCAACCGCTGCTTTAGCTACAGCATACCCCATCTTGCCGGAAGACCTGTTAGTGATGAACCTTACGGGATCAATGGCTTCCCTGGTTCCACCTGCCGTAACAAGAACGCGAACATCTTTCAGGTTTTGCGAAGATTGAACAAGTTCATTGATCTTCTTTAATATAAGAGGTATCTCGATCATCCTTCCGACGCCTTCGTCCCCGCAGGCAAGCCAGCCAACTTCAGGGCCGATGAACTGATACCCCAAAGTCTTAAGTTTTGAGATATTTTCCTGAACGATCGTGTTCTCCCACATGTTCTTGTTCATCGCGGGAGCAATAAGTTTCGGTGCTTTGCAGGCAAGAAGCATCGTTGAAAGCGGATCGTCGGCAATTCCCTGTGCAGCTTTGCCGATAATGTTCGCTGTAGCAGGGGCAATAACTATCAGGTCCGCTTTTTCTGTGATCGTAATATGAGGAACAGGAATAGATGAAAGCTCTTCTGAAAACAGATCAGTTATGACTGGGTTCTTTGAAAGTGTTCTAAAGGTCAAGGGGGTGACAAGTTTCGCAGCTTCTTTTGTTATGGCTACCCAAACATCCGCACCCGATTGCTTAAGTTTGCTCACCAGGTCTGCGGTCTTATACGCAGCAATGCCACCGGTAACTCCGACTATGATAGTTTTGTTGTGTAATGACATTTCGATAAAAGAAGTTATTTCTTTTTCTTTTTCTTGCCGCGCGATTCCTTCACAAGGGAGAGCTTCCTTTTGGGTTTTTCTTCTTCCACGACCGCGACTTCAGCTTCCTTCTTCTTGCCTAGCTTCACACTTATCCTGTCAGCAGAGATCTCCTTAAGTGCAGTGGTTATAGGGTTGGTGGGATCAAAATTGTCCACATAAGGAAGCGACCCGTCTGATATCTGCTTCGCACGAAGTATTACAGCGTTTGCCAGTATGAATTTGTTCTGGGCTTTGCTCAGTAGATCGTCTATGCTCATTTTTTTCAATTTAACAACACCCTCTCTTTTTCAACATTAATTATGGCCTTAACTTTTTCGGCCGCAGACTCGATTTTGTCGTTGACGACAATATAATCATATTTCTCCATCACTTGCAACTCGGCTATTGCCGCACGGAGCCTGTAATTCAAAGCCTCGGTATCCTCCGTTTTCCTTTTCTTTAACCGGAAAGCCAGGATATCTACCGACGGCGGTATAAGGAATATGAAAACCGCAGCTTTGGCCTTTATGCTCCCTTTTGACAGATGCTTCTTAATGCTTTCCGCGCCCTGCACATCCACCTCAAGCACTACAGCATGGTTCTTTGACAGCTCCTCATCAACAAGCTGCCTCGGCGTCCCGTAATAATACTGATGCACCTGCGCCCACTCAATGAACTGCCCCTTCTTCTCCCATTCAAAGAACTCTTTCTCCGTAAGGAATGTGTAATCCTGGCCTTTTTTCTCACCCGGCCTGGGCGGCCTGGTAGTAACAGAAACTGATATTTTTAGCTTTGGATAGGTCTTAAGCAGGTGCTTTACCACTGTGCTTTTACCGACACCGGAAGGACCGGAAACTACGACCAGAAGACCACGTTTTTTCGTTTTTTTCGACACGCTTCCTCCTTGGAAAACAAAGAAAAAGTATACCATTAAACAAAATTTATTTCAACTTACTTTAGGATATGCGATTTACATAAAAGGAACGGTATGGTAGAATTTATCTTGTTTTACAGCAAAAAATCAAAGGGGGATCAGCAATGAAAAAGATAGCTTTGACTTTCGGAATACTGTTAATAATGTCGGTAACCTGCTTTGGTGTCGGGATCGGAATGGGACTTAGGTCCGCTGCAATGGGAGGCGCAGGGATCGCCCTGGCGAACGACACTTCCGCCGCTTATTTGAACCCGGCAGGACTTATGTCAGCGCCTGATGGTTTTATCTCACAAGCATATTTCGGCACTGCATCAAATAATATGGAAGAGGTATTCAAGGCGTTATCAAGCGGCGATTCTTTTATCACAGACTATTTTGACAAGGAAGTGGTCGGGAACGCAACTGTCACAGGCGGGCTTGGGTTTGGAATAAATAAGGTCGGCTTTGCGGTTATCGCCGATGGGCTTTTTGAATTCAATAAACCTAAAGATTCTTTGAACATAGACTACACCGGCGCATTGACAGAAACTTTCCCTATTACTATTGGCACTAATTATTCCCTCTTTATGCTGCCGGAAGTGGCTTTTGGCATGAACATAAAGCCTATCGCACAGCAGGCGGTTGTAACATCTATAACATCATCTGGCGCAACAGGAACCGGCTCAACGGACATTGCACTTGGGTCAGGCTTTGGCATTGATGTCGGTGCACAGACAAAGATAACCCCATGGCTTACCGCCGGCGTTGTTGTAAGGAACCTGGTTTCATCAATTAATTCTGATGTAACATCAACAGGCTTGAAAGTTTATTATACAGGCACCGTTGAAACAACAGGTGAAATAAAACGCACTGGTAACACTTCCCTGCCAATGGAAGTAGGCGTTGGAGTTGCGAGCATTATCCCGGCAACAGGAACTATCCTTGCGGCAGACATGGAAATGTACGGCCTGAACAATACATCATATACTGATCTGCATCTTGGAGTTGAGCAGAAGCTGTTATTCAATGTCCTTGCATTGAGAATGGGATATTACACTTACGGACCGTTGTCCGACTCTTACTATACTATTGGCGCTGAAATAAACATGGGCTTTGAGCTTGGGATTTCTTCAGCAAACAGTGTAACAGACTCGACCAATAACGTGATAATGTTCGGTTTTGGGTCCGCAATATAAAGGATAAATTGTAGGGATTTTTCCCTTTCCTATTTGAATATTTATATCCCCTGCGATATACTTTTAGGATATGTTCCTTTTTTACCATCTACTATTGGCGCACGTAACCGCAGATTTTGCTTTTCAGCCAAAAGAGCTCTTCACTTGGAAGAGGAAAAGCTTTTGGGGTATAGCCTTTCATAGTTTGATTTTTCTTGTGATATCAGGAATTTTTTGCTTCACTTATTTATCAAACATGCTCTTTATCAGCCTTCTGGCATTGATCACGATTGCCAGAATGGCAATAGAAGATCTAAGGATAAGATTAACAGACAATACACGGTTCGACAATATAGCAACGTTTTTAATTGACCAGTCCCTTAGGATATCGATGCTCATGATCGCTGCCCTGGCGCCTCAGTTTGGAAGGGCTTATTACGTTGCCGATTCATTTTTGGCGCAGCTGTACAACAGTGACCTGCTGATCCAATATTTATCACTTTTTGTCATAGCGATCTATGGTGGGTCATTTTTTGTGTTCTACTTAAAGAAAACTTTTATTGACCCCGGCAACGAGTTCAGGTATGACCGCCTTGGGATGATAGAAAGGTTGATCATTTTTACCAGTATCCTTCTGGGAGGAATATGGCTGTTCACGATACCGCTGGTAATATTCTTGAAGAGCATTCTAGTGTTTTCCGGCATTAAAGGCGATCTTGTTAAGGTGCGCGGGCCGGCATTCCAGTTCCAGAAGATCAAGTTTAAAAGCTTTATCAGCTTTGACCTGCTCGCCAGCCCCCTATTTGCGGTTCTAGCAGGAATGATCGCTAAAGGTTTATAGTTCAATTGATCATGAAAAAATTATTTGTTTTATTTTCGATCATATCTCTTTTTCTTATATGCGGCTGGTCTCCGCCGAAGGTATCCGTTTACAAAAATTTAAAGAAAGATGTGAAATCACAGCTGCAGGAGCTGTTCAACCGGGAGGTTGAAATAGAAGAGGTTTCAGGGATACTTGTAAACCAGATCGAATTAAGGAATATAAGGATCGCGAAAGGCAAGACCCTTAAATCAGGGAATATTTTAACGGCCAAAAAGATATACCTTAACTATAACCCCTTTAAGCTCGCCGCGCACAAAGGAGATATGATCCCGGCCTTATCCAAGATCGTGATCATAGAACCTGAATTCACCATCGAAAGATATAAAGACGACACGTGGAACATGTTAAAGCTTCTACCTGCTCCTGCCGAAGGAGATGATACAGAGGCCCCCACATTTAACGGAACGATCGTTATAAAGAACGGGCATGGATGGTATAAAGATCACTTGGGTTTCGGCGAGGCCCTGGCCGGAAGAGTGTTCACAAGCAAATTCAAGGATATGAACGGAGAAGTAAAGATCGAAAAAAACAAGATAACGCTGTCAGTCGCCACTACTTCGATAATTGATAAATCCTATGCTTCGGCAAAAATAGACGGAGATATGAACACTGTGTCCGGTAAATATAACTTTATCGCGAACATACAGAACCTGGATCTGAGTAAGTGGGGCTACTACGTGCTTAACGTCCCCAATGTCAAACCTATCTCCGGCCGCTCGGACATGAAGCTCACAATGACCAATCCGCCGAAAAGAGAAAAAGGCCTGCCTATCCTATTTACAGGGGATTTTAACGTCCGGAATGGAAAAGTCATCATTGCCGGCAAAGAAATGAAGGATATTTATGGTTTTATATATATGCACGATGAAGAGGTCAAATTCAAGAACCTACACGGTAAAATATATGACACAGCTGCGGTCTTGAACGGTAAAATACATGATTTTACGCTCACAAAATTCAAGCTGGCGATACAGGCAAAAAAATTCGATTTAAAAAAACTGGATCGTATATTCGGGATCAAGCCCTGGAAGATAGATTTTTCCGGGATCGGGAATGCCAAACTATTTATAACCGGGGATCACCTCAACCCCAAATACAACGGGGAATTCAATATCACTAAAGGCACGTTCTTGAGCAGAAATATCTCCGGCCCTGGATTATTCCGCCTCGAAGGGCCTATTCTTTCCGTAAAACTGAACGGAATAAGATCGCTTAGGGGTAAAGTTTTTGCCGAAGGTATATTCGATATTTCTCCGGCTGTTCCTTCTTTTGCTTTCACCGCAACCACCGAAGCATTAAGCCTTAAAGAATTGACCGGGCTTAAAGAAGGGATATCGGGAACAGCAAATATATCCACTAAGATCACAGGGAATATAAATAGTGCGCGCCTGGAAGGAGAAGCCGCTCTACAAAACTGTGAGATAACGGGTCAAAAATTCGAAAGATCGGCATTTGATATTGGATTCTCGGAAAAAGGAGCTGCCATACAAAAATTCACACTCCGCTTCAAGAACACCAGTTTTGCCGCGGCAGGAACGATCAGGAATTACAGTTATTTAAATCTGGATGTAAGAAGCAACAATATTAATCTTGCGGGAAAAGGCGATTTAGGCCCCCTGAAGGCGACCATGGGAAAATTTGACGGGAAACTTTACGGAAAAATGGCGCTTGCGGAACCGGCGGGCTTTCTTAAGAACATTAATCTTGAAGGCGATGTCTCCTTTTTTGATATAGAGATCGGTGAACAATTCTTCTACCAAGCGAACGGCGCGGTAAAATTCAGGGATAATACATTAATGCTCGATAATTTTTTATTTCAGGTACAGCGATCATTCCTGAATGTCGACGGAAGTATTGGACTCGGAGGCCCGACCAATCTGAAGATATCCGGAAAAGATATAGAGCTGACCGAGATATCCCCCCTTAAATATCTGGTGCCAAAAGAACTGCAACCGTTTGACGGGAAGGCGGATGCCGACATCATTGTAACCGGTAACATCTCGCAAGAGACACCTCTCCAGAATATCTTTTCCGGGAGCAACATAAATTTATCCGGCAACATTCTATTAAAAGGCTGCAAATTTGCCTCGGAAACGGTCGAAGAAGGCGATATCAGGTTCTCCTGGAACGATAATAAATTGGTCCTGGAAGATTCAAAGATCAGAACATCAAAATCAAATGTAAACTTCTACGGGGTCATCGATGCCGACAAGCTGATAGATCTCCGTGTAAAAGGAACATTGAACCTGTCAAATATCAGGCCATTTATGCATAAATACGGTCAGATATTCGGCGAACTGGGAATGGACCTGGGGCTCTCGGGGACCCTGAATGCCCCGAACATATCAGCGATCTTCACGGGAACGAACATAAAATACAACAAGCTGGATATAGACAAGATCTCAGGCAATATATTCTATAATGGTGAGCTGCTTAACTTCATCGATCCACTAAAGATAAACCAGAAAGATGACGAATATAGATTGTCTGGCAAAATACTGCTTAAGGAATTCAAAAAAGAAAATCTTTCCTACATCAAGCCGCATCTCGCCATTAATTGTGAAGTAGTAAAAGGCACCTTAGGTACGCTTTTAACGTTCCTGGATACTATAAACAACGAATTAATATCCAAAAACGTGCAGGTACCGGAAACTACGGAAACGCCTTCTTCAGCCATTCAGCAATTCGATATACTTAATCTCGGCGGCTTCCTGGAGAACCAGAGAATAGTATTATATTCCATCGATCGAAAGGAACAAAAGAGGCAATCGGTACTCCATTCTATCGACAGCGTAAAAAAAGAGCTGGAATCTTACAAGGAAACAGTAGCCGGGGCAAGAAAAATAAATGCAGGCGGGAACATACAGGGATATATTAAGTTTTCAGGGGACATTGATAACCTGAACGGCGTTCTGTCAATGAAAGTTGATTCTGGCAACTTTGAATCATACTATTTTGATGAGGTGGAGCTAAAAGCAAGGCTGATCGGCGGGACCTTTGAAGTTGAGACCGCGAACATAAAGCAAGAGGATGGAATAGTAAAATTAAGCGGCAGCTTCAATCCCAATTCCAATATTGACCTGAAAATAGACGCGATAAAGATGCCTATTGATTTTCTGTCTCTCTTTACTATAGGCGAAGGGCGCTCGTTCAAAGGGAGCTTCAGCATGCATGCCGAAGCACGGGGTAAATTCAATAATCCTGACATCTCAGTCTCCCTTAAATCCTATGACCCTGAGATAGCCAATATTAAATTTAATGATATCTCAGCAAAACTATCATATACCGACAGCCTCCTTTCGATAGAAAGGGTCAAGCTGACCAGTAAAAATAATAAGGAAGTTGAAATTCGCGGGTCCCTCCCCTTCATTGACGGCAAGCCGATCGAAATACAGATATCGATGGAAGGAGAAAGCGTTGGCCTGCTTTCCCTTGCTTCCCCTGGTACAAGGTGGATCGGCGGCAGCGGCAAGGGAGAAGTGCTGGTATCGGGCACGATCTCACGGCCAAAATTCGACGGCTATTTGGACCTGGTCAACGCCTCAGTATTCCTTAAGCCGCTCAGCTCATATTTTAGGTCAACAAATGCAAGAGTAGATATAGAAAACAACAAAATACTGATCAGTAACTTTTCCTCACAGTGGGTCGGAAATAAAACAGGCGCAAAAATTAACACTGTGGCTCTGCAAGGGACCGTAGATATCAATGACCTGTTCACAAAAGATAAGAAGATCATCTTCAATTTACGGTTTGATGACGGAAGTTTTGCAGTAAATGATCCAAACCTTTATTCTGGGGACCTGCGCTTTAAGAATCTTTCGATCACGGGCCCATACTACATAGAACAGGACAAACCTGGCCCAACTTTATCGGCAGACCTGAAGATAGAGAACGGTGAAATAAGATTGCTTCAGGCGGATCAGGAAAGTGTTCTTCCTCCTTTTAATCTGAACATTAATATGGCAATAGAAAAGAACTCTTACGCGACCGCTGGCGAGGTCGAAGACATAATGAGCACTAATTTCAGCAATATCTTCCTGCATCTCGAGGTCGAATCAAAAGATCTGACCATAACAGGCACATTAAGGGAGCCGAACATCAAGGGTAATGTTAAGTTCAACCGGGGAGTAGTGAACATATTGAACCGGGAATTCACTTTGATCTCCGAAGAAAGACAAAAGACTTTATTTGCAGCCGACCTCGATAAGGTAAAAGAAAACCAGGCTACATTCTACGGGCGCGGAGGGAACGAAGGTATACTCCCATTTCTTGATCTGACCTCAGAAATAAAGATCAGGGCGGTAGAGGAAGAAGACAGCGCGCTGCCTTCCGAAGAAAGCCCAGAAGAAAAGAAAGACACGGAAAAAAAGTACAAGACCCAGGACGTGGTAGTGGTTTCCAGGATCAGCGGCATCCCATTCGTAAAAGAAAAAGAAAGAGGGGTAACGCTGACATTTATGTCATTTACCGAAGACCTGACAAAGCATGAAACCGTGCCGGGTAAGTACAGTGACCAAGAAATAAAGGTCCTGCTTCTTCCGGAATTCATTAAAAGACCTCTAGGAATAAAGGAAGGGGGGTCTGTGGATACTAATGAGGTCATTGTAGATTACCTGAATAGCCGGCTCAATGCTTTTCTTCTTCGAGGGATCGAGCGAGAGGTCGCCAAATCACTCGACCTGGAGAGATTAACGCTGGAATACAATTTTGGTAAGGACCTGAGGACATTATTCCCTGCGCAGACCCAAAGGGATGTCGAGTATTCCCTTGAAAGAGAGGAAATGGTCTATGGCGTCGGTTTCGCAAAGGGCTTCTTCGACAGGTTCTATATTGACGTAAAATATTCACAAGCAGCAGAAGAGGCCGCAGGCACGAACAGATCCCTGTTCAATTACCAGTTAACATACAAACTGAACCCAACTCTTTCTGTTCTTTATTTTAAAGAACCCCTCAGCTTTATTGAAGAAGAGAAGATTATTTTAAGACTAGCGCAGGTAAAAGAGCATTAAAGATCATGCT
>JBHPDX010000035.1:0-13363 GCA_042577445.1 Candidatus Margulisiibacteriota bacterium | reverse complement strand
GTTCAGCGACGGAACAAAGGGCGGATTTGACAGCACTTCGGAAGGAAAGAACGTCCGCGAGATTAAATTAATTGACGAAAAGAGAGGAATTAGTGTATCATTAGAAACCGGCGATTTAAATTCGCTTTGGGGATATCCGATCGAAGCTCTCGCGCAGGTCGAGGGCGGTTTAGAGAGAAAGTTCCAGGGGATCTCGTTATTATTGAACCGTAGAATGGATATTCCCCGGGGAAGCAAATGGAAGAACAGCATAAGATTAAATATCGACTAAAAAGGAGGGCCCCGTGCCAGAATTAAGAAAAGATCCCATATCAGACAGATGGGTCATTATAGCAAGCGAAAGAGGGAAAAGGCCGCATGATTTTAAAGAAGGTGGCGCAGGAGCGGTAACAAAAGCCGAAGGGTGTCCTTTTTGCGGAGGAAATGAAGCTAAGACCCCGCCGGAAGTATCAGCTTGGAGGGAAAAAGGGACGGAACCCAATAAAGCAGGATGGTCTGTCAGAGTAGTTGAGAACAAGTTCCCTGCTCTGCAGTCGGAAGGCGAAGTCCACAGAAGCGGCACGGGTATTTTTGACCAGATAACGGGAATAGGCAGGCACGAGGTAATAATCGAGACCCCCAATCACGGCGAAAATCTGGCCGAAATGAAAGAGGATCAGATCGCAAAGATCCTTTGGGCGTATAAGCATCGTTTAACGGAAATGGAGAAAGATGAGCGTCTCCGTTATATATTGGTCTTCAAAAATTACGGGAAGCTTGCTGGAGCATCGCTTGAGCATGCCCATTCCCAGATAATCGCTACCCCGATAACACCCAGGTACATAAAGCTTGAACTGTCAACTTCAAGGGAATACTTCCATGAGAAGGAAAGATGCATCTTCTGCGACCTCCTCAGGCAGGAAATAGGGGATGGCACAAGGATCGTTACGGAGAATGAGCATTTTATAACCTTTACTCCTTTCGCCTCAAGGTTCCCTTTTGAGCTGTGGATCCTCCCTAGGCACCACCAGCATAACTTTTCTCTGATAACTGATAAGGAAAGGGAACAGCTGGCGAAGTTGATGAAAGAGACGATGATGAGATTGAAGAAAACATTGAACGATCCGCCGTACAATTATGTCCTGCATACTTCCCCCAATCCGACGCCGAGGCCCGGAAGGCCGGATTACTGGGGAACAGTTGCATATGATTTTCACTGGCACATAGAGGTCATCCCCAGGCTTACCAAGATGGCAGGGTTTGAGTGGGGAACAGGTCTCTACATTAATCCTACCTCGCCTGAAGAGGCTGCGAAGTTCCTACGGGAAGTTGAAATATAGCGCATGAAGATCTTGTTCGTCTCCATGGAAGTTGTTCCCTTTGCTAAAGTGGGAGGACTAGGGGACGTTGCAGGATCACTTCCAAAAGCGATCAGCCATCTTGGCCACGATATAAGAGTTATCTTACCGCTTTATCGAAATATCAGAGAGAAATTCAACGTGAAGCCCGCCGGAGGTGGGATCGATATAAAAGTGGCGGGAAAGATAGAGAAGACCTCACTTTTTCAAACTAACCTCCCGGGAAGCAAGGCGATCGCATATTTTGTCGCCAATAAACATTATTATGACAGGGACGGGATATACGGCGACAATGGCGGGGATTATCCGGACAGCTTGGAAAGGTATACTCATTTTTCTAAAGCCGTTATTGAATGCATAAAGAGCATCGATTGGAAGCCGGACGTGGTCCATTGCAATGATTGGCAGTCCGCGCTTATCGTAATGTACCTGAAAACCGTTCATAAGGACGATCCTTTTTACAGAGATACAGCGGTAGTTTATTCGACGCACAATATGGGATATCAGGGTATTTTTGAGCCGGAGAAACTGGATATTATCGGTGTTACGAAAAAGGAGTTTGCCAAAAGCCCGTTGAATCATGAGGGAAAGATCAATGTTGCGAAAGCCGCGTTCACTTATGCTGACCTGATATCAACGGTGTCGGAAAAGTTCAGTGAAGAGATCCAGACGCCGGAATACGGCTACGGGCTGGATCCGGTTGTCAAAGCAAGGGCAAAAGATGTTTCCGGGATACTTAACGGGCTTGATTATGAGCTGTGGGACCCGAAAACCGATAAGCATATTGCAAAAGATTTTTCTGCGGATGATATGAGCGGTAAAGCGGAGGACAAAAAAGACCTCCAGAAGATAAAAGGGCTGCCGGTCGATGAAAAGCCCCCGCTGATAGGCATCGTATCGCGGCTGGTCGATCAAAAAGGCTTTGATATCCTGGCGGAGGCAATGCCGGCCATAATGAAAATGAACGTTCAGTTCGTTATCCTCGGGACAGGAGAATCTAAGTACCACAAAATGTTCTCTGATTTCCATGAGAAATACCCGAAAAAACTCGCCCTGGACCTGAAATTCGACGCTGCATTGGCTCAAAAAATATATGCCGGCTCTGATATGTTCCTTATGCCGTCGAACTATGAGCCCTGCGGTCTGGGTCAGCTTATCAGCTACAGCTATGGCACTATCCCTGTGGTAAGGAAGACAGGTGGGCTTGCAGATACAGTTATCGATTGCAGCTCCGGATCGAAGGGCTGTGGCTTTGTTTTTGAGAAGTATTCACCACAAGCACTGACCAAAAAAATGAAGGAAGCGGTCGATATGTTCAATAAGAAGAAAGAATGGCAGGAGTTAATGCGCAAGGTCATGGGTTTTCGGTATACGTGGGATGTATCCGCGGAAAAATATATCGAGCTTTACAATAGGGCGATCAAGAAGATAAAATAGAGATCATTCATTAAAAGGAGGGGAAGTAAGTGAAAGGAACAACAGCATATATTCTGGTAGAGGCTCTGCCCGGAAAAGCGATCGAGCTTGTTAACCAAACCAAACAGATCAACGGCGTCAAAACAGTGCATTTGGTCACAGGCCCGTATGATGTGATAGCTTTTGTGGAGGCGTCCGACCTTAAGGAGCTTGGTGAGTTGATAGTTAAGAAGATACAGGCGACAGGATGCGTGGCCAGAACATTGACGTGCGTTACAGTTGAACAGTAGTGGGCGGTTCTTTCTGGTAGATCATCTTGTTTATGGCGTTGATATAGGCTTTGGCGGAAGACACAAGAATATCCGTGCTGGAGCCGTGCCCCGCATAGATCCTTCCTTCTTCATCCTTTATCCTTATTGTCACTTCACCTAAAGCGTCTGTGCCTCCGGTAATGGCCTGGATTATATAATCAACAAGCGATACTTTAACTTTTGTAAGCTTTGTGATCGCCGTATAGATCGCGTCAACCGGACCATCCCCGATCTCGGTCGCCTCTAATGTGCTGCCCTTAAATGTCAGTGTTACGGTCGCCTTTGGAGGAGCGATAGTTCCCGTATGAATGTCCAGCGATTCAAGTTTACAGGCTTCCGGAACTATAAGGATCTCATCGCTTATCAGCGCCTCTATATCCCTGTCAGCAATGTCCTTTTTCTTGTCAGCCAGAGCTTTGAACTCCGTAAAAGCTTTTTCGATCTCCTCTTTCTTGAGCTCAAATCCAAGCTCCGTCAGTTTTTTCGTGAATGCGTTCCTTCCTGAATGTTTGCCGAGAACAAGTTTGCTTTCGGTTATTCCCACGGACTCGGCGTCCATGATCTCGTATGTCCTTTTCTCTTTAATTATGCCGTCCTGGTGAATGCCGGCTTCGTGGGCGAACGCGTTCCCGCCTACAATAGCTTTGTTAGGCTGAACTATCATACCCGTCATATTGCTTACAAGCCTTGAAGTCTTGTATATCTCTTTTGTGTTGATATTGGTTTCTGCGTTAAAGAAGGCCTTCCGGGTCATAATGCCCATGACGATCTCTTCCAGAGAAGCATTCCCGGCCCGTTCTCCGATCCCGTTGATCGTGCATTCCACCTGTGTTGCGCCGTTCATTATGGCCGCAATGGAATTTGCTACGGCAAGTCCCAGGTCATTGTGGCAGTGAACGCTTATGTCCGCCTTTTTAACATTAGGAACGTTCTTCATTATTCCGGCAATAAGCTCGCCGAACTCATCAGGCATTGTGTAGCCTACAGTGTCAGGTATGTTCACGGTCTTGGCCCCTGCCTCAATGGCGGCCTGGACGACCTTATACAGGAATTTCGGATCGGACCTTCCTGCATCCTCTGCCGAGAATTCCACGTCATTACAGAGAGAACACGCATGCGAGACCATTTCTTTTATGATCTCCAGAACTTCTTTTGCGGATTTCCTGAGTTTCTTCTCCATGTGGATCTGGGAGGTAGCTATGAACGTGTGGATCCTGGGCTTTTTTGAATATTTAACGGCTTCCCAGGCCCTGTCAATATCCTGCTTTCGGGTCCTTGCCAGAGAGCAAATAGACGGACCTTTAACGGTTTGAGCTATCTTTTTAATGGACTCAAAATCGCCTTCAGATGAGATAGCGAATCCGGCCTCGATCACATCAACGCCAAGACGCGCAAGCTGTTTGGCTATTTCCAGTTTTTGCTCCGGGTTCAGGCTTGCGCCCGGCGCCTGTTCGCCGTCCCTCAATGTCGTATCGAATATCTTGATTTTCTTCATATGATTTCCTTAAAAAGTGAAAGCTATATTAACATATAGGAAAGAGGTTGGCAAACCACAGAACTCAACGTTTTGGGGAGCGTTTTTCCTTTGCCGGCTTGATCTTTGAAGGGCAGCCTTTTGAAAGAGGGGTTCTTTTTTGCTTGATCTGCGTCAGCTTGTACTGCCTGCTGCCTGTGTTCCTCATTTATTCTCCGCTTACAGACACTTCCGGTATCAGTATCGATGGGGAGCCCACGTTCGAGAAAAACTCCAGATCAGAACCTATTTCCTCGACTTTGTTCAACAGCTCAATAAGATTACCGGCAATAGTTATCCCTCTTACAGGCTGCGCAAGCTGTCCGTTCTCTATCAGGTATCCTACTGCGCCTATGGAAAAATCTCCCGATATCGGGTTTATCGTGTGAGCGCCGATGATATTATCCACCAAAAGCCCGTGTTTTACGCCGGACCGAAGATCATTGGCAGTCCCGTTCTTGATATATAGATTTGTCGGCGCTATCTCGGGGGTGGATTTGAAAGAGCCCCTAACAGCGTTGCCTGTCGAGTCCTTTCCCATTTTCTTTGCATTGTAATGATCGAACATGAAGCTCGTAAGTACGCCGCTGTTTATCAAGCTTGTTTCTTGTGTCGGGTGGCCTTCTCCGTCGCAGGGAGTCGAACCAAGACCGTATTCCAGCGTTCCGTTATCGATTATGGATATTTTTTTGGACGCGACCTTCCTTTCCATCTTGCCGGCAAAGAGGGATCTGCCTTTTAAAACTGATCCCGCAGACAGGGTAGGGGAAAGAGCTTCGAGTATCATGGATGCGGTATGAGGCGTCAACACCACGGTCATCTTCTGGCTCTTTATCCGCTTTGCGCCAAGCAGTCCGGCCGCTCTTTTTGCGGCTGTCTGGCCGATCATGAGGGGGTCGATATTGGCGTATTTGCTGGAGAATTTCGACCAGTGGCCGGACTCCATCAGGCCCTTTTCTTCGGCTATCACATCGATATATCCGCCAAAGAAAGATTTTTTATACGAATTTTTTATTCCTTTTGAGTTGGCGATGGTTATATCGACAACGCTTTCATTATATATGACCTTTTCGGTCTTTTTAATTTTTTTGCTGCATCCGTAGGCCGCCTTTTCCATTTGAAGGGCAAGGCCAAGTTTTTCCTTGAAAGGGACCTTTTCCGCTTCCTTGTCATATATATTAACTTCTTTTGGCTGTAACGCGGATTCCGGGAAGGCGAGAATATTATCCTGAACCGTGTTCTTGCTGTTTGCTATGGCCGAATTGATCAACTCTGAAAGGGAGTCTTCGTCCGATCCGGTAATGTAGGAGAAGCCTAATTTGTGGTCTTTTATTATCCTGAGCCCGATCCCACCGCTTTCTATATTATCGGAGGATTCCAGTTTCTGGTTAATGACCTCGATATTTAAAGAATTTTCTTTGGAGATAAAAACTTCCGCCAGGTCGGCGCCGGAGGATAGGGACCTTTTGATTATTTGGGCAGCTAATTCTTGATCGCTCATGAGCACTGCAAGGCCGTGATGGCCACCACGTTCACTATATCATGGGTGCTGCAGCCGCGCGACAGGTCGTTGACGGGTTTTGCTATTCCCTGAAATATCGGCCCGAGAGCCAGGGCATCGCCCAGTCTTTGGGTTATTTTATAACAGATATTGCCGGCATCAAGGTTCGGGAAGATCAGGATATTGGCACGGCCTGCAACAGTGGATCTGGGAGCCTTGCTCGTTGCTATTGATTTAACAAGCGCGGCATCGGCCTGAAGTTCTCCGTCGATCATAAGCTCCGGCCTCTTTGATGCGGCGATCTCGGTCGCTTTTCTTACTTTGTCGACGCTCGGATGCTTTGCGCTCCCTTTGGTCGAGAAAGAGAGCATGGCCACCCTGGGATCTCGTCCTATCAGTTTTCTGAACGAGTCCGCTGTTGATATCGCGATATCCGCCAGCTGTTCCGATGTGGGGTCGGGTGTGACAGCGCAATCAGCATAGAACAAAATGCCCTCTGTGCCGTGTTCCTTTTTATGCGAGATCATTACAAAGAAGCTGGACATCCAGGATATGTCCTCTTTCATGCCTATGCATTGTATAGCCGCCTTTACTGTCTCTCCTGTTGGATGCGTTGCGCCCGAGACCATTCCGTCCGCTTCGCCTCTGCGCACCATCATTGCTCCGTAAAACCAGGGAGCTTCCCGCAAGATCCTGTCCGCCTCTTCGATCGTCATTCCTTTGCTCTCTCTTAACTTTTTATATTCCGTTTTATATTGTTCGAATTTTTCTGATCCTGGTGGGTCAATGATCTTTATGTTCGAAATGTTTATTCTGTGAACATCCGCGGCATCCTTTACTTCTTTTTCTCTGCCGAGCAGGATAATATTGGCGAGGCTGCTTTTTGATATTATCTCGCAGGCTTTTAGAATGCGGGCATCAGTGCTTTCGGGAAGCACTATTGTCTTTTGTGCGCGGCGTGCTTTTGACCATGTGTTGTGAATGAAGTCCAACTTTTATCCTCGATTCTATCAGTAATATAGCATTACGCACTTTTCTTTTCAATGTTCAGAAAGGCGATACTTAAGACGGATCTTTCTTTTCCGGGGGAGGCTGCAGAATGTACTTTTCAAGTTCCTTTTTAGAGAGGATATTGTTCTTTTTCAGCAGTTCAATGAATTTAAGCCAGACCTGGTAGGTTATTTCCACGTCCCCTATGGCGCGGTGGCGGTTTTCCACGGCAAGCTTAAAATATCTGGCGATAGTATGAAGCTTGTGATTGCTGAGGCCGGGCAGGATATCCCTTGAGATCATCAGTGTGCACATGGCTTCATTTTTCAGGTCTTTGTCGAGCCACTTTTTGATGTTGTTCCTTAAAAACCCCATGTCAAATTCCGCGTTATGTGCGATAAGGATCGAATTGTCTATGAAGCCCATGAATTCTTCAAGCACCGGTTTTATATGGTTTTCGCCCTCGAGCATTTCATTCGTTATGCCGGTTATTTTCGTTATTTCGGGGGATATTGGCTTAGAAGGGGAGACAAGCTTATTGAAAATGCCCTTTACCTCGCCGTTCTGTACTTTTAGGGCGCCGACCTCTATGATCTCATCTTGCTCCGGGTTAAGGCCTGTTGTTTCAAGGTCAACGATCGTATAGGCCAGTTTTTCCAGCTCCCCGTATTTTGACTCAAGCGTCTCACGCGCCCGCTTTAAGAACGAGTATTCTTTTTCGAGACGGATGAATTCTTCATCTTTAAGAAAATCTATCACTGTTCTTCACTCCTATACTTTGATCAGTTGGTATTCTCTTGAGCCAAGACCTATTTTCTCAGCATGCTTTAATTGAACCGACCAGTCAATGCTGGGATATATTGACTTGAACTTGTCCGGTCTGTCGCTTTTGAATTTTGAGTTCTTGTCCCAGGGTGAATCATTCACCAGGTCTGCGCCTGCCTGGTCGATCGCCACCGGATCGAAAGAGGCGAGGACTCCTATGTCCTGCACGATCGGGGGATCGTTCCAGTCATAGCAGTCGCAGTTCGGGGAAACTTCGATCACATAATTGAAATAAGCCATTTTGCCCTTCTTGTCTTTCCATATGCCGTAGAAGTATTCCGCGATCTTTTCCTGTATGGAATCGGGAGCGCCGGCCCATGAGATCGCGATAGCGTCATAATTGCAGCTGGCAACGCATTCTCCGCAGCCGATGCATTTCTTTTGATCGATGATCGCTTTCTCATTTACAAGTTTTATCGCGTCAGTGGGGCACCATTTTACGCAGGTGCCGCAGCCGGTACATTTTTCCTGGTCGACATTAGGTTTCACGTCCGAGTGCATTATCTGTTTGCCGGCTCTGGTCCCCAGTCCCATTCCCACGTTCTTCAATGAGCCGCCGAAACCCGTGAGTTCATGTCCTTTGAAGTGAGTAAGCACTATCATGGAATCCGCGTGAACGGCTGCCGCCGCCAGCTTTACTTCCTTGAGGTGCTTTAGGCCTACTTTTATTTCGACGCTTTCTTTCCCGGTCAAACCGTCGGCTATGATCACAGGGACACCCATTTTTTCCTGAGTATATCCATGTGCATATGCGGTGTTCAGATGGCTTACTGAGTCTGAGCGGGATCCTTTGTAGATCGTGTTGGCATCGGTCAGGAAAGCGCGGACATCTTTTCCTTTTATCATGTCAATGATCGGTTTGATCATTTCCGGTTTCAGATAAGCCTTGTTGCCCGCTTCCCCGAAATGTGTTTTTACGGCGACAAGCTCCCCTTTATTGAGAAAAGGGATATCAAGCTCGGTGAACAGCTTTTTTAGGCCGTCATTGGATATGTCTTTGGCTTTAAGAAAATATACTTTGGAGCTCATTGATAGATTTCGGGTTTGCGCTCGAGAAGAGCGGGTATCTGCTCTCTTTCTTTTTTAATTTTTTCAAGGTCGATACTTGCGATGAGAACACCTTCCTGGTCGCCCAGTTCTTTTACTGCTTCGCCGTGAGGGCTTGCGACCATGCTTTTACCGAAGAACTTGGTCTTTCGTCCGCCCACGCGGTTATTCCCTATGGCATAGACCTGATTCTCTATAGCGCGGGATTTAATGAGTATCTCCCAGTGGTGCGCTCTTGGGGCAGGGAACTGCGCCGGGCATATCAATACTTCAGCCCCCTTTAAGGTCAAAGCCCTGGCAACTTCAGGGAATCTTATGTCGTAACAGATAACGATGCCGAGTTTCGCGAGAGGGCAGTTTATGACGTTCAAGCTTTCTCCTCCGGCAAAATATTTATGTTCCTCCGTTAAGGTGAAAGGGTGTATCTTTCTTTGCGCGCCGATTATCTTTCTGTCAGGGGATGACACGAATGAAGTGTTATAAAGCTTGTCTTCCGCCATCTCCGGTATCGTTCCTCCAACGATGTAGCAGTTATATTTATGGGAATTGTTTATCAAAAAGGCTATCAGTTCATTGTATGTCTCCGAAGCCATTTTTTTAATGCACGGGTAATCGAATCCCGTCGCGAACATTTCGGGAAGCGTTATCAACTGGGGTTTAGCTTTAGCGGCTTTGTCGATCAAGGTTTGCGCTGTCCGAAGGTTGAACTCTATATCTCCCAACTTTACATCCATCTGGATCGCAGCAATAGTGAATTCTTTCATGATTATTTTTTTGCCTCCAGTTCCTTTGCCTGCTTAATGAAGTTCAGCGCATTTTTGACTTCCTTCATATCCTGCCACATGATCCACTTTGGGCTGCCAACATCTTTTGACGGGCTTCTGAGAAGATATGAAGGGTGAAATATCGGCATAACAGATATATCCGTCTCGGGCAGTTTATACCATTGCCCTCTGACCTTTGATATAGGGTCATTCATTTTAAGGATAGTTTTGGTTGAAGGGGAGCCGGCGAGCAGTATAAGCTTAGGTTTAATAAGGTTTATTTGAGCTTCAAGGTATGGGCCGCAGGCCTCTGCTTCACTCGGCTTTGGCGTTCTGTTCTCCGGAGGCCGGCATTTTACGATATTCGCGATATAGATGTCCTTTTCCCGGTCAATATTAATGGACCCGAGTATTTGCGTTAGAAGCTTTCCCGCTCTGCCGACAAAAGGAAGGCCCTGAAGGTCTTCCTGCTCGCCCGGACCTTCGCCGATAAGCATCAGGTCGCAGGGGACAGGGCCGTGGCCGAACACGACATTGGTGCGTTTTTTGTGGAGTTCGCATTTCTTGCAGCCCGAAGCTTTTTTCTTCAGTTCCTCGTAGGAAAGTTTGCTTAGATTTTCAGATTTATTGAATAGGTCCATACAATTGAGAAGCATAATAACAAAAACAGGAGATAAATTCAATAAATAGCGAAATTTTAGAGTAAATTTGTCGATAAATACACGAGGTATACAATGGCACATAAAGTAAATACGAACATGTTCAGGGGCAATCCGGCCATTGCGGCCGTGAGGCGTGTGGATCTTGGCGAGTTGAAGCAGGCCGCGAAGTCCATGAGGCCCGGCATAGATTCTAAATTTACATTGCTTCGCCTGGCCATGAATAGAGTGCGGGAATCCTTGGTTCGTGTGCCTGGTTATCTTGTGACAGGAGGCGGATATCAGGCTGAGTGTTATCCCAAAAGAGGGGTATTCTTAAATTCCGGGCTTACAGAGCTCAATGCTGTATTTGAGTCAATTCATATGTCTGAGCGTAAAATGTTCCTCGATGCCGGAAGCGGGATGGGAGATGTTGTTTTTCTTGCTGCTATTTATGGTGTAAAAGCGGAGGGTGTTGAATTCGACCCGGAATTATTGGAGATATCAAGGATCATACAGAAAAAGCTTTCTTCATTTATTCCTGAAGTTAAAGGCGCCCGGCTATTCAAGGGGGACTATAGTAAAGTTAATTTAGGCAAGTATGATACATTTTATCACTTCCGCAATATGGATAATGAAGGCCTGATGTTCGAAGAAAAATTCGCCAAAGAACCAAAGCCTTTCTCATTATTTCTCATAAAGACAAAGCATAGCCCTTCTGGGTTTGGCGGAGGATATTCTGCATATGTTGAAGATGTGTCAACAAAAATGCCGATACCCTTAGTCTCGCATTATGGCGGTATGTTCGTTTATATGCGTGGAAGCTTACCTTTTAAAGAGCCTGCGTAATTTCTTCTACATGACATTTTAAAACCATCTTTTCCATGATAAAATCCATACAAAGACTTATTCTGAGGGGGTAATTATATGCTTTGTCCTTCATGCAAGAGTAAGAATCTTATCAGTGTATTAACAAAACAAGGTGTGGAGATCGATTACTGCGAATCGTGTAAAAGCATTTGGTTGGATAAGGGCGAGATATTTTATTTTACAAGAAAGCCGACATACCTGAGGCAGGAGCTTGATCAAGCTCTAAGGCATCAGGCTCCTTCGGACAGGCATAATCCTAAAACGAATTCCTCTCTTAAGAAGATACAGTTATTCGGCCTTTCTATCGATTACGATCCTGTAAGCGGGGGAATGTGGTTGGATGGGAAAGAGCTGGAGAAGCTAGCGAAAATAAATCACCGCAACCTGAGCATCAGTATCGATAAGGAAAAAGAGCAGCCCAGGAAAGAGCAGGCGGTAGGGCTTGGGACCGCTCTTTCGCCTTTGCCCGGCTTGTTTTTGCCTTCCTCGATAACTTTACTGGGATTATATGCGATCCTGGTTTTTGTCCTTATACTTCTTGTACAGTTCTTCCAGCTTGACGTATTTTTTGCTCTATCTTTTGGTGTTTTCTTTGCGATCATGCAATTTCTCCTTTCTCCTTTCTTGATGGACCTGTCACTGCGCTTCTTTTATAAGATGAGATGGATGGATTGGCTGGAAGTACCCGATGAACTTCGGAAGTTCATTGAAACCACATGCGACAAGGTTAAAATGAAATATCCGCGGATAGGATTGATAGAAGATGATGCTCCGCAGGCGTTCACTTACGGGCATCATCCTAATAATGCAAGAATAGTTTTATCACAGGGAATTTTTTCGCTTTTAAATGAAGATGAAGTGGAAGCTGTCGTAGCACATGAAATTGGGCATGCGATACATTGGGATATGCTGTTAATGACCATCGCAGGGATCGTTCCGTTGATATTATATTATATTTACCGCACTTTGATCCGTTCAAAAGGCAGCGGAAAAGGAAAGGGGCAGAGTGCTGCTTTAACTGTTGCAATAATTTCTTATATTCTTTATATAATCTCTGAGTATCTTGTTCTATGGTTCTCCCGCGTCCGAGAATATTATGCTGACAGGTTCTCCGGGCGTATAACGAATGATCCAAACTCGCTGGCTTCGGCCCTCGTCAAGATCGGATATGGTCTTGCCGGCCAGGAATCATCGAAGGAGAAAAAAGAGAACCGTATGGCAAGTATGGAAGCGATCGGCCCGATGGGAATATTCGATCAGAAGTCGGCAAACTCGCTTGCTGTCGCGGGTTTTTCCGCTCAAAGCATGGGCGGACAGGTGGATACGGGGCAGTTGAAAGATGTAATGCGCTGGGACCTCTGGAATCCGTGGGCGCTATATTATGAATTGCATTCAACCCACCCTCTTATCGCGAAACGCCTTACACGTTTGAGCGACCAGTCATTTTCCATGAATAAAGATCCATATGTTGTTTTTGATCTTAAGCAGCCTGAATCATATTGGGATGAGTTCTTTGCGGACGTTTTTATCAAATTGCTGCCGGGCATAGCCGTGATCACCGGTGTTGTTGTTGCAGCGATTTCAGTTATGTCGGCCCAAACCTATAAATTTGTTGCAGTGCCTTTCCTCTTGGGCGGCATTGGTGCGCTTATAACCACTCTGTTCAGGTATAAAGGCAGGGAGTTCCCTGAAATGAACATTTCGGGAGCTTTGAAAAAGGTAAAAGTTTCGGATGTGAGGCCGGTTCCCTGCACATTGAAAGGAAAGATAATCGGACGAGGGGTCCCCGGTCTTATATGGTCAGAAGATTTTGTGATGCAGGATGAGACAGGCATACTTTTCCTTGATTACAGGCAGCCCCTGGGTATATGGGAATTCCTGTTCGGCCTGCTAAGAGCGAAACAGTATATTAATGAAGAAGTAACGGTAAAAGGGTGGTACAGGAGAAGCCCGATCCCTTACCTGGAGCTTAAGAATTTAACGGATTCCAGCGGCCGATCATTCCGCGCGTATGTTTACCCGGTGAAAGTAGTTGTTTCGGTCATTGTTATTGCTGTAAGTGTTTTGATCTTGCTGGCTCAGGGTTTTTGATAATTAACATTTTCAAAAAACATTCTTCTGTGATAAAACTATTCTTGCATTATTAGGATG
>JBHPDX010000034.1:0-13751 GCA_042577445.1 Candidatus Margulisiibacteriota bacterium | reverse complement strand
TACGCAAGGGTAAAATACGAGTGGAGACTGAAATTGAAGCCCTATTCCAACCGCGGAACCCACCTATATAAGAGGCAAGTTCAAAAAAGAGCTTTATGTACCTTTGGTATCAGCCGCCAAGGTCCTTGGCTATACTTCTTCCTGGAGCGAGGACAGGTCAAAATTGTATGTTAATTCAACGATAACCGGCGCCGAAATAATCGAAAAAGGGCCGGTAAAAAGAGTGCTTATAAAAACATCCAGCCCTACGGAAGACATAAAGAAAAGAAGGGACGGGAAGATGGTCTATGTTGATTTTATCGGGGCAACGCTTGCAGGAAAAAAGAACCCCGTAACGTTGAGGGGCAAGGATTACGACATTAAATTGTACCAGCTGAATAACCTTATCGTTACCTTAAAGATATTTGCCAAGAACATGCGCTACTATACGACCGCCGATTTTGAGGAAAGGGACAGATATGAGGTAATATTCGCGCCGGCAATAACAAAAATAGACTGCGAAAGAGTATCGGCAGATTCAAGCAAGATATCGATCTTCTCGAGTGAACCGATGGACTACAAAATGACAAAACACAAGGATCCGCAGAGGATAGTGTTCGATATTAAGGATACTATTATGAAGGTCATGACGCCTCCGCAGTCCAACGGGACGACAATAAAAGGCATAAGGTTCTCCCAGGAAAGCATTGACCCGCTTGTTTCAAGGGTCGTGATAACACTGGCGGGCACCACTTATAAGACTTATCTGTCAAAAGATAAAAAGAAACTGGCGGTGATCATCAAGGAAAAGACAAATGCGGTCAAGCCGGAAAAGCCATACCCGCTTAAGGGCAGGACAATAGCACTGGACCCGGGACATGGGGGGAAAGACCCCGGGACCATAGGATACAGCGGGACGTTCGAGAAGCACCTGACGATAAAGCCTGCGCTAAGGCTGTGTGAACTGCTCTATAACGGCGGCGCGAACGTCGTACTTACAAAGGAAAAGGACACATATGTGAACAACAAAGATATAGTGAATCTCGCGAACAGGAACGATTCGGACGCCTTCATTTCCCTGCATTACAATTCCTATAAGAGTCCGCAGGTGGCCGGGACGGAAACCTACTATTTCACAAAACAAAGCATTGCTCTGGCAAAAATAATACAAAAAAGAGTTGTGCAGGCCGTAAAAAGAAGGAAGAGAAAGATAAAAAAGGTCACATATTATACTATCCACCACACAAAAATGCCCGCTGTCATACTGGAAGCCATGTACATAAGCAATCCCACCGAGGAGCGCCTTGCAAAGAGCTTGAAGTACCAGAACTTGATAGCAGCGGGAATTTACCGCGGGATAAAAGAGTATTTTTTAAAATACAAAGAGCTGTAGTTTTATGTTAAAATTGGGAAAATTATGCCGGAAATATCACGCGTAAAAACGATAGTCACGGGGAAAGTCCCCCAAAAGATACATGAAGCCCAGGAGGCTCCAAAAGCTAAGGATTCGTCCCCTATCGGGATGTTCGATTCCGGAGTAGGCGGGCTCACCGTGCTGCGGCAGGTGCAAAAACAGCTTCCCCATGAGAGCGTAATTTACCTCGCAGATACCGCAAGAGTACCTTTTGGAGGAAGATCACAGAAAGAAATACTTACCATTAACCGCCAGATCATTGATCATCTTGTAGGAACGGGCGTCAAAATGGTGGTAATGGCCTGCGGAACGTCATCATCGATCGCATATCATGCCATTAAGGACAAATACAAGCTCCCCATCATAAGCCTTATAGGACCTGGGGCAAAAGCCGCAGCCTCGGCCACAAAGAACCATAAAATAGGAGTGATAGCCACGGTAGGCACGGCGGGATCCCACGCTTACCGCAGGGCAATAAAGGAAATAAACAGCAACATCGAGGTTCATGAAACAGGATGCCCCTTATTTGTTCCGCTGATCGAAGGAGGCTTTATAAGATCTGAGGAAACAAAGCGCGTCGCAAAAGAATATTTAAGTCCGTTAATGAAAGCGGGGATCGACACACTGGTGCTCGGCTGTACACACTATCCGCACTTGAGCAGGGTCATAAGAGAAATAGTCGGAAAAGACGTAACCCTTGTGGATCCGGCGGAAGAGACCATAAAAGAGGCTAAGCAGATGCTCCTTAGCTCGGGCTTGGCGAACCGCGAAGGCCGTCCCCCTAAATATGAGTACTTTGCGACCAGCAATCCCGAGACGTTCGCATCTCTCGGATCAAAACTTCTGGGAAAACCTATCACAGGGGCAAAACAGGTTACTCTTGCTAAGTAACCCCGAAATTAGTAAACTATAAAAGAGGAAAACTTTATGTACGAAGTAATGGTAGAGGACAGGTTTGATGCGGCGCATCAGCTTATCGGGTACAGCGGGCCCTGCGAGAAACTGCACGGCCACGGCTGGATAGTGCAGGCGTACATCTCAGGAAAAAAGCTGAACAAACTGGGTATGCTTGTGGACTTTCGCAAAGTGAAGGCGGAGCTCAGGTCCATTATCGCGAAGGTTGACCACCGGAATTTGAACACGCTTTCGAGCTTTAAAGGAACAAATCCTACATCGGAAAATGTAGCAAAGTTCATTTACGGCGCGCTGGGTAAAAAGATAAAAAGCGGCCTGAAGCTCACAAAAGTAACAGTATATGAATCGCCGACCTCAAAGGCGACCTATTTAGGAGAAAAATAATGGCAGAGATGAATTTTGTAAAACTTGAGGGGCTGGGCAACGATTTTGTTCTGATAGACGGACAAAAAGAGAAGCTGGAAGGAATAGACCTAAACAGCCTGGCTATTAAAATATGCGACCGCCACTTCGGCATCGGGGCGGACGGCCTGTTGGTCGTTACGCCCTCAAAGAAAGCCGATATACAAATGCGCGTTTTTAACCCGGACGGGTCAGAGCCGGAAATGTGCGGCAACGGGATAAGATGCGCTGCAAAATATGTTTATGAAACGGCCGAGCCGAAGAAAGAGCTGATATCGGTCGAAACACTTGCAGGTGTTATGCTCCCTTCCATTCTTGAACATAGGGGTGATGCTGCGATCGTCGAGGTAGACATGGGAACACCGGTGTTGAAGCGAAGCAAGATACCGATGAGAGGAAAGGATTCCCCCCGGGTTATCGGAGAAGACCTGAAGATTGACGGCGAAACTTTCACTGTCACCTGTGTTTCCATGGGCAACCCTCACTGCGTTATTTTTGTTGATGACATAAACAAGGTTGAGCTTGGCAAATGGGGCCCGAAAATAGAGAGCCATTCGTCATTCCCTAAACGGACGAACGTTGAATTTGCTCAGGCGGTAAGCAACGGCGAAGCAATAGTAAAGGTATGGGAGAGGGGTGCAGGTGAAACCTTAGCCTGCGGGACCGGCGCCTGCGCCACACTTGTCGCAGGAGTTTTGAACAACAAGCTTGGAAGGAAAGCCATCATAGATCTGCCCGGCGGAAAACTGGAATGCGAGTGGATAGAAAATGACCATGTGCTCATGAGGGGCCCGGCTATGACCGTATTCACCGGCAAATATCACATCTCGGCATAAGGGGGATTTTTTTGAGAAAAGCAAAAAGAATATTAAATGTCCCGCCCTACCTGTTCGCAAGGATAGAAAAAACAAGGAACAAACTGCTTGCGGAAGGGAAAGACCTGGTAGACTTAGGAGTAGGCGATCCGGATTCCCCGACACCGGATTTTATACTGAAGGATTTCCATAAGATCATTGATGATCCAAAGACCCATGACTATCCGCCGTACAACGGCATACCGGAATTCAGGGCCTCTGTGGCAAAATGGTACAAAAAAAGGTTCAATGTGGACCTCGATCCCGAAACGGAAGTGCTCTCGCTTATAGGCTCAAAAGAAGGCATAGCGCATATATTCTATGCTTTCATAGATCCGGGAGACGTGGCGCTGCTGACAGATCCGGGATACCCTGTTTATAATACGGGGACAATACTTGCAGGAGGCAGCCCCTACCCTGTTCCGATACTTGAGGAGAACGGATTTCTGCCGGATCTTAAAAGCATTGATAAAAAAGCGCTGAAGAAAGCAAAGCTCCTGTTCATAAATTATCCAAATAACCCGACAGCGGCCGTGGCAACAAAAGAATTCTTCACAGAGGCAGTCGAGTTCTGCAAAAAGAACGATCTCCTTCTCTGTTCTGACCTTGCTTATTCCGAGGTCGCATTTGACGGCTTCAGGCCGATGAGCATCCTGGAGATACCCGGCGCAAAGGATGTCGCAATAGAGTTCCATTCATTGTCAAAAACATACAATATGACAGGATGGAGGATCGGGATGGCGGTAGGCAACAGCGAGGCCATCTCCGCCCTATCTATCATAAAGACCAACACAGATTCAGGTATTTTCAAGGCGATACAGCTTGCGGCCGTCACGGCCCTTGAAAGTTCCGGCGATAATACGGCTAAAATGAACAAAATATATCAGAAAAGGCGCGACATCATAGTGGACGGACTGAACAGCCTGGGCTGGGACATAAAAAAACCAAAGGCGACATTCTACATTTGGGCAAAGGTGCCTAAAAGTTATACTTCGGAAAAATTCACTGAGGAGCTTCTCAAAAAAGCCGGCGTACTTATCGTGCCGGGGAGCGGGTACGGCAAATACGGTGAAGGCTATTTCAGGATGTCCATAACACTTCCGGAAAAAAGGCTCGAAGAAGCCATATCAAGGATGAGGGCAGCGAACATTAAGTTCAATTAATGAAAATACTCGTAGCAAAACATCTGGGTTTTTGCGTTGGAGTGAACAGGGCTTACAAGCTTGCTATAAGATCTGCCGTCAAAAAACTCCCTGTCTTCATGTTGGGCGCTCTTGTCCACAACCAAAAGGTCATAGAACACCTGGAGATCAAAGGGATCAAGACAATAAACACGCTAAAAGACGTCCCAAAGGATCAAAAAGGATATTTGATCATCAGCGCGCACGGCCTTCCGCCTAAGATACTTGAACAGTTGGAAGGGACAAAGCTGAATGTCATCGACACTACCTGCCCGTGGGTCAAAAAAGCACAGATCATAGCAAAAAAACTGGCCAAAGACGGATACCATGTGGTCATCGTGGGCGACAAAGAACACATAGAAGTAAAAGGGCTTCTGGGATGGGCAGGGAAAAAAGCACAGGTAGTGGAGAATATAAAAGACCTCAAAAAGGTCAATTTCCACAAAAAGATGGGTGTACTTGCGCAGACCACCCAAACGCAGCTTAATTTTGAAGAAATGGTAGGTGGCCTGTACAATAAAACCGAGGAATTGGTGGTCCATAACACGATATGCGACGCCACAAAGAACCGGCAGAAATTCGCTACTGTCGTTGCCAAAAGATCCGAGATAATGTTCATAATAGGCGACAAGAAAAGCGCCAACACCAGAAGGCTTACCAAGCTTTGCGGTGAAACAGGGGTAAAGACGTATCAGGTGGAATCGGCGGAAGACATAGACCTGAAATGGCTCAAGGGATTTGACGTAATAGGAGTGACCGCAGGGGCTTCCACCCCAACCTGGGTAATAGATGCGGCTGTCAAGAAACTGAAAGGGCACTCTTAGTGAAAAAGATAATCATAACTATATTGTTCGCCAGCTTCATCGGAACGTTGTGTTACGGCGCTGCCATAAAAGACATAAAGACCTATGAATATGAAAGAAGCGCCAAGATAGTGCTGTTCATGGACAGTATACCAAAACACACGACCATGAAAGGGAACAATTACTTCAGGCTCAAGCTCTACGGCGCAAAATACGGCATCCCGGAAAAGGAAGTCGCGACCGTCTTTTTCCGCAAATTCAAGATCAAGAAGGAATATAACAGCACGGACATCGTGGTACAGTATAAATATCTGACCGCCGCCAGGGTGACCACCCTGACAGGCCCCAACAGGATCGTGGTATCTTTTAACAGGATATCCAACTCACCGCTCAAAACTGCAAAAAGACCGGAGATAACCGGCATAACAAAGAAGTCGCTTCCGAACATGTTCAAGCTTTCCATAGCTATGGACGGAGCGGCAGATTACAAAATAAGGAAAAGCGGGCTTAACCTGATCGTTGAGCTCATTAATGCCAACTCGGTGATAAAAAGCAGGCAAATAGTCACCGGGGACAGCCTCGTCAAGAAAGTCGGCGTGGACCAGGCAGGCAGGAACATCCTGGTAAGCTTTATGCTCACATATCCGGCATACTATAAGGTCTATAAAACAGAGGCTCCCTACAGGGTAATAATTGAGATAGACAAGAAATCGAAAAGCACCGTATCAAAAAAAGAGATCGTGCCCGGCCTCACCTATATGAGGGTGGTAAAGGGGTCTAAAAAGGGCGCCACCTATGCGAATGTACTGCTTGCCGATCCGGCAAAAGTCGACATCTTTCCATATATGCCCGGGAAAAAGGGAGAGGAAAGCCGCAACTTTTTTGATTCGCTTCTCTCGGTCTTCTCAAAGCCGGAAGAAGAAAAAGTGACTTATCGAAGGGACACGGTAAGCAACCTGGTACGCAAAGCCGGGGCTACAGGAGGAATAAACGGCACGTTCTTCGGAAAGAACGGCGAACCGCTGGGGATCCTTATGATATCCAGGGAACTTATATCATATTCGATACATGACAGAACAGCGCTCATAATAGACAAGAACAACAAATGCTTCATAGATAACGTTTCTCTTTCCGGCGGGGTCATGGTCGACGGCATTTCCCTTGAGATCACCGGGATCAACGAAAGAAGAGAGACCGGCGACGTGATAATATACACTCCCCGCTACGGCAAACAGACCGACGACAAAACACCCGGGCTCAACCTATCTGTGGAAGACGGCGAAGTAAAATACATTAGCAGGGGAAAGACCTGGATACCAAAAAAAGGCTATGTGATATCCGCCGATCCTACATACCATGAAAAGCTGAAACACTTCGTAAAAGTTGGGAGCAAGGTCAGGATCAGCATGGTGCTTTCCACTTTCTCCTCGTTCGACATGGCGGACCTGAAGCATATCGTGGGCGGAGGACCACGCCTCATAAAGGGCGGTCAACTTTATGTTTCAAAGAACATAGAAAAATTCAGATGGGATGTTGCAACAAGCCGCGCGGCCAGGACGGCTGTCGGGATCACAGGTGACGGAAAGCTTCTGCTTGTTACCGTCGATAAGAACAAGACTAGATATTATCCCGAACTGGTCAATCCCAGTGCGGGCATGACACTTGAAGAGCTTGCTGGTTTAATGGATGAGCTGGGAGCAGTGGAGGCAATGAACCTGGACGGAGGGAGCTCAACAACCTTCGTGCTGGGAAGAAATATCAAGAACAATCCCGCAAGCGGTGAAGAAAGAAGAGTAAGTAACGCTATTCTTGTTAAAGAAAGGTTTTGATCTTAGGAGGACGCCGCTTCTTCCACTTTTACAGCGCCGCTGAAATGCCCCTTAAATTCCTCTGAAAGCGGAACTTTGCCGTCCCAACGTCCGACAACTTCCCCGTTCTTTTCTATTATTGTTGTCGGGATCTTAATGACCGAAAGAAGCGTCCCTTCGGTAAGTCCGTCAGGGGTGGTCATGTCAATAGAAGTAAGTTCCACCCCGTCAGTTATATTCCACCTCGACATAAAGGTCTCGAATTTTTTCCTTGTGGTCTTGCAAAATTCACAGTCCGGCTTGCCGAATATCGTTATTTTCATAAGTACGCTCCTTTTATTTTATTTAAGAAATATCCTTTGCCCTGTCCCGGTCCTTAAGCTCCCCTAATTTTCCTTTGTTCCACCCGGAAACCTTGGAAAAATACCCAGTGATCCGGGTTATGCCCTCCACCTCGCTGGAACTGCAGCTTGGACATGCGGGGCTAAGGCCTCTTGTTGTCTTGCCGCAATCGTTGCAGGTAGTGAACTCAGGAGAAAATGCGATCTGCGCATTCTGGGTGTTCTGGAAGGTCTTCACCACAAAATTGGCTATCGAAGACGGCGAAGGATTGGATTCCCCAAGCCACACATGAGTCAGCGCTCCCGCTTCTATCAACGGATGGAAAAGCCCTTCTTTTTTCACCCTCTCTATGGCGTTCATCTGGTGCGAAACATTGAAATAGGTTGAATTAGTATAATATATCTCCTTTGTATCATGGTCCCCTTTTATAACTGTGCCGGCCTGACTACCGTAGTGCTTCATATCAAGCTTTGCCAGGCGGTAGGTCGCCGATTCAGCGGGCGTCTGCTCCAGGACAAAGTGTATTTTATGCTTTTTGGATAACTCTTCGCACTTAAGCTTCATAAAGGCGATTATCTTCATTCCGAACTTCAATGCTTCATCGGACTCATGCATTTCAATGCCCGTATGGAACTGTACAAGCTCATTAAGCCCCAGTATCCCGATCAGGTGGGTGACGCGCCTAAGCCGCAAATAAGCCTCGCCTTCAGTAATACCCGCAAGCAGCGACAGCGGCCCTTCATCACCAGTCTTAAGAAGGTCCTCAATGAAAGCTCTTTTCTGAAGATGGGCTTTTGCGGCCATTTCCAGAAGTTCTTCGATCCTGTTATAAATAGTCTCGTCATCTTTTCTTGAAACGTAAGCCGCTCTGGGGAGGTTTATGGTAACGTTCTGTATAGCCGAATATCTCATCTTCCAGGGCTGTTTTGCATCTTCAATGTCCGACTGCTCCAGCTTGAATGAAAGCCTGCAGCACTCTGATATCTTTGCGGTATCGCCGCGATCGAACACAAAATATGTATTGCCCTTATCAGCGGCAACCTTGGAAATAAGCTCCAGGAACTTTTCATTCCCCTCTGTTTTGAAGAACTTGTCAGTAATATGGACAAGCGGCTTAGGGAAGAAGTAAGGCCGGCCCATCCCGTCCCCTTCTCCATAAACTTCGAACATGCATTCCGCAAAGTCTTGAGCTTCTCTCTGATACTCGCCGTATTTCTTTCCGGTATACCTTCCGCCCCGCCCTATTGCAGGAACATTCTCAAAGTGCTTCGGCACTTCAAAGTAAATATTAAGGTCGGAGAACAATGCCTGGCCGCCGCCCGCAAGGGCCTGCTGTGCGAATTCGCTGATAAGCATCTTGGCAATGCGTTTTACATGCCCTCTTCCATAGCCCTCAATATACGGGGCCATAAAAACGTTGATCGCATCCCATCCGATAGCCCCGGCAAAATGCCCATGAAGGGCAACTGAAAATTTCACCAGCTGCGTAACGAATTCCTCCGGGTCCTCGGGCGGGCTGGCAATACCTTTGGCATCAGGGAGTGAGAGGCCGAACTTTTTTATGAATTCAGGTGATTGCCCGCTGCAGTAAGGCCTGTCAACAAAACCAAGGTCATGTATATGTATATCGCCCATCATATGGGCATCGGCGATCTCAAGAGAGAACACCTGTAGCAGCGCGAATTCCTTTTTGATGTTCTCGGCAAGGGTCAGGTTCGTAGCAACGGGATTATGCGGCGTATTGGAGTTCTCTTTATTCTTGTGAAAAATGATCTTTCTTACGTCATATACAGGAACACCAAGGCGGGTATGCTTTCTTCTGGCATCTTCAAGTCCGTATTCAAGGAGCTTTACGTCAACAAGTTCACGGATCAGGGGAGCTGTTATGGACTCTATACCCAATGTCTTCGTCTGCTTTTCAACTTCGATCGCTATAGCGCTCGCTATCTCTTTCTTTACCCCGGTCTCCTTTATAAGCGCCGCAACGATCTTCTTGCGGTCCCATCTCACGATATCGTCGGAAGAAGTCCGAACGAACATGGAAAGGTCAGTTGTCTCTTTTTGTGATGAAACGTCTGTTTCCGCGTCATCGATCTTGGGCTCAAAAGCCTTTTCGCTTTTTACTTCAACCACTTCACTGTTAAGCATCGATCGGCCTTTCTAGTCTTCCTGCAGGACTATATTGTTTTTTTGGCGATCCCTTAATTCCGCTATCTTTCCTTTGTTCCATCCCGAGACCTTTGAGAAATAGCCGGTGATACGGGTAATACCCTCCACATGGTCCGAACTGCAGCTTGGACATGCCTGGTTTAAGCCCCTTGTCGTCTTGCCGCAGTCGTTGCAGGTCGTAAACTCCGGGGAGAACGCTATCTGCGCGTTCTGGGTGTTCTGGAAGGTCTTTACCACAAAATTGGCTATCGAAGACGGCGAAGGGGTCGACTCTCCGAGCCATACGTGGGTCAAAGCCCCGGCGTCGATCAGCGGATGGAAAAGCCCCTCCTGTTTTACTTTTTCTATCGGGCTCATCTGGTGCGATACATTGAAATAAGTGGAGTTGGTATAATAAACTTCGCCGGTATCAATTTGTCCTTTTACTACGGGCTCCGCCTTATCTTTAAAATGTTTAAGATCCAACTTTGCGAACCTGTACGCCGTAGATTCGGCTGGTGTCTGCTCCAGAACAAAATGTATGCCGTGCTGTTTGGAGAGCTCTTCACATTTTAATTTCATATATGAAATTATCTTAAGCCCTAATTTAAGAGCGTCCATTCCTTCATGCAGTTCTTTTCCTATATGCGACTGGACCGTCTCATTAAGACCTAAGATACCTACAAGATAACTGACCCTCCACATCCTGAGGTAAGCCTGACCGTCTCTCTTCATGGATAGAAGCGAAAGAGGCCCTCCCTGCCCAAGCGCCAGCAGTTGTTCAATAAATGTTTTCTTTTGAATATGCGCTTTTGCCGCAAGTTCAAGTGCGCCGCCAAGAAACTGGAACAGTTTTTCGTCAGAGCCTCCCGCCCGGTAAGCTGCTCTCGGCAGATTCACTGTAACGTTCTGAAGAGCGGAATATCTCATCCTCCACGGCTCGTTGGCGTCGTCCAGGTCTGACTGGTCAAGTTTAAAGGAAAGCCTGCAGCACTCCGATATCTTTGCTGTCTCACCGCGGTCAAAAACAAAGTAGGTGTTGCCCATCTTGGCGGCAACCTCGGATATATGCTCCAAAAATTTCTCATGGTTCGGTGTCTTGAAAAATTTCTCCGTCATGTGCACCAGCGGCTTCGGGAAAAAGAAAGGCCTCCCGGATCCGTCGCCCTCCATGTACACATTGAACAGCGCCCATGCAAACCTTTGCGACTCATTTATGTAATCCGAATATTTCTTGCCTGTGTATTTTCCCCCCGGCCCCATTGCTGGAACATTCTCAAAGTGTTTAGGGATCTCCCAGTAAAGATTGATATCGGAAAATATAGCCTGTCCGCCTCTGGCCACCGCCTGCTGTGAATATTCATATATCATCATTTGGGCAAGCTGGTGAACTTCTTTATCTGTCATGCCGACAAGGAACGGCGCAAAGAAAATATTAACGGCATCCCAGCCGATTGCTCCGGCGAACTGCCCCTGAAGGGCCGCGGAGAATTTTACCATCTGCGCAAGAAGGACCTCAGCGTGTTTTGCTGGTTTTGCGATCGACAACGCGTTCGGGAGATCAAGGCCAAATTTCTTTACATATTCTACCGACTGTCCGCTGCAGTAAGGCCTATCAATGAACCCTAAGTCATGCAGGTGGATATCCCCGATCATGTGGGCATCCGCAATGTCGGGAGTGAAGACATGAAGCAGGGCAAATTCTTTTTTTATGTTCTCTGCGAGCGTTAAGTTCGTTGCCTCAGGACCGTGGGGAACATTCGCGTTCTCCTTGTTCTGGTTAAGGATGATCTTTTTCACGTCATAGAGCGGCGAACCGAGACGGGTATGCTTTCTTCTGGCATCTTCCAGCCCGTACTCAAGGAGTTTCACGTCAACAAGTTCTCTAATAAGAGGAGCTGACATCACCTCTATATTAAGAGCTCTGATCTGCTTTTCGACCTCCACTCCGATGATGCCTGCCATATCCGGGCTTATTTCCGTTTCCCTGATCAGGGCATCTGCAATGTATTGCCTGTCCCATTTAACTATGTCGTCCGAAGATGTCCTGACAAATAATGCAAGGTCCGTGGAATCATGTTTCTCGGCCGGTTTCACTTCTTCCGCGATTGCCTCTGGATTCATTTTCTTCTCCCCTTTCTATAATTGAATACTTACTTTAATGCTTTTACTTCTTCCACAAAATCCGTTATAGATTCAAATTTTCGATAAACTGAGGCGAATCGCACATACGCAACCTCGTCCAGCTCCTGCAGTTTTTCCATAACAAGTTTTCCGATATTATTTGTGGGAACCTCGGAAACAAATTCCTTTCGAACTTCTTTTTCTATGGAATTAATAAGGTTGTTTACCTGATCGATCGATACGGGTCTTTTTTCTGTTGCGCGAAGTATGCCCGCTCTGATCTTTTCGCGGCTGAACGGCTGCCTTTCTCCGTCCTTTTTTATCACAATGAGAGGTCTTTCCTCGACCCTTTCATAAGAGGTATGCCTGGATTCGCATTTTAAACATTCCCGTCGTCTTCGTATAACTGTCCCGTTCTCTACGGCTCTCGATTCCAGTACTTTATCTTCTTCATTTCCGCAACTTGGACACTTCACGTTTTTCCTCCAAAACACTACCTATAGTGGCAAGGGGAATATTATCACACTACATATAGCAGTCAAGTGCTTTTTTAGACACTAGGACAAAGACCTGCCCATAAACACTTTGCATTACATATTTGGAGGCGTATAATTTAATATCATGAAAAAAAGCATGCTTTATATCGGCACGAGCGGCTACAATTACGATCACTGGAAAGAGAATTTCTATCCAAAAGGACTGCCGCAGAACAAATGGCTGGAATATTATCAGACCCTTTTCAGCACTGTTGAATTAAATGTAACATTTTACCGCCTCCCGCAAAAGAAAGTATTTGAAAGCTGGAAAAAACGCACAAAAAAAGGCTTTGCTTTCTCGCTAAAAGGCAGCAGATACATCACACACATTAAAAGATTAAAGGATCCCAAAAGATCATTAAGAATATTCTTCGAACAATCAAAACCATTGAAAAGTAAAACAAAAGTGGTCCTCTGGCAGCTGCCGCCGAATTACAAAAAGGATATAAAAAGGTTGGGGACTTTTTTAAAAGAGCTCAAAAAGTACAAGGGATACAGAAATGCCTTCGAGTTCCGCAATGAAACATGGTTTTACGATGAAGTTTACAATTTACTGAAGAAGCATAAAGCGACGCTCTGCTTCGCAGATTGGCCAAAGCTCGACTATCCCGACCCGACGATCTTTGACTATATATATGTAAGGCGCCATGGACCCCATGTTGGAGCATTATATACAGCTAATTATTCGAACAAGGATCTGAAGGAGGATGCTAAAAATATAAAGAAGTGGCTGAAAGCAGGGAAAGATATTTATTTTTATTTCAATAATGATGCGGTGGGATATGCGGTTAAAAATGCATTGGTGTTAAAAAAATTGACCGGAAGCTGATCTTATTTATTTGGTCAATTTAAGGGCTTCTTCCAGATCTTTCGTTACCCCCACCTTATCACCCAGCTCCCTTCTTACAAGAGCGCGTGCGTTATAAGCATCCTTATCTTTGGGATCCAGTTCAATAACTTTACTAAAATCTGCCTCGGCACCTTTAAAATCACCTAACTCACTCTTGATAAACCCGCGGTTAAAATATGTCATCACATTGCCTTTTCCAAGTTCGATGGCTTTATCGTAATCCATTAGCGCGCTTTTTAATCCTCTTATACGGTCTGTATCTTTTAGATCGCTGTTCTCAACGAATTTCTGTTTGGCGTTCGCACGGTTTGCATATGCGACCGCGTTTTTAGGATCATTTTTAATGATCTCATTGAAATCAAGTATCGCGCCTCTGTAATCTTTCAGTTCAAGCC
>JBHPDX010000033.1:0-13892 GCA_042577445.1 Candidatus Margulisiibacteriota bacterium | reverse complement strand
ACTTATAACAGGACCACCAGCTGCAGGAGTAACTCCTATTTGGTTCGTATGAACACCAAAGTTGGCCCCATCATGGGCAACAACGATATAATGATAAAGCGTACCATTATTAACAGTTGTATCCTCAGTTACAGTAGCCGTTGTAGTAATCACCTTTTCATATATACCTGCTCCTGAACCAGCAACAGCAACAGGCCCTCTATAAACCCTATATTCAGTCGCGCCAGGTACAGCAGTCCACCTTAGAACGACTCTTCCGTCTCCTCCTGATACTCTATAATTGCTAGGTTCAGCTAAGAATCCAGTGGTATTTAAAGTAAACGGACTAGCATTACTGTTACCTGTAGGAGCAAAATGAACAGGGGTAGGATTACCCACAACATCATTCACATGTCCTACTTGAGTTTCTGATATAGCCGTAATCCAAACATCATATTGATCAGTAGAAGCGGGATTCGGATCTGGATAATGATCACCATTTACAGTACAAAAACCCAAGACAGGAGAGCCCGCAGGCGTAGTATATCCAGCATTCGTATCAGCATAGCCAGCAAGGGCGTTAAAACTATCTTCAGTCTGAATATAATTATCAATGCCTTTGTAATATGCGATATAACGTAAATTCCCTCCACTAAGAATTTGTGTGCTCCCTTGACTCTCAACCCATGTCCAGTCGTCTGTCGCAAAAGCCGATGAAGACAAGACAAATAATACTATCACAAACATCAGTAGCACCGATGCCAGCTTTCCTCCCTGTTTTATAAATATATTATTCATCTTTATCTTCCTCCTATCATAAATTAAGGCCAAATATTTCCATCAGCATTTAATGGAACACCAATGACATACGGTCCAGGAATGTTAATTGGCGCATTACTTCCAAAATCATTCCAACTAGAACCATCCCACATACAGTTATATGTCGTTTCTGTTTGTGTAGATGCATCCCAAGTTTTCAATACAATTACATCTGCCCATGGGACAAGAGGAGTAATTGTGCTTCCAACTGAAGCAATTAGGTCTGTTGTTGTAGATATTCCAGCTATATAAGCAGGTGTAGCTATCCAATTCATACTTCCATTAGCTATAGCGCCTAATGTAAACTGAATAGATCCCGCAGTAGGTATGTCACCAGAAATGGTCCACGTTCTATTATTCGCCGCAGTAGGAACAATAACTTTATACATATTTCCAACAACTATAGGAGCATTGCTTCCAAAATCAATCCAATTGGCGCCATCCCACATACAGTTATATGTTGTTTCTGTTTGTGTAGATGCATCCCATGTCTTAACAACAACTATATCAAACCATGCATTTAAATTACTAACAGGAATTATATTCCCGATAGAAGCCGCAAGATCTGTTGTGGTCGCTATTCCAGAATTCTCATAAGGCACTGTTACCCAATTGATATTGCCGTTAGCAGTGCTTCGGATGACAACTTCCATGCTCGCAGCAACAGGCATCGGGCCGGCTTCTATATAATCAACATAATGATATGCTGTGGTTGAGTCGGTCGTCATATATACCATCTGATAACCCTGTATCTTAGAAAGATCAAGAATGCCTCCTCCGTTGCGCCACCTTATATCCCTTTCGAACTTGGCAGGATCAAGCTCGATAACAACTCTCTGCCAGTCCGTACTGTTACTCAGGTCTATCGGAACAGTGTACTTATAAACTTCCACGTTTCCGGGAAGATTTCCATCAGCGCTTTCGGATTCCATCAGCTCAAACGTAGCCTGGTTGGTAGAGCCGTCGCCCTTCATCCAGAATGTTATCGCAGCGTATCCCGAAAGGTCTACTTCCGCTGTCGGGATCGCTTCATAAGTAGGCATTACGCCTCCCCATGCACCGCCCCATGTGCCTCCAGGATGTGAATAATTTATCTTATTTGACGTCATTCTTTCCTGAAGTGATCCATAATCCGCTTCGAATGTGACCTCGCCGCCGACATCCCCATCAACTACAAACTTATGTACCCCGCCTTCGAAGTCATCAAGTATATGCCTGCCGCTAATAACTGTAAAGGGCGGAGAGGTAGCTGCCTGAGCGCCTGCTGCATTATGAATAACAATGTTCCCTGAAGTTGCGCCCTGCGGGATAGCAACTTCTATTATAGTATCTTCCCAGCGCGCAGGTGCTGCCAGCACGCCGTTAAATTCAACAGAACCGATAGTTGTGCCGAAATTGGAGCCTGATATCTTTACTGTTGCTCCAGTGTAGACACCAGCCATGAGCTCAATTAACGAAGGATCGGACAACACGATCGATGGATTATCCGAAGCAACGAATGAAGTTTCCGCCCAGTCGGAATATCCGCCCAGGTCATCGTAAGCTCTTACACGCACATAATAAGTATCATCTGTAATTAATGGTGAAATATCCAAATACACATCCGTAATATCAGTGCTCGCCGTATAGGTCGCGAAATCCGCATCAGTTCCATAATGCACTTCATAGGTTATTGCTGAATACACGACCGGCTCCCATGTGACCGTTGCGGTAGTATCCGTAACGTTCATAGGTCTAAAGTTCTGCGGGCTCGGTAATGTATAGAATGAGTCGGTCACAGTCCATTTGCTGGCATATCCGCCCAGATGAGACCTTACTTTTACCCAGTACCATGTATTCGCCACAAGCGGCGTCAGGGTCCCACTGTCATCAGTAGTAGGCGTCGGCGCCCATGTAGCATCGTTGGCTGCATCGGTCACGCCGTAGCTTACTTCATATGTAGCGGAAGAAACAGGATCCCATGTAAGGTCAGCCTGAGTGAAACCTACACCGTAGTGCGATATCCAATCCGGGCTGTCCATAAAGACAAAGCTCTCGACCGAACTCCAGTTACTCACTCCATCTACGCCGTAATCTGCTTTAACTTTCATATAATATGTAGTAAAAGGAACAAGTGTAAGATCAGCGCTATCAAGTATGCGCTCCGAAGTAGCTATACCTGTGATCTCTACTTCGTTCGTTGCTAAAGGATCCGTTCCTACACTTAATATATAAGATGAAGCAGCTTCCTGCGTCATCGGGATCGGATCCCAGAATATTTCGATCGTGCCTGTAGCCGTTGTTACCCCTTTATGAGCGATCCACCACGGCGACCTTAAGGCAGAGATAATATGCGGTTGGCCCACCTCTAAAGTTGCTACAGTATCTGTAGGATCGGCACCATATCCGCCATAAGGGCTTGACCATTCACTGACGCCGCCTGTATCATCAACCGTCCTCATGGCAACCTCATAGGTACTTCCATGCGTCAGGATGTCGAATATGAAGTTAAGCGTATTCTGGTTTGTCGGATCCTCAAATGTAGTATTGTCAAGATCCGGCACTTTTACAAGAGGAGTCCAAGCGCCGCCATTCTCCCTGTATATAAATTCATAGTGATCAGAGAATGGGACTTCGAATGTAGCTATGCTCACTTCCGGACCCCATACAATTGTCACCTCGGTGTTATGCGGATTATAGAAAGTCACCCAAGGCCTTTCCAGTGTATAGAAGTAGTCGACAGGCGACCAGACGCTTTCTACCACTGCGATGGTATTCTTGGCCTTTACAACGACCTCATAAGATGTTTTTTCCGTTAATCCTGAAAGTCTATAATGCGGGTTCGAATCTGATGTATCCCAGCTTGTTATGTCAGCTGTTTCCGTGTAAGGAGTCAGAGCCCCCTGTACCTTATAACCTATTACATAAGCATCAGCTCCGGGAACCTCTTCCCAGTTTACAGTGACTTCGTTCGAAGCAACCAAATAATTACTTACCCAGGTAGGCGGGCCTAAAAAGTCTGCATCAACGGCAAAAGGACCTGAGTAAGAGTAACCGCTTGCATAAGCCCCGTCGTAAGCCAGCACTCTTATATAATAAGTTCCGCCGGCTGCAACCCCCGCAAGAGGCAGGTAAGTTACGCCCGGAGCCGTGGCCCCCATATTCTGCCATGCGGCTGACCCGGACTCCAGTGCAGATGCCAAGATATATTGAACAGAATAAGTCAGATTAGCCGCGCCGCCGTCATCATCAGAAGGATTCCATGTCACATTGCCTATAACATCCGTCGCACCGGAAAGAGGCGCTGTGATCTCCGGAGCTGTTGGCGCAACATTTGGATCAGCGCTTGTAGTTACCGTGAAAGTTTCGGCGCCGTCGCTATACAGGTAGAACACTCTGTTCAATCTTGTGGCAACAAGGCTGTCCGTTGAATGCCATCCGCCCCATACAGGTGTGACAGGCGAAGCGTCAGTTGTCCCCCAGCCGCCCCACTGCATCCATATGTCAGTATTCGTTAATTCCTCGGGATCGAACCCGTCCGAAAGATTCTCCACGCCCAAGGCATAGAGAGAATCGCGCCAGTACGACAGAGCGTTCTCTGTTGGGCCGTTAAAATGAGTGAAATATGCGTACCAGCCGTTGGGCCTGATAGCCAGACCTTCGAAACCGTTATTTGTATCAATATCATAATCCGTTAAAGGATTTGTTCCATGATTTCCAGGAAGAACGCTTCTATCGTTCTCCCCCTTTATCTTATGAGCTTCCGCAGTGACCGCATAAGTATCGCCAATAGTGTCATAAACGATAACATCCGTGTAAGGAGAGACCGTATGCAGCACTCTCGCGAAAAGCTTCTCTCCGGAAGAATTCACTGCCAGATAGGATGCCGGAGCATTATTCGGCATAGTAAGCGTCGTTTTAATTTGCGGATTCGTTCTATAAGCGCCCGCTATATCGTAAACATAAACTTTGCCGTTATTTGTTTCCCTGTTCGACACATAAAGCCTTGTGCCGTCCGGCTTTATCGCAACGCCGAACAATCCGTTCGCTGCAGGCGCCGGCGTTATTGTCCCGACTATGGTCATGCCGGTCGCAGGGTCCGAAACATCAAGTATATGAACGCCCTTTGCCAATGAATCGGCGACATAAAGATAATTACCGTCCGGAGTAAGGGCGCTACCGTTGGCGAATGTTGATGCACCCAGGTTCTTCTGGGATATATAAGTAAGCTGGCCTTCGGTCGGACCGCTGGTTGCGATACTATAAGCTTTGATGTAAGAATTACTGATGCCCGACACCGAAACAAATGCCCTTGTCCCGTTATTTGAAACGGTTATCGCATATGGATATCCCATCGTGACCGTTAATTCCTGGACTATTGTCACTTCATCGGTCGCTCCAAGTGCGTGTGCCGGAGATTCAATGACCTTTATCCTCTGGCCGTAAGTAGTACTTTGGCTTGGGATATAAATATATTTTCCGTTAGGCGTAGATGCTCCGCTCGCAGGAACAGTTACCGCGAAAGCGGAAAAAGACAACGCAAGGGACAGTATTATCCCCGCTGCAACTATCATTGCTCTTTTAAATATATTCTTTTTTCCTAACATATTCACTCGATCCGTCCTCCTCTAGTAAACAAGAAGGGAGAAGCGCCTGGTTAATAACCTTTTACTTCTCCCTTGCTGTCTACCTGCGGGAATCGCCAACCAGGCAGGTGCGATTCCCCTCTATATATATTATCGTCAAAAACCCACTTAAATTTCACTATCTGTCTCTATTTTCCGCGCGTATCCTACTCAATTTTTCCCTTTATATCAATATTATTTAGATTATTTAGATAAAGATTCTTTAGTAGCTTTATACTTCATCTCTTTGATTAATTTCTTACAAGCTTCTACTGCGTCTTTTTCAGGTTGAGTCAGACCTTTAGTAAAAAACGCTTTGATCGTGTCACCAATTCCAGCCAGTACTTCCCCAAAATCACCAAGGGACTTAAATGTTCTCGAGAAATCAGTGCCTTGGATCTTTTCATTACTATCAAACTCATGCTGTGCCGCTGTCTTAAAAGATAAACGTTTTTCAGCAGGCAGCAACAACGACACATATATTACCTCATAATCAAAGTCATACTTCATGCTCTTAACAAGATCCTTAAAGTCCTTTTTACCCTTGCCCTCCAGGATTTCATATCTTTCTTTCAGGCCGCGGGAATGATCAGCTATCTTAATAATAAATTTACCTGCTATTCCACTATAGACCTCTTTCGCCTCAGGTGAATCCATACCGTGAACTACAGCCACATCCTTATATCTTTCCAGCAAGCCTTTAACCTTGATCTCGCTGCCTGACTCCACGCCATAGAACAGGTCCTTTCTGCCTTGAACAAATTCTCTGCTCACGCCATTATCACCGATAGCTGCGAGCGAACTCTGCTCTGCTTCCTTTATTGCATCTTTAAAGAGGTCGACTAATATGCCGATCCTTTCTTTCAGCTTTGCTTCCATAGCTTTTCTCGCTGCTGCCAGGGCCGCTGCTTTTGCATCTTTGACGGCTTTGTCTATTGCAGAAGGTATTGTCTTTATAAAGTCGCGTATAGCCTGCTCTTTCTTCAACGAAGCAGGAGAATTGATGCCCTGATCTTTCACGGTCTTCGTGAAATCAGCAATTTTCGCAGTTCTCTTATAAGAGGCTATAAGTGTGTTGAATTTCGCCTTCATCTTGCTCTTAAATCTTGTTTCTGCCGCTCCCGGGATCCTATTGGCGTCCGCCATTGCAGCATTGTACTGTTTCTCTAATATATCTCTTATCACAAAGCTTGACCTTGAGTTAGCGCTGCCCGTAAGACCGTCTATCAACTGCGCAACAGCGTTCTCCGCGTTCTTCACGTCAGTATCGCTCAGTTTCTTCTTAGGAGGTGCTACGAGCTTTTTATACGCACTGACCAACTTGTCATACTTTTTCTTCTTGTCCGTTTTCCAGCTAACGGAATATCTTGTCAAATCATGCAACTCATATATCTTCAGAGCTTTTGCCATTTCGCTGGCATAGGAATCTGACCAGCCTTTATAAAGTTTAGTCAGGTACACTTTTCTGGCGGCCGCACTCTCTAATGCTGCGTTCCTGTCTGCGATCTTTTTCTTTAATTCATTGGCCTTAGCCTCTAAGCCGTTAATGAATTTTTCAACTTCAATTTTGCTGGCCCTTGCCTCATTAGAATCAATGCTTCCCTTTGCGGCTGCTTTGAACCTATCGATCAGCCCGTTGAAGCCGACTATCTCTTCGTTGCCGTCCTCTTTGGTGCCGTTCGTCATCAGTTCTATGAACTGCGTGCGTTCCGGTTCAGGAATGCCCTTGGTAACCTCTTCGATCTTGGCGTCATAGCTTTTCTGAAGCTCGCCAACGGTCTTTTCTATGAGCAACACGTTGACATTCCTCTTTGCCTCTTCGACTGTTTCAATGAAGAAATCTTGGATATCTTTTGCTTTTGTTTTTGCCTTTTTCGAATCTTCCGCGCCTGTTTTCTCGCAAATATGGCCATAATCTATGTCATGCTGTTCATAAACATGCGCCTTATCCGCGATGTACGCATCCCTTTCAACAGCGAATTCACTATAGACCTTGGTGATAGCGGTTTTAGTAGTCTCCCATGCGGCAGTGAACCTTCCGCCATAGTTAACCTTTTTCCTTTTAGCGAAGAGGTTCTCTACCACCAGGCTTAAACGAGCGACCGTTTCATTGTACGGCTTTCCGGCAATTTCGCCGGCTCGATGGACCACAGAACCTTCCAGACCAAGATATACCTGCGCATTTTTGCCAAGAATAAATTCATTGAACGGTTCCGGCTTAAGTCTAAGGCCGTACTCATTATAATAGCCGGCTGGAGAGTCGTTCGTTTCCGCAAAATTGATCGGCTCATGCACGCCTTTAATCCAGATGGATCCAAACTCCGGTTTAGTAAGTGAGAATTTGTTCGTTCGCGTCTCCCTGCGCTTGCCCACCTGTTTGGAGTTATATTCATAGCCCAACTTGAAAGTACCGAACTTCTCGCCTGTCTTTATCTCAAAGTCAACACCAAGGCTCATATCCCTTACTATCTGATTCACATATCCTTCCTGAACCGGGCCTTTAGTAGGAATATAACCGGAACTCGTTTTCTCTACTCCTCCGGCCGCACCCGCGAAAGCTTCCTCGTTCCTTTCGCCGACGCTTATAAGATCCGCGTACATCGATGCATTAAGCCACGGCATTTTCCAGCGCTCACCGCCTGCTCTCGGGATTATTACCGTAAGTTTCCTCGTTATTTCGTTAAATCTGCATTCCCCGAAATTTGGCAGGTCTTCCAGGGAGCCCCAACCGCGGTCTTCTGTGTACCTCAACATCCATTCTTTCACCACCTGAATGTTCTTAAGCGTCCATAAAAAATCATATCCCACATAGTCGCCCTTCTCCGTCCAAAAATTAGGATTAGGGTTCGCTAAAATATCCTTTGTATTCTTGTACCTGACCCTGAAACCAAGAAAATTGTTCAAAGGATTTAAAGGGGCGTGTAGCAGGTTATACGCCGGATTAGCTTCTATCCAATCCGCCCAATCCTGAAGGACAGGATACGGCGACATCATTATCGCGTCATACTGCAAAGAAACATTCTGGTAATTTCTTGCCAGAATTCCACCGTCATAAGACGTTCTTGTTGTAAAGTCAAAAAGAAGGCTGTGCTTGAACGGCCTTTTATCCAGATCAGGGCTGTTCGCAGCCATCTCGCGGTTATAAAGCTGTGAAAGCGTAGGCCCTTCCACCCCTTTGCTGAAGTCCGTAAGGGTTTGCAGATTCACACCGCTGCTGTTAAGCGTGCCCATCTCCATCCCTATATTTTTTATCGGAAGAGACTCGGTTTCATAAGGCGTATAATAAATATGCCTGACCTCTGTCGGGGCAAGCCTTGTGGCAAGCCACGGCCCGAAAAGTGTTCCCAGCGAGATCATTCCCCATTTAGCCCAATCCTCGCGCGCCCAGTCATTACTCTTTGCTATTTGATCATAAAGAGCGCTTGTCCCAACATAGCCCAGGCCAAGATCAGCTGCCGGCCCAAGTATGCCCTTTGTGAGCCACGACCAATTACGGCCGGTCCATACCGCATTCTCCTCGTTACCGATGTCGGAAACCGCATTCATCCAGGAATAATTATCGTAAACATCCTTGGATAAGATCGAGAGCTTGTCACCCAAGACATACTGCCTCATCAGGATATCTGTTCTATAAGCAAGCCCTAAAGTGCTCCCTTTGGAAGCAGCTGCTCCTTTACTTGCTCCGGAAGCAGACCCCTCCTTGCTCTTGGTCTTTTTCGGCGCAGAGGTATCCGGCTTTTCATCGGCTTTGACCGGTGTTTCTTTTTTTGCCGGCGTATCGCCAAACAGATCGTCCAGGCCGGTGTCAGCCTGAGCGATCACAATAGGAGGTTTACCTATAGCATCCATGGCATTCATTTATTCTTTCCCCCATTATTTAAGAGGCACTGTTCCATTGCAGTTATTCGCCCTCTATAGTATATATCGTCATTTTTTGGCTTTAATTTCACTGTGGCAGCCCATCCCTTTTATAGACAACGGCCCCGTTGACGAAGCTTCTAAGCCTTCTGCTGCCGAACGGAATATTGTTCGTATCTTCATTATAAGGCGCGTTTAGGTCGGTAGCATCCCAGCACACGCTGGTTATCCCGTCGCAGCTCCCGCTCGTATCAACATTCGCAGAGGCCTCGACATGCGTCCATTCCGGGTTCCAAACAACATTCTTCGTCCCCGCCTCATATTGTGTAACGGCCATTGCGGGAATGCTCGTTGTGTCAATTGTCACTGATACTTCAACCGTTATCCAGAAATGCTTATCCTGTTTCCAGAGCTTGTCCCTGAAATTCCTTAGATGGAGGCGGTAAGGGCCGCTGCCCTTTGCAATAAGCGGTTCGTCTATCGTGACGGGCAGTTCTTTTAAATTGCCTGTCACAGGATCGACGACCATCTGCGGGTCAACCAGGTTCCCGGCCGAATCGACATAATATATTTTGTTGTGGGCGTTATCGTATATCTTTATGCTTGAAATAGATGCCGGGTTGCCGCCACCGGAATAAGCCTGCGGGGTCCAGCCGCTGAGCACATTTGTAGAACCGTTCCACGAAAGGGTCCGTGTTTCTTCGTACAAGCCGTTGTAACTGATATTTCCGCCGTTCTCATTCGTGTTAAAGATAACAAGATCCGCTTCCCCGTCAAAGAACCTGTGCCCTGTAGTATGTATCTTAAATGTCTTTGTGACAGGTTCGCGTCCGCCGCTGGTATTTATATGAATATTCGTTAGTCTGAGCAAATTGCCGACATCCGGGGATTTTGTCGTATCATCGTCTATGCCGGGCCCCATCTTTGGAGCGTCAAAACGGAAGACCCCGAATACATTCGTAGGGATACCCCATGAAACCCCTACCAGAGCTACACTAATGATCTTTTCGCCTCCCAGATATCCGTTAAGCGAACCGCTTATTGTATTCTTCTCCGCGTACGATAACCTGAGACCATAATTCCAATCTTCATTGATATAAATGAAGTCGGGATGCGTGTAGTTTATGAAGAAATCGGCATCCATTCTCCCGTTCAGCTTACTGTTATCGTTCCACGGATGCATATATCTAAAGAACTGAACGCCGTACTGGAACCTTCCTCCGGTAGCCGTGATGCAGTATCTGTCCTGTTCAGCACCCGGAATGTTCACCCTGCCGTATGCCCAATTGTCAATATCCATTGACAGGTCATGCCTCCACTCAAGATCCAGGGTGGCGCTTCCATTGTCGCGGCCGAATCCCATACGGACGGAAGAGAACAGGTTCCCGGGCCAGTACCCCTCTGTATGAAGACGGTCCGCAGGATCGCCGCCAAACTGGGCATTGCCCGCCAGAGTAACATCAAGCCTGTCTATGAAGCCAAGAATGTTCCCTGCACCTAAAGTAAAAGTGCTGTTCGTGATCTCGAACCTGCCGGTTCCTACGTCATGGAGAGGGATTCCCCAGGCAGTGTTAAGGTTGAACCGGGAGTACATGCTGAATCCAGGGATCGTGATCTTTTCCTTTTCATCGCCCTCACCTTTTTCAACTGTCTTCTCGGTCTGAAGGAACGTCATTTTTCCCGTATCCAGCGAAAAATTGATCGGCATATCCCACTTAGTTCCGACGATACCGCTGCCAAAGTACATAGTAGGTTGAATATCAAAGTTGAATTTTAATCCATTGTTCCCGAACAAGAACCACTCGTAGCCAAGTTTTGTACCGAGCATATTAGCTGAATATATCGGGGTGCCGAACGGACCGAAGCCCCTATTGTTCCCCACATGGTTCCACTTGCCAAAGTTCTCCCAGTCATAGTTCATGTTATATCGCCCACGGTCCCCCAAGGCTTTAGCTGGATCCTCATAGTTGGAATATGTGTCGGCTCCGAACCTGTTCTCCGTTGTTCCCGGGAAGGCAGTAGACCTCATTTCTTTCGGGTCCATTACTTTGTACCAGAAGCTGTCGAGGGTTTCTTTTGAAGGCTTTTCTTTCTTCTTTTTCTTTTCGGCTTTCTTTTCCTTCTCTTTTTCCTCTGGTTCCTTAGCTGTTCCTGTTTTATCCGCGGCTTCTTCACCGAAAAGCTCGCCCAGGCCCGCATCTTTGGTCGATGAACTGCCTGCCGCCTTTTTGTCTTTTGCCGTTGCCGCGACTTCCCCTGCTTTTGCCTCTTTCGCTGATCCTGCACTTGTTTCAGAAGTGGATGAGCCGGTATCTCCGAACAGGTCGTCAAGACCAGTATCGCTAGTGTCTGCCTGCGCAAGCAGGATCTCGCCCTTATAAGGATTATTAGGATATAAATTTAATTTGCTTCCTACAACTGAACCTTCCATTACTTACATTCCTCCTCTTTGAATACACCAAACCTTTCACTCCCCTACATGTATATATCGTAATTTTTGGGCGGAAATTTCACTTCACAGGAAAGATAAAAAGAAGGTTTATTCTTTGGACTTTGCGGCCCCGAACGGCGAGTAGAACCTGTACGAAAGGGCTACATCCCAGCCCTCGTTAGAGAAGTTATGGTTGTTGTTCGTATAGAACTTGCTTGCTCTTAATGAAATATTGTCGCCAATGCCAAGCGTCAGGCTGAGATTATGGGAATAGCCTTCTTTATCCATCATCTGCTGGGTATTGGGGTCCCTTACCTGGTACCAGTCCTTTGACATTGAATATGAAGGTTCAAGATAGATCGGGAAGCTGTTGTCATCGCCGTTATCAAGCGGCAATAACACAGGTCTTTTTACCAGTGTCCACGGGATACTGCCCAAAAGCCACGCCGCTCTCGTAATAATCTTCATATATCCCCCAAGATCATAAAAGTTTTTAAGAGCCCACTCATCGCCGTCAAAATACGTCCTGACTGCCTCGCCGCTAACAGGATCTGTCGTTCGCGTCAATATATCAATTGCATCATACATCTGCCCCAGATCCCCCACCCTCACTTTAGAGCGTATGCTGAAGCCCATTGAGTACCCGTTATAAGGATCGAGCTGTTCGTGGACATTTGCCCCGTTCTTTACAAGCTGCCCGGAGCTGTTCAAGTACATCTCCGCGTAGTGGTTCCTGAAAGCGGGATTAATTACATCCAGGCCCCTCAGGTAATCATCAAAGGACTTTGAATAAGACAGGCCTATGGATATCGGAAGGTCGGACCCTTCATCAAAGCCTAACTTATCGGTAAGGCCGAATTTTCTTGCAAATTCCACGAAACCCGGCATATTAATGGTCAGGCCGAGATCCAGTGTCTTCGCGCCAAGATCAGGGTTTTCTTCTCTTTTCTCCATATACGCGGCATGGTCAGCCGTATAAGCATCCCTCTGAATACTGGTGAGCTCATCAGGTCCAATGTACATAGGCGCTTTCCAGGCGCGTTCTCCGTCAACAAATATGTCCTTGTTCCTGTGCAGGCTATCTATAGTAAATTTAGCACGAGGTGAAAAATAGACCGTGTCCGACCAGTTCTCCTGGCTGCCTAAGGCAAGTGTTCTGGGTAAAAGGGTAAAGCTAACCTTATGCTGATAGGCGGAAAAGTTGCTTTTCTCCGTCCTCGTCGGGCTCAGGCCGCCATTTTGATCGACCTTATGATCTAAAAGCTGGGTTGACCACATTTGATTTAAGCCCAACTCATAATCGACACCGAGCTTGCTGACCATGATCGGAGTCAGCCACCGAAGAAGCCACGGCACTTCAGGAAGCTTGTCAAAAAGCGGCAGAGCCAGTCCGCCGCTGAACTTTTGTGAATACAACGGGCTGAACTTGGCCCAAGTGACGGTCTCGCCGTAATGAGGCCTCAACTCAAGAGGCGTAGATTCGTTCATGTACGGGAAAAATCCGGATGCCGGTTCCAGTCCGTTGAAAGTCGTTTGCGTAAAATTAAAAGATCCCCTGCCTTCCAGGCCCCAGAACAGGGATAATCCAGGATGATTTACTTTGACATCGAGGACCTCTCTTGTGATCGTGCGCTCCTGCGGCAGATAAATAGGCCTGACAACAGTGTTCCCGTCGGGATCAAGGCCCAATTGATACTGGTAAAGCTCCCACGGCTGCCTTATTCCGTCCGCAGGAAGAGTGTAAGGCACTCCGTATTCCGTCCAGCTAAGCGCCTGATCGGCAAATGCGGCACTTTCTGTAATGATGCTGTTCGTATGCATTGTCCTGGAAACTGACAGAAAAGGAGTGTTCGCCTCTTTTGTCAGTCTTGCAAGATTAAAGATGGAGCCCAGCCCGACAGAGGCTTTATCATAGGAATCGTTGAAATATTTTTCCGCATCAAGCCAGTTGTTGTTCCTAAGAAGATAGGTGCCGATCTTTTTCAGCGTCTGGCCATCGGTATTTTCACCTTTTTCTTTCTCAATATCTTTGACTATATCGTAAGCTGCCCCGTCATACCAACCCAAGAAATAACCGACACCCAATTTGGTCGCTGCAAATATTTCTTCAGGTGTTTTTTCCTTCTTTTCTTTTTTCTCCGGCTTATCTGCTTTCTCCTCTTTGTCCGCTTTATCTGTTTTTTCTTCGGTCTCTTCAGAGG
>JBHPDX010000032.1:0-13995 GCA_042577445.1 Candidatus Margulisiibacteriota bacterium | reverse complement strand
GGATAATGACCTTTTTTGGAGGAGTAAGCGTCTCTATAGGGCGGTCTTTTGTATCTTTGTGTTCTTCTATATGAAGACCACCGGGAAAAGTGAATGCCATTATTTATCCTTTCTTTTAAAACGAACCGATAGATTTTAGCTTATTTTATGTTGGTTAGGCAAGCCAATTTTAAATTTCAGAAAGATCCCTTGTGGCTATGATATCCACACCGAGCCCCAGGATATCTTTCACCAGTATGTTGCCGGTCTTCACGGGCGCCTTTGCTTTCAACTTATAGATCTCTTTCATGCAGTCGAATATCTTATCCTTTGGTATCAGCCCAGATGTCCGTACAGGAAGCCTGGAGAACGATCCGCCGTCAACATGGACGGTTGAAGTGAGGACGCGCATCGGTCTTGTGATCTCATCCTTTATATATTTTTCACCCTTTGGGCATTTACTGCCTATTATCTCAGTGATGCCGCCGCTATCATCGGTCTTTACCGTAATAGCGCACCCCAGCGGGCACATTATGCAGATGAATTCTTTTTTATTTATATTTTCTGACATCGATCCTTAATTCCTTCAGTTCTTTTATTTTTGCCAGCTTTTCCCCGTCCAGCTTTATCTCGATCATTTCGCTGGGCTTTACTATCTGTTTTTTGATCTTAATGATGTCACCGCTTGAGGCTATGGTCGCGTTCAGCAGCGGCTCGGTCACTCTCATATATAGTATTACGCCGTCAGTCCGTGTTATGAAATTCGGCGCGATGAACCTGATATTATCCCCAGCGACGATTTTTACCTTGAAGCCTTTCGGCCGTGATCCTTTGGCGAATTGAGCGGCAGATACCCCGGCTATTTCGCCCTCAATGGTTGCATAATCCGCAAGGTCGTTCACGAAAGCTGCATTGCCGCATATGAAAATACCTTCATGGTCTGTCTGGTAAGCGTCATCTATGAACGGTCCCCCTGTTGAAGGATTGATCTCAAGCTGGACCATGCGGGAAAGCTCATTTTCCGGTATCAGTCCGACGGAGAAAAGCAGTGTGTCGCACTCAATTTCGAACTGTTCGTTCGTTAATTTTCCGCTGTCATCAAGCTTTGCTATCTTTACTCCCTCGACCCTTTCTTTTCCGTAGATATCGATCACGTTGTGCCTTAGGTGAAGCGGTATCCCGTAGTCGTGCAGGCATTGGACTATATTGCGGTTAAGGCCGCTGGGGTAGGGACGTATTTCCGTGACGGCGTGTACCTTTGCGCCTTCAAGCGTCATCCTTCTTGCCATGATAAGCCCGATATCTCCCGAGCCCACAACAACGATCTCTTTGCCGGGCATGTAACCTTCAAGGTTCATGAACCTCTGCGCGACGCCAGCAGTGAATATTCCGGCCGGCCTTGTCCCAGGTATGCTTACCTGCTGCCTTGTCCTTTCCCTGCAGCCCATCGCAAGTACTATGGCTTTAGGGTTCACTTCTATGAGCCCGTCGGTGTCATTTGAAAGTATCACTTTGCCTGTTTTGGATATTTCAACCGCCATAGTGTGCAGCAGCACTTCTATCCCGCTTTGTCCTATCTTCTTAATGTAATGGTCCGCGTATTCGGGTCCCGTCCAGTCTTTTTCCAGGACTTGAAGGCCGAATCCGTTGTGGATGCACTGCTGAAGAATCCCGCCGAGCTCGGGGAGACGGTCTACGAGCAGGACCTTGGCGCCCATTTCATCGGCTTTCAGCGCCGCAGCCATCCCTGCCGGACCTCCGCCGATCACGATAATATCTGTTGATACTTTTTTCATTTACATCTTTCTGTGTCACCCTGAGTGTAACGAAGGGTCTGTGTTCTTAGTTTATAGACTCTTCGCTTCGCTCAGAGTGACGGGTGATTGTTATCTTTTCTCCTTTAACATTCTTGAATCTCCGCCTCTTTTGGTTATTTCTTCCTCAGGGATACCGAGCTCCCTTGATAATATTTTGAGCACATGGTGTATGCAGAATCCTGCCTGACATCTTCCCATACCGGCCCTTGTCCTGAACTTTATGCCGTCAACCGTCCTTGCCCCGTTCCTTATGGCCGCAACGACCTCTGCTTCTGATACCGTTTCACATCTGCAGATCATGTTGCCGTAGGACTTATTGAGGCCTATTAAAAGCTCCTTCTCCTTGTTGGCCAAAAGCGAAAGCCTTCTGTGCGGCTTGTCGTATTTTTTGAAATCTTTCTTTTTGGAAAGTTTAAGGCCAACTGTCTTTAGGATATCAGCGACCATAAGCGCGATCGCCGGTGCGGCTGTCAAACCGGGGGACTGAATGCCGGCGGCATTTATGAAGCGAGGAACTTTCTTTGACTCTTCGATAATAAAATCGTTCGTATCTGATACCGGCCTGACGCCGGCAAATGATGCGATGATGTCCTTTCTTTGTATCTCCGGGATCATTGTCCGCACAAAATTGAGGATCTTCTCGAGGCCTTCTTCGGTCGTTCTTGTATCCTCTTTGTCTGCAACATCTTCCGCCGTCGGGCCTATCATTGTGGAGCCTTCGATCGTCTTGATCACCAGTATCCCTTTTGATATAGGGGTAGGGGTGGGGAATATGACATGATTGTTGATATTATCGAGCCTTTTATCAAGGATATATTCTTCGCCTTTTCTCGGCTTGATCTTAAAGTTATCTGCGCCGGCCATAGCGGCAACATCGTCCGCATGAACGCCGGCCGCGTTGATGATAAAATCTGTTCTCAACTCTTTATTGCCCGCTTCAATAATAAAGTTTTTGTTGTCTTTGACTATATCTGTCACTTTTGATCCCAGCAGATATTCAACGCCGTTTTGCATCGCGTTCTCGTAAAGCGCGTAGGTCATCTCATATGGCGGGATAACTCCGGCGGTGGGAGCGAGCAATCCCGTCTTTATTTCTTTTGAAAGATTGGGCTCGATACTATGCAGATCATCTCCATGGGCCAGCTGGGCAGGGATATTGTTAGCTTTTGCGTTCTCAAGGAGTTTCTTTAAGACAGGGATATCCTCATCTTTTCTTGCGACAAGTATTTCACCGACGCGCTCAAACGGCGTACGGAGCTCCTTTGCCAGTTTTTCCCAAAGGATGTTGCCCTGAAAGCACAATCTTCCCTTAAGTTTGGACGGAGAATCATGTATGCCTGAGTGGATTATTCCCGAGTTAGCTTTTGAAGTACCGAAAGATACCTCGATCTCTTTTTCTATCAGGATTATCTTGAGGTCGTAGCGTGAAAGTTCCCTGGCAATCGCGTTGCCGACGATCCCGCCGCCAATTATCGCAATATCATATTTATTGGGCATTTGAAGCAGATTATAGCACTAATGAAAGTGATTGCGATATATTATGATGCCGGCATTGAAGCTGGTATCATTTATTGTCCAGATTTTCCCTAAAGAACCTTAGGATGCTTTTCCATGAATCTTCCCTTGCCGCGGCCTCCGCTTTCGGGGTGCCTCCGTGTTCAAGTTTGAATCCTGCCGAAGGATTATAAGAATAAGTTACGGTGGTCGGCTGGTATGGTAAAGATATGCTGTGGCCGCATCCGCTATAGGCTATATGTTCATGGCTGAATGGATGATTAAATTTCTTCATCCTGTCGATGGCCATCTGGGAAAGCTTGGTTGAAGGCCAAATGGCGTCATCCATTGCCGATATAAGAAGAACCGGGCCGTTAATGTTCTCAACCTTAATAACGGCCTTTTTCACTGCTGATAGGTCCTTTAGCCCTTCGGTGTACATAGGCTTGGTTCCTATAGGTTTTCCTGTTGCCTTTGCCAGCATATACTTGGCTATGTACAAGGGCGAAGCTTTTGTTGGCACAAAGGGAATATCTTTGCCACGATATGTCCAGCTGGATACCGGTGTGTTCATGTTTACCCTGCTGGGCGACTGCCAGACCACACCGCTGCCCACATAAGCTGCGACTGCTTTTATGTCCTTGAAAGTAGAGGCGGAAAGAAGAGAAAGCTCGCCACCCTTTGACCTGCCTATTATGCCGATGCCTTTTTTAGAAACTGAAGGATTGCCCTTGAACCACTTAACGGCTTTCTCAATATATTCCAGACGCACTTGGGCAAGCTCCTTGGGCAGACCTGGCCAACCAAAATAACCAAGCGCAAAGGCATTGTACCCGCGTGATGCAAGAAGCGATGCATAATCTTCCCTGATCCCGCCGTCGGAGCCGCTGAGTATCAGTATCCCAGGGTGCTGGCCTTTGCCGGCTGGTTTAAAAAGAACGCCGTAAAGGCCACCTTCGCTAATGGGTATCCTCTTAACTCCAGGAGCCATATACACCCTGTTGATCTTTTTTACCGCCACTTCGTTGCCGTAGATCTCGACAATTATCTTGAGGTCTTCCGGCTTGATGGTATCGTTCTTGTAGATGCTCGCGGTTTTCTTGTCAACAGGCTCCATCGACCAAATGATCCCCATCGGGTCAGCATCCTCATAAGTTCCGGATATCGGCTTTTGCGTGGCAAGATCCGCCGTCCCGTTCTCGTCAGATTTGAATTCCGCCTGGGATGCCCACAGCTCACCGCGCCCGTCTTTCATTATGGCCTTCACCGTGATGGGGAGGTAAGGCTCCAGCCCGGAGATTATTATCCTCATTTGTTCATCAACAAAAGGAGCTTCCGGAACAACGATGATACTAATTGAGCTGTTGACCTTATGCGGCAGTATAGGAGCTATATAGTTTGTGAACAATATGAATGCTGAATATATGAGGGCGGCAGCGATCAGTGATATCTTCGTCCATCTCCATAAAGCTGATGGTTTGCCTTCCTTCGTGATGATGAGCATTGCGCCTGCCACCCAGCAGATGACGATTATGAAAATATAGATAATCTTCCACCTAATGCTTGGGCTTATGAATATCCCAATAAGCAACAGGAAGGCGAGGAATATTAATATAAGACCGAGTATCTTTTTTATCATAGTTTTATGTTCATTGCTCCTATCGATCTTTGCCAGTACTTGTAAAGCTCTTCGCGTTTTTCTTTGTTCATTTTCGGTACAAACAGCTTGTCGACCTTCCACAGCGCTCTCAGTTCTGCCTGGCCTTTCCAGAAACCAACACCTAATCCCGCTAAATAAGCAGCACCCAATGCCGTAGTATCCAATATCTTCGGCCTGACGATCTTCGCCGGCAGCATGTCCGCCTGGAATTGCGCTAAGAAGTTGTTCGTCATTGCCTTACCATCAACCTTCAAAGACCTTATCTTTAACCCCGAATCCTTCTCCATACATGCCGCAACATCTTTTGTCTGATAAGCGAGCGATTCAAGAGTGGCTCTGACTATGTGTGCTTTGGTTGTTCCTCTCGTAATACCGGAAATAGTTCCCCTTGCGTACATATTCCAGTAAGGAGCGCCAAGACCGACGAATGCCGGAACAAAGTATACTCCGCCCGTATCGGGCACAGACTTTGCAATAGCCTCCGTTTCCTCCGCATTCTTTATTATTTGAAGCCCGTCCCTGATCCACTGCACTGCCGCCCCCGCAATAAAGATCGATCCCTCAAGCGCATAGTATACTCTCTTATTTATACCGACTGCGATCGTTGTCACAAGGCCTGTCTTTGAGGTAGGCGCTTTAGTTCCCGTATTCAAAAGCATGAAACAGCCTGTCCCATAAGTATTCTTAACGTCGCCTTTGTCAAAACAAGTCTGCCCGAATAATGCCGCTTGCTGGTCGCCGGCAATGCCTGCGATCGGGATGCCGTCCGGCAATACTCCCAATCCCTTAGTATGTCCAACAACACCGGAAGAGGGGACAACTTTTGGGAGTATTGAATGCGGAATGCCGAGTGCGGAAAGAAGTTTTTTATCCCAATCAAGCTTTCTTATATTGTAGAGCATCGTCCTTGAAGCATTCGTATAGTCAGTAACATGGACTTTTCCCTTTGTCAGATTCCAAATGATCCATGTATCCACCGTTCCGAATGCAATTCTCCCATCTCTGATCTCCGATCTCAGATCTCTTGTATTTTCCAGTATCCATTTGATCTTCGTGCCCGAAAAGTACGCATCAATTTTAAGCCCGGTTGATCTTTGAACATAATTTTCGTAGCCTTTTTTCTTTAAACTATCGCATATCGGAGCGGTTCGCCTGCACTGCCAAACTATCGCATTGTAAACAGGCTTTCCTGTTCTTTTGTCCCATAAGATCGTCGTTTCTCTCTGGTTAGTTATCCCGATCGCGGCGATCTCCGAGCCCTTGATCTTCTTGGAGCGAAGAGCATCAGCTATCGTTAATTTCACCGATTGCCAGATCTTGAGAGGATCGTGCTCCACCCAGCCGGGCTTAGGATAGATCTGCGGGAACTCCCTGTAAGCTTTCGAAACGATCTGCCCCTGTTTGTTGAAGATGATTATCGTAGACCCTGTCGTGCCCTGGTCGATAGCAAGGATGTACTTTTTCATGTATGCCTCCCCAGCCAATCGAGGATATCAGCGAAGACCTTGTCCCTGTCTTTATCAACATAAAGGGCGTGATACATCTCGGGGTACCACTTGAGCTGCTTGTCCTTTGACGATATCTTCTTGAAATATTTTTCGGCAGCTTCGGCGGATATCATTGCGTCTTTCCCTGCGAGCATCATGAACACCGGCAGCTTGATCCTGCGGGCCATGATGTTCACGAATGCCATCGCTTTTATTATTGAAATGAAGAATTTAGCCGTGAAGCATCTCACTTCAAGGGGGTCCGCATCGATCCTCTTTGCCATTTCCGGGTCGCGCGTGAAAATGCCGGCAGAGAATCCCGCGGGGAAGAAACCCATCGGCTCGAGCACAGCGGCTTTGAATATTTCGGCTTTTTTACGCAGGCTTATCGGCAGCTTGTCCTTTACCGCAGGGGACATCAGTATTACGCCGTCTATTATGTCCTGGTGATGTATGCAGAAATCAATGGTGATAAGTCCGCCCATTGATTCGCCGAAAAGAAAGACTTTCTTCCCGGAATTAAGCGCCCTTGTTGCCGCGACAAGCGATCTCAGGTCCTCGGTATAAAGCTTGAAGTTGGAGATATGCCCTTTGATCGAAGGGGATTCGCCGTGGCCTTTCTGCTCGATCGCGTAAGCCTGAAAACCGTTCTTTGCAAGGTAGGGGCCCATCTCAAAAAATCTCCCGGAATACCCGCCCATTCCATGGGCAAGTATAATGACCGCTTTTGAGTCCGGGCATTTCCATTCCCTATAGAAGACTTTTCCGTCCTGTGATCTAAGCATTTCAAGTGAGATTATATAGCAACAGCCTCTCTTTCTCAAGGATGGCGCTTTCCGTTATGCATAAGGTTTTATGGGATTTTCATTAAAATATTCCGATAAAGAAATGGATATTAATGGAGGGAATATGACAGCAGGTCCCATAACACAAAGACCGTTTATCGCTCCAAGGGTTGGAATGCCCTTGAAGGTCATAGTGCATGCGACCACGCTGTTCGATCCTTACGGAGTTGCGCAGAAAGGCATAGTGGGGACTTTGGATGCGGCCCCGATAAATGCTAATGTTTTGGAGGTCCAGGAGCCTTCGGATAGGATAAGTTTTGCATATTCCGGCGTTAATTCCGGGAACAGCATCGTCGGGGGCAGCTATGGCTTTATTTATGAGGAAAGAATGATAAGGGCGGTCAAGCCTTATCTTGACGGCGCACAAGACATAATAATGATGGGCGGAGCATCCACAAGATGCCTTAGATGGAACTTTTCCTCGATCCTTGCCGCAAAAGCGTTCGGCGCGAATGTAAATATCAATGCATTGTTCAAAGGGCATGAAAGATACAAGATATGGGCGTGCGAAACGGAAAAGAGGGGCGTCCTGGTGGAGAACGGCCGCAGCATAAACTTCCATTTTAACGCTGAAGCTGTCTACCCTCACAGGAGTGACATTATCAATGTTGGAGGCATGCTCTTTCATGCGGACGAGGATATCCCGAAGCCGGGCTGTGAAAGATATATGGACTGGAAAAAGATGGCGGATGAAGTTTCTGACTTTCGCGAGCAGCTTCATGATGCGAATTTCAGGTTCATGCCGCACTTTTACAGGGCTGTGCTGGCAAAAAGCGGCCTTCATATCTCCGAATATATCGACGGCAAAAGAAGCCGAAAACTTGTTTCGCGCGCAGAGGACAGATCGTTCAAAGTGAGGACCTATTACTGGTCTTCCACCGAGAAACTTGCCGAGTTTTTCGCTTCACGCGCCAAAAGGGGGAAAGCTTAATGGGTGGAGTTCCTGCAGCATCAAGACCTTTTAAGCCGGCGATACCCGGAAGGCCTCTTGTTATGGCCGTTAACGTGACCGCCTATCGCGACCAATGCGAAATAGTCAAGGAAGGCGCAACGGCGGTGATCGATAAGACCTGGGAAATGTGCAATCACCTCGAGATCATTAACCTGCAGGTGGATAAGCTGGAAAATTCATATGCCGGCTTGAATGCAAAGAACGTCTTTTCGAGCAACGGGTATATGTACAGCCGCAAATTTCTTGAACAGTACCGGCAGTATTTTGATGATGTGGATAGCTTTATCCCGATGGGTGTTGCGGTTGGCAGGGATTTTGACACAGTGGTGCAGTCCATCCTGGCGATCAAGTTGACCGGATTGATAGGCGATCTTTCGATGCTTTTCCCGGAAGAGGACGGATTTTCGCTATGGCCCACTATCGAAATGGGCGCGGTACGCGCGCTCCATTTAAGGAACGGCCCCGAGATCAACCTCAATTTTATCGCTGACGCCGTATCCCCGCATTATCAGGATATGTCATATGGTATAGACGGGCAACTGCTTTTCACCCCTTATGAGATGCCGCCGGAACTGCGGGTACCAAGGGTCGCTTCCTGGAGCCAGCTTCAAATAGAAAATCCCGGCTATAAAGAAGATATACAGAAGATCATGTTCGAAAGTTTAAAGCATCATCATGCCCGGATGTTCGCGCTTTCCGGCTTGAATATTTTTCAGTATGAAGGACACAGCGTGTTCATGGAAAAAGTATCAGAAAGCGAAGAAGAAGGGCCCATCATAAATTTAATTTACTGGCGTTCCTCGGAAGAGTTCCTTGAACACACTATCTCTCAGTACCTTGCCGCGTAAAAATAACCGTCTAATTTGAATTTATCACCGCCTCTGCTATAATACCCTCTGAAACAAAGAAGTTTCCCCAAAATAATTTAAGAAGGAGCCTTATTTATATGACCAAAGAAGAAGTTCTCAAAGAGGTAAAGGATAAAGGTATCCGTTTTATCTGGTTATGGTTCACGGATATCCAGGGACAGCTTAAGAGCGTTGCAATATCCCCCAGTGAACTTGAAGCAGCTTTTGATGAGGGCATGGGGTTTGACGGTTCTTCCATAAGAGGCTTTGCCCGAATAGATGAGTCGGACCTTATTGCAAAACCAGACCCGGCTACATTTGCTGTGGTCCCATGGAGACCGAATGAAGAACCTGTTGTAAGAATGTTCTGCGACATACTTAATCCTGACGGCAGTCCTTCTGAAGGAGATTCCAGATATATCCTAAAAAGGAATTTAGCGGCATTAAAGAAAAAAGGCTATATCTTAAATGTTGGCCCGGAACTTGAATATTTTTACTTTGAAGATGAAAAAACAACAAAGGTGTTGGATCGTGGCGGGTATTATGATCTTACTACTCTTGATGCAGGCTCGGATTTTCGAAGCGACACGATCAATGCCTTGGAAGCAATGGGGATACAGGTAGAATACAGCCACCACGAAGTTGCTCCTTCACAGCATGAGATAGATCTTAAATATAGTACAGCTCTTGAAATGGCAGATAACGTTATGACGTATCGTATCGTTGTAAAGGAAATAGCAAAGAAATACGGCTTTTATGCGACATTCATGCCAAAGCCTATATTCGGCATCAATGGTTCCGGCATGCATGTGCATCAGTCGCTTTTTGATCTAAAAGGCGAAAAGAACGATTTCTATGACAAAAAAGATAAACATCATCTTTCAAAGATAGCAAAGCAGTATATTGCAGGGCTGCTAAAACATTCGAAAGAGATCACCTTGGTCTGTAATCAGTGGGTGAATTCATATAAGAGATTAGTTCCCGGTTATGAAGCTCCTGTTTATATCTGTTGGGCGCAAAGGAACCGTTCAGCGCTTGTTCGTGTTCCAATGTATAAGCCGGGCAAGGAAAAAGCAACAAGAATAGAATTTAGAAGTCCCGATCCAGCCTGCAATCCGTACCTGGCATTTTCGGCAATGCTTACGGCGGGTCTTGAGGGAATAGAAAAAGGATATGAGCTTCCGGAACCAGTTGAAAAAGACGTATATAAAATGGAGGCAGAGGACAGAAAGTCTCTCGGCATAGATACTCTTCCCGGATCACTTATCGAGGCAATAGAGCTCGCAGAAGCCAATGGGATAGTTAAAAAAGCTTTGGGCGACCATATATTCAATAACCTGATCGCAAGCAAAAAGGTGGAGTGGGACGAGTACCGCACGCACGTTCATCCTTACGAAATACAGAAGTATCTCTCGATACTGTAAAAAGTAAGGCATCTCTTTTATTTACTTGTTCAACGGGGATCAAGTATGCCTAAAAGATCATCTATAAAACAGGTCAGGGCTTTGTCTGAGATCAGCAGGGCCATAACTTCTGAAACATATCTTGAAGATATCCTCCGCATCATCGTCACCGTTACCGCAGAGATGGTCGATTCAAAGATATGCTCGCTTATGCTGCTGGATGAAAAAAAGAAAGAATTGATCATTAAAGCCACCCAGTCGGTCAGCGATGATTATAATAAAAAAGCCCATATTAAGCTGGGGCAGGGGATAGTAGGGATCGTTGCCGAAGAGAACAAGCCGATATATGTTGCCGATGTAAAAAGCGACAAGCGCTATATGAACACCGCTATCGCGAAGAAAGAGAATCTCTGCTCGCTTTTGTCGATCCCTCTTTCCGCAAAAGGCCATGTTATCGGGGTCCTGAACGTTTATACTTCCGAACCGCGGAAGTTCACCAAGTCCGAAGTTGATTTTCTTACAGGGGTCGCGAACCAGTCCGCCGTTGCGATAGAGAACACCCAGTTGATGATGAAGGCAAAGTTCGCTCAGGATGAGCTGGAATCCAGGAAGGTCACCGAGAGGGCGAAGGGCATTCTTATGAAGGACCACGGGCTTGATGAAAATGAAGCTTTTAAGCGCATTCAGAAGATGAGCATGGACACGAGAAAGTCCATGCGCGAAATTGCTGAAGCCATTATTTTGACCAAAGAATTGGGTAAATAAAGGAGGCAATATATGAAAAGGATCGTTCTGTCCGCAATGCTTCTGATACTTTTTTCTTCCGCTTCTTTCGCTGTCCTGTGGGCTGACAAGGCCGAGGTGCTTCCTGCCGGCAGATGGGTCGTGGAAAAGCAGGTAAAGTACAAAAATTATGGGGATACGCTGTCAGGCACGGCTTTTTCCGGATATCCAACGGCCGCTAACGGATTTTACTTTATCCTTGATATCCCGGTAGACATTTATTACGGACTTTCTGATTCCCTTCAGGCGGGCTGTACGGTGAGGTACGAATCGGCAAAAAGGACTGGATATTTGACCCCTGTGGAGGATGTTGGCAGCGCCGGTATCGCTGATTCATTCCTGCATCTTAAATATCTGTTCACCGAGGGCCTTACCGGACAGGCAAAACTCAGGCTGCCGACCGGCGACAGGTCCGGCAGTATCTCGTTTGGAACAGGCATGTATGAACTGTACTTGAGCATGATCGCTCAGAAACAGATGGGGGCGGGAGCGCTTTACGGAGAGTTCGGCATTTCGGATTATTTTAAGAGAGATGATGGCCAGAAGAACGGATCTAAGCTATGGTTAAAGGGATCTGTTGACCAGCCTATGACGCCTTCTTTTAACCTGATAGGGAGCATTTATATATATACGGCTCAAGCAGGCAGCCCCATGGGTAATCCTGTAACTTATTATTTATTTGAAGGAGGCGCAGAGTGGGCGTATGCTCCCGGTCTTACCGGCAGATTGACGCTTGCCCAACAGGTGCCGGTCCTAAATTCGGCTAATTTCTGGCAGGTGAATATAGGCGGCACATGGATGCTGTAATATAGATGGTAAAAAAACCCTTATTATTCATTCTTTTGATCATTCTACTCTTTAGCCTAACCGGTTGCAGGGTAAGGGTGCGGGATACCGCTATATTAACTCAGCACCTGCACATAAAATACCCCCGGGTCGAAGGCCTTGCAGATAAGAGCATGCAGAACAGCATTAATGATATTTTTTATTCGTCGGCCTTCAAGCTCTGGAACGGGAACACGGCGCTGGTCAAGAAGAGCACAAAAGGCTATTCATATTATGTTGATTACTCTGTGACCCGCAGGACCGATGGCTTTATTAGCGTTAGATTTGAAGAAAGCCTGAACCTGCCTTTTTATGCCCACCCTTTTAATAAAGTATGCGGCATTACCGTCAACCTGAAGGATGGGTCGATTTATTCCCTGAAGGATCTTTTTAAGCCGGGAAGCAATTACAGAACTGTCTTGAACAGTATCTTGAAGGAAGGGGTCGAGGCGCAGGCGAAGAAGATAAATGTGCCGCTTCTTGCGGAATTTAAAGGGATAGATAAGGACCAGGAATTCTATTTAACAAGGGATTCTATCGTTGTTTACTGGCAGCAGGCTGTATATCTCCCCAGCTATCTCGGTGCACTTAAGGTAAAAGTGCCTTATTCAAAGATTCCGATAAGACCTGAGTTATTGAAATAAGTTCTTTATAACTGCTGCAATTTCCTCTCAATTTTCACGATATATACACATGAACAGGGTAGCACCTATCGGTATAAATGTGGCTATTAAGGCATTTCCAAGTGTGCAGAGAGCCGTGCTTACGCGGGATCCTTATCTGGGGAAGCTTGCGGGTAATTTTAATGGGATGGCGGCGCCGCGAATGAACCATGTGCTCAATGTCATTTCCAATTATCATAACTTTGTCGCGCACAGATTCAAGGACATGTATTCAAATCTCTTTCAGGAGGAGCGGCAAAATACGAGCCTGCAGCAGTACGCCGAAAAGTTAAAGTCACTTCGTTTAACATATGACAGGCTCACTCCCGAGGAGCAAAGGGAGCTTCATTTGGCGGTCGTTCTGCATGATATAGGATACCTGCGGTCTGATGGATGGGACCATTGCCTAAAAAGCGGACTTATGGTGCAGGAAGTTGTTGAAAGTGCGGGGATCGTGATCGATGCAGGTAATGTTGCGGTCATTGCCGGCAAGCACGGGCTTTTCAATAATTTTGGTGTCGACACTTTCCTTGAAGACATTAAAGGTCTGCCGAGGAATATGCGCAGGCAGATATTCATTCTGGACTGCATGGACAACACGGCGAAGGGTAAAGAGCAGAGGAGCCTGCTTAGCGTTCCGTTGATGACAGAGCTGGAGGAGATATTTGCCAAAGGAGAACAGGAAGCTGCTCCCGATTGGTTCGTTGAATTCCGTCTCCGTCATTTACTTGCTCCTGCTACTTTTGTCCGGCTTACGGAAAGCCAGTTTGGTGAGTTAAAAGGAACAATGCGGGATGTCCTCGGTCATAGGGAAACTTTTGTGGTGAATATGGTTGGAAGGAACTTAAGGAATAAAGTTTTCCCCGTTTTTCAGGAGTTATATCTGAAATACGGCGGGCAGAGAGAAGTTTTTCTATTGATGAACGAGCTTGCTGAGAGTATGGTGTCGGCAGGTTCCGTGAAAGGGCAGAGGGGCTTTGATCTTAGGACCGATCCTGATATTTTTGGGCTTAAACCGGAGGAAAGGGGAAAGGCCATTACTTATTTAAAAGAGCAGTTAGCCATCGGCAAGTTTGATCGCTCTAAAGATCTTATGGTGATCAAGAGCAGCGGTGAGATTATACTGAATTTGTATCCTTCTTGATATTTGTTATGTTCTTCTTTCTTCACTTCTTCATTAAGTTATATATGATCCGGTAGACCACTTTCAATACAAGAAATGTTACAAGCAGGCTTGCGA